>NZ_JAAMOZ010000001.1:322552-645104 GCF_011758645.1 Brooklawnia cerclae | reverse complement strand
GTCGAACACGGGGTGCTGGAGACCAGCACGATCGTCGGCACTCTGACGGCCGACATCGCGGGACAGCCCCACGAGTTCGACGTGTCGGGCGAGGTCGGCGCGGACGGCCGTGTCCGGGGCATCGTCCACTTCACCGACGCCACCAACGGCCATGAGACCTACGGCGCCGGACGGTTCATCGACCTGTCGGCCGACGCACTCGCCTCGCTGACCGCTCTCGACTTCAACCGGGCGATCAGTTTCCCCTGCGCGGTGACCAACTACGTGACCTGCCCGCTCGCGCCTGCCGGCAACCGGCTGGACGTTCCCGTCACCGCCGGCGAGAAGACTCCGCCGGTCCGCGTCGACCGCCTGCAGACATATCGGAAGGACGCGGCGTCCGCCCTCGCCGACGCCCCGGCGCTGTGAGGCAGACGGGAGCCCGCCACATCATGCCCTCGCAGGCCACCGCGCTCGGGCTTCTCGGGCGACTCACGCTTCGTCCCTTCGACCCCCAGACCTGGCTCGCCCTGGTGGACTCGCTCGACCTGGCCGGCCCGGCCTCGCGTCCCGTGACGATCGAGCAGGCTGCCCGCGAGCTGCTGGACGACGAGCAGGCCGCCCGCCGCGAACACGACCGACTGTTCTTCGGCACGTCGTTCCCCTCCCTGGAACTGTGGGAGTCGTGCTATCTCACCGACGGGGACGACGCCCCGCGGCTGCTCTCTCATCGCACCGAAACAGTCCTGCGTGACTACGGTGCCCTTGGTCTCGCGCCGGATCCTGCCTACCGGCAACCCGGTGACCACTGGGGCTTCGAAGCTCTGTTCGTCGCCCGGCACATGACCGATCCGGGGGCCGAGCCCTTCGTCCGCGACCATCTTCTCCCCTTCACCTCTTTGTTCGCCGCCGCGCTCGCCCACCATGCCTCGTCACCGGCCTACCAGGCCCTGTCCCAGGTGATCGCCGGCGTCGTGGAGGCTGTCGCGTCCGAGATGTCCGGGACGACGATCGCCGGCGGCCATACGGACGCGTCCGACCCGGAGGGCTTCGTCCCCCTGACCGGATGGTCCGACGAACCCACGACGACCGTGGCGTGTGGGCTGGGCAACGGCGGATTCCGCAACCCGATCGCCGTCGAGACGCGCAACGGTTGCGTCCTGGGCATCGGCCCGGGCGACCGCTCGACCGACGGCGTGCCGCTGCGCAACATCGCCATCGACTTCGAGTACCACAACACGTTCCTGGTGGGTCAGCGACTGCGCCACCCGCTCAGGAGGGTCGGCCCCCGCGGCGACGGCAGGTTCGAGCGGATCTCGTGGGACGAGGCCCTCGACACCATCGCCTTCCAGCTGCGCCGCGTGAGGCAGCGCTACGGCCCCACCGCCCGCTTCGTGCACTATGCGTCGGGTATCAACTCCGTGGCCAGGGGAAACGTCATGGCCAAAGGGCTCCTCGCGCTCGACGGCGGCTACCTCGACTCCTACAACAGCTACAGTTCCGCCTGCACCGCCCACGCGACGAAGTACACCTACGGCACCGGGATGACCGGCAACAGCCCGGACGACTTCGTGAACTCCAAGCTGATCGTCCTGTGGGGCCACAACCCCGTCGAGACGGGCTTCGGCACACAGACCGCCGATTGGCTGCGCCGCGCCAAGCGCAACGGCACCATGATCGTCGCCGTCGACCCCCGGCTCAGCGACACGGCTCAGGAACTGGCCGATCACTGGATCGCGATCAGGCCGACGACCGACAGCGCGCTCGTGGACGCGATGGCCCACACCATCGTCCGCGAGGGCCTCCACGATCAGGAGTTCATGGACGCCCACTGCCTCGGGTTCGACGCCGCCCACATGCCCGAGGGCTACGAGGACGAAGAGGACTACCTGAGCTACGTGTTCGGGAAACGAGACGGCATCGCCAAGACGCCGCAGTGGGCCGAGCCGATCACCGGCGTGCCCGCCGAGACCATCCGCTGGCTGGCCAGGCTGTACGCCACCACGAAACCCGCCGCACTGCTGCAAGGGCTGGGGCCCCAACGCACCGGGAACGGGGAGCAGACGGTGCGCTCCATCTGTGTGCTGCCGGGCCTCACCGGCAACATCGGCATACCGGGCGGGGCCGCATCCGGCGTCGGCGGTATCCGGGCACACGCCAGACCGGCGAACGTGGGCCTGGTCCCGAACCCCTACCCGGGCCGGATCCCGGTCTTCCTGTGGACGAAGGCGATCACCGACGGCACCACGATGACCAGGCGGGACGACGGGCTCCAGGGCGTCGATCACCTCGACGCCGACATCAAGCTCATCATCAACCTCGCCGGGAACACCCTGGTCAACCAGCACTCCGACGTCAACGAGACGACGCGGATCCTCAGGGACGAGACCGCCTGCGAGTTCATCGTCACCTCCGACCTGTTCATGACCCCGAGCGCGCTGTTCAGCGACATCGTCCTGCCCGGCACCTCGCTGTTCGAGACCGACAACATCGGCACCCCCTGGCAGTTCGGCGACTACCTCATCTCGAACAACCGCACCGTCGCACCGCTGTTCGAGGCACGCTTCGAGTACGACTGGCTCGCCGACCTCGCTGAGCGGCTCGGCCTCCGCGACGAGTTCACCCACGGCGGGAAGAACCTGGTGGGCCGGCTGGAGGAGACCTACGAGGCGACCAGGGCCGCGGAGCCCGACCTTCCCCCGTTCCAGGAGTTCCGGCGGGCGGGGCTGTTCAAGTACCCCGACGGAGAACCCTTCATCGCCTTCCGCGACCAGATCACCGACCCCGAGCATCATCGGTTCCCCACGCCGTCCGGCCGGATCGAGATCTTCTCGCCCGCACTCTTCGAGCTCCACCAGCCCGCTGACATCCCGGCGATACCCAAGTACGTGCCGAGCTTCGAGGGCCCCCAGGACGGTCCGCGGACAGCCAGCTACCCGTTTCAGCTCGTCGGCTGGCACACCAAGCGGCGCACCCACTCCACGCTCGACACGAGTGAGCGCTTGGAGCGCTTCGAGCCCCACCGGCTGTGGATCCACACGCTGGACGCCGAGAGCCTCGGCATCGCCGACGAGGACGAGGTGGATGTCTTCAACGATCGAGGACGCGTCGTCGTGCGTGCCCGGGTGACCGATCGCATCGCGCGGGGCGTCGTCGGGCTGGCGCAGGGTGCGTGGTTCCGGCCCGGGCCCGGCGGCGCGGACATCCGGGGAAACATCAACATGCTGACCACACAGCGCCCCACCCCGCTGGCGAAGGGCAACCCCCAGCATTCCAGCCTCGTGGACGTGCGCAGGCATGTGCCGCAGACGGAGCCGGCGATGTCGCCGACGTGACGGCGGCTGCTCGCCTCGGGCTCACCCGGCTTCGAGGACTTCTCCAGCCGACGATCGAGGACAGGACAACACGACCCACATGAGCAGGCTCATCGAGGACTTCACAACCGCCTTCCGCACTCATCCGGCTGCGGTGGGCCTCATCACCGCGACCACCGAACGCGGGCCGGTGGGCCTCACAGCGTCCAGCATCGCCTCGCTGAGCACCGATCCGCCGGCGCTGTCGTTCTCTGTGATGCGGGACGGCGGCTCAGCCGGAGGCATCCTCCACGCTCGCACTTTCCTCATCCACCTGCTCGGCGAACAGCACAGGGACATCGCGGACGCCTTCGCGCGTCCGGACGGGCCGCGGTTCGTGCCGGAGCAGGGGTGGCGGCGGCTGCCCACAGGTGAGCCCCACCTGCCATCGGCTCCGGCGGCACTGCGTGCTCGTCCCCTGGAGATCGTCGAGGTGGGTGCCTCGCGGCTCATCGCCGCGGAGGTGCTCGACGTCGTACCGGGCCCGGAGGCGAGCCCGCTGCTCTACCACGACCATCGGTATCTCACCCTGGCGTGCGCCCAGGTGCTCTAGTTCTATCGGGGTGAGCATCGCAGACCTGGTGACCACGTTCCTTCAAATTTCGGACGAGAACCGACGGAAAGCCCACGACTACGGGTAACGCAGGCCGGCTATCGGGAGATGCGCTATTTCAAGGAACCTGGTCACGCCGATCCGCCACCACGCACTCGTCCGGGGAACATCAGCCGTTGCGGCCGCCCGGGCCGCCGCCCATGCCGCCCCCGCCGCCCATGCCTCCGGCGGACTGGCCGGCCGTCGCGGTGGTGGTGCTCCCGTCGACGCTGATCGTGTACTGGTCCCCGCTGACCACGGCGCCGGACGAGTAGACCACCATCGAGAACGCCTTCGACGAGGTGAACTCGCCGAGCACGGTGCCGTCCGCGTCCTGGATCCGCACGGTCGAACCCGCTGAGCCGGAGGCCTGCGCCATCACCCAGCCCTGGGCGGACGAGGAGTCCGGGGACTCCGCCATGCCCGCGCTGCCGAGGGCGATGACCGTCCCTCCGTCGATCGCGAGGGTGCCGTTGGCGTCCAGCGCCGAGTTGTCGCTCGCGGTGGGGCCGTGGACGACGACGGTGCCGCCCTGGATCGTCAGGCTGCCGTTGGAGTCCAGGCCGTCACCCTGGGCGTCCACCGTGACCGTTCCACCCGAGATCGTCAGCGTCTCGCCCGTGTCGCCCATGCCGCCACCCATCCCGGTCGTCGTGGTGTTGCCCGCGGCGTTGATGCCGTCGTCGCTCGTCGTGAGGCTGATCGTCCCGTTCGTGATCGAGATGTCGACACCCTCCAGGCCCTCGACGGCCTCGCTCACCGTGATGTCCCCACCGTCGACGATCAGCGCGGCGTCCGCGTGGACGGCGTCGTCACCGCTGGCGAGGGTGAGGGTTCCCCCGGCGATCCGCGCCGACCCGTTGGTGTGCACGGCGTCGTCGGAGGAATCGACGTCCAGGGTGCCGCCCTCGATCACGAGCGCGACGCCGGCCTTGACGCCCTTGGTCGAGACGTCCTCGGAAGGCTGCGTCTGGTGGCCCGACCCGGTCACGACGTGGAACTGTCCCCCGGTGATCACCACGTCGGTCTCGCCGGTGATGCCGTCCCCGCCGGCCTCGACGGTCAGCGTTCCGCCGGTGATCAACACGTAGCCCGCGGTCGCGTCCTCGTCCTGATCGGACTTGATGCCGTCACCACCGCTGGTCACCGTGAGGGTACCGCCCCGGATCGTCACGGAGTCCTTCCCGCGAAGGCCGTCGTCGGCGGCGTCGACGGTGATGGTGCCCGACAGGACGACGAGGTCGTCCGTGCTGGTGATGCCGTCGTTCCCGTTGCCCGACACGGTCAGGGCTCCGGTTCCGGTGATAGTGAGGTCGACGTCGGCGTAGAGAGCCGCGTTGGCCTGCGTGCTGTCGTCATACGATTGCGCGTCCGACAAGGAGTTCTGCGTGCCATCCGCCAATGCGACGACCGCATCGTCCGCGGAGACGACCTCGATGGCCGGCGAGTCGTCGCTGGTGATCGTCGCCCCGTCGAGGATGAGGACGACCAGCGCGTCGTCCGGGGCCGAGACGACGACCCGGCCGGCCAGCGTCCCGCTGAGCCGGTAGACGCCGGCGGCGGTGATCGTGACGGTCGAGCCGTCCACCGTCACTCCCTCGCCGTCCGCCGACGCCGTGGAGCCCGACAGGGTGATGCCGGTGGCGCCCTCGGACGACCACTCGTCGTCGTTGACCACCGTCGCGTCGGCGTCGTCCGCCAGCACGGCGGCAGCGCTCAGGTCGGAGTCCGCCGACGCGGTGGCCGAGGAGGTCGCGGAACTGGACGCCGAGGACGTGCTCGTGCTCGGCGACGGGTCCGTCGAGGTGGTCTCGGTGGTGCACCCGGTGATGCCGAGTACGACGGCCGCGAGGAACGCCGGGAGGATCAGTCGCTTGTTCATGGGGGTCCTTGTCGTGGGTCAGCGCGTGAAATAGGTAGTCAGAGGCCGGTGCCACTTGTTCGATGGGAGCCCGGGGTGCAGGGCGGCCAGACCCGTCGCGTACTTGCTGAACGACTCGGGCCGGTATCCGTGCGCCCACAGGACCCGGTCGAGGGCAGACGCGTGCCCGCCCGACTTGGTCTCGATGATCGCCACGTCGCCGAGCGTGAGCGTCCCGGCGTCCGCGTCCTGCCAGGACAGGTCGATGTCGACCGTCGCACGGCTCAAGCCGTCGGGCTGCAACAGCGTCCCCCTGCGGTATCGCGTGGTCACCACGGGTTCGAGGACGCCCACCCGCGCGGTTTCCACTCCGGCCCCGGCGAGCGTGCCGACCGCGTACTGGCGGCCCAGGGGGGTCAGTTCATGGCGCTCGTCGATCCCGTAACACATGCGTTCCTTGACGGTCACGCGCCGTGTGCTCCTGGTCTTGACCTCCAGGTAGGCGGCGTCCGCGTCGAGGTAGGCGCGCGTCCGCAGCTTGAACCGCCGCGGACGGCTGCGAGCCGCGAGGCGGAAGCTCAGCAGATCGGGGGTGTCGAAGTAGACCGACTCGTAGGTCGACAGACGCTGCCCGTCGGTCTCCAGCACGCGGAACCCGGTCGGCAACCCTGCAAGGAGGCGCTCGGCCTCGTCGCGCCACATCATGTACTTGCGGTCCACCCGGGTGAGCAGCGATGCCCCGCCGACGACCTCGTCGAGAGTGACCGAGCCGTACCGGGCGAGGCTGCCCGCCATGCCGCCGCTCATGATCGCACCTCGACCCGGACCGCGCCGTCGCGCGCGGCGCCGGTCAACGCGTGTATGCCGGCGCTGTCGGTGTGGACCGCCTGCGGGGACCGGCTCTTCCCGGTTCCCGTCTGATAGCAGACCCGCACGAGGGTGGTGTCGTTGACCAGATCGAGCCGTTGCACCGTCATCGACCGCACCCGGCCACCGACGATCTGCTCGACGCGCTCGCGCAACTCCTGCTCGTCCGTGATCGCCTCGTCGACGTTCACCACATGTTCGCGGTAGCGGGAAAGCAGTGAGGGGTGGTCACCGATGAACATGACCACCAGGACGAGCCCGATGAGTGCGATGGCGACCCAGCCGGTGCCGAGCCCGGCGATCAGGCCGATGGACAAGGCCGAGAAGTAGTAGGCGACCTCGTGCTGTTCGATCTCCGAAGACCGCAGGCGGATGATGGACAGGACTCCGAACAGCCCCATTCCGAGCCCGATCCCCACGTCGACCGAGCCGAGCACGGAGGCGACGGCCAGCACTCCCGTGTTGACGCCGAGGAAGGCGACGACCAGATCGCGGCGACGATGCCGGGTGAAATAGATGCCGAGGGCCAGGATCGTGATTGCCACCTCGTCGATGACGATCATGATGAGGGAGTCCATGGGGCCGTCTCCTTACGTGTTCTTCTCCGGCTTGACTCCTTTCATTCAATTTCTGGTCACTTTGCTGTAACTTTGAGGCGCCTGTGAGTCACCTGTGAGGCCCGCCCGCATCTCACTCATCTCTGCACGCGGAGCATCGATCACACTTGTCAAGGCCCAGTTACTGCCGACAGGTCCTAGCGGCCCATCCCCGCCTCGGGCTGGATCGGGATCCACGCCTGTGAACGTGCCGAGTATTCCAGTGGCACCGCGGACAGCCCCGAGCCCGAACTCGAATGGACGAGCAGCGCACCGGAGACAGGCCCGTTGGACGTCAGCCGCACCGTGGTCGCTCCGTCGGGGATGTCGACCGTGGCGACCGAGCCTGCGAGCACCGTGCGAGCGGCCGGCGCCTGATCCTCACCCCAATCGACCCGCACCAACGCCTCGCCGTCACCGGAGTTCGTGATCTGCAACGTTCCGGTACCGGGGACGACCGCGACCAGGTCCTGCGCGGCCGCGCTCTGCTCGTCCAGTTCGCCGGGGACGACGGCGAAGTCGCCCCCCGCCGTCGCGAACAAGGACGCCGCGAAGTCCTCCCGACCCGTGATGACCAGCGCCGCCGGAACCCCGTTCAACGCGGAGGTGAGGTCGACCTGCACGGTGCGCTGGGCATTGAGCGCATAGCTCTCGTATCCGGGAAGCGCATACCTGCCCGCGCTGGTGATGGCCTCGATCGAGACCGCGTTGCGCGTGGTGCCCGGGTTCGACAGCAGCAGAAGGGTGCTGCCCGAGCCCTCCGGGACGGCCGGGATCACCACTGTGCGCCCGAGGATGGTGTTGCTGGCGAAGTCGCCGCCGTCGTCGCGAACGGCCTGCGCGACGGCCAGGACGCGTCCCAGGCTCGTGCGGACCCTCGCCCCGACCGCGTCGACCGAGCCCGCGTACGCCGACAGATCGACGACGTGCTGCGAGTTCGCCGGCACCGTCACCCCGCGCAGGCTGTCGCCGGTGATCTCACCGTCGGGGCCTGTCAACGTGATGTCGATCAGGGCGTCCTCGGACTCCGGATTGATCACGAGCAGGGTCGCCCCGTCCCCCCCGGGCAGTTGCACGTATTGATCGGTGCGCGGCGAACGGCACGATCCGTACCACTGCTGGGTGTCGCTCGACATCACGGTGCCGCCCACGACACTGCTCTCCGACAACGTCGGGGTGAGGATCGTGGCCGTCGTCTGATCGCCGATGCTGAGCGGGCCGGTGAGGGTGGACGTAGCGGTCGACCCGAGCTCGCGCAACCGGATGTCGCCGTCCGACGAGGACGCCACCAGCGTCGCCGGACCGGTGTCCGACACCGGGCACGTACGGCTGATGGCCGTGACCAGGGGCACCGTCTGAGGAACGGGGGCCGGCTGGGCCGGGACGAGGCCGATCCCCAGGCATGCGATCAGCCCGAACAGGCCGAACGCCAGCGCCAGACGGCGTCGCCTGGCCTCGACTGCGGTGAGAGCCGGACGAGGAGGAGCCGTGCTCGCGCCGCCCTGTGATCGAGGCGCACGCAGCCCTCTGGTACGCGAGGCGGACTTCTCGGCCGACGCGTGGGAGTCCACCACCACGGTCTCCGCTCCGGCGGGTTCCGACTCGGCTGCGGCCCGGCGTCCTCTCCGGGGCGCTGTCTGCTCGGGCTCGGCCGCCGCAGTCGGCTCAGGCTCGGGCTCGGAAGCCGCCCGGCTGGGGCGCCGCGCCGCCGGGGGCGGCGTCATGGCCGCGAGTTCTTCGTCCCGCAACGCCCTTCGCACGGCGGTGGTCTCGGCGTCCGGCACGTTGTCCACCGGGTCGTTCGGGGCGTCGGGCGGCAGCCCACGCCGGGGTCGCTGACTCATCTGCGCGCACCTCCCCTGCGCCCCTGGCCTGCCAGGGCTCGACGTGGGGCGTTCACCTTCTGCGCGGTGGGTGCGGCGAGGACGATGAGAAGGAGGATGCCGCCCGCGAGCCAGAGGACGGACGCGACATCCATGCGCATCCAGACCCTCAACTCACCGCTGCGGCCGTCCGCATCCCAGGCCTGACGCCAGTCGCCCGAGTCCGCGGATTCCAGCTGCCGTCCCCCGGTCGAGGCCCGCCAATCGGGATCGGCCGGCTCGCTCGCCACGATCAACGCACCGGCCCGCGGATCGGAGACGGTCATGTCACTGATCGGGGTCTCGGTGTCACCGGCGGCCAGCATGATGCGGCTGGGTTGTGTGGTGACGGTGAAGACCACTGTGCTGTCGTCCAACTGAGCCACCCCCAGCGATGGTGACGACGACAGGTTCGACACCGACTGAGTGCTCGCGCCGCGCAACCACACGTGCCCGATACCGAGTTGTGCCAGCCGGGACGCGAGATCGTCCGACGGCTGACCCTGGGCGAACTGCTGAGCCGATCGCAGTATCTCCTGTGTGGCTTCGGCGCTGGTGGACAGCACGGGGGACTCACCGGTGCCCCACTCCGGGGAGGTGGCCGAGGTCACGTTGAACTGCGCGGTCCCGCCCGTGAGGTCGATCATCAGGGTCCGGGTGGCACGCGAGGACGCCTCGACGCCCACGACATAGGTGGGCAATGTCTCGGTGTGCCGTTCCAATTCGGACGTGCCCCCGATCACCCACCACGCCGCGCCGACGGCAAGGGCGAACGCGAGCACGGCCCCGAGCAGGTTCCGCCGCCGGGTCGCCTCTCCCGAGCCCCCGTCATCCGGGCCGTCGTCCACCGACACCTCCGGGGGACGGCCCAGACCGAAAGCGGCGAGCACGAGCAGGGCGAACAGACCGAGCAACACCCACGGCACCGGGTCCGGTCGCACCGAGACCCCGGCCACGGAGACCACGAATCGGCTGAGGACGACACCTGCGAGCGGGCCGGCCGCGACCGCCACGTACAGCAGGCGACGCGTTCCCGGACGGATCGCGTCCGACCGGATCGCTCCGACGATGCCCGCCGCCCACACGGCGGCCACGACCACGGCCCCCACGACCATCGGGGTTCCCGGCTCGTGCGCGGAACCGGTGAGGACGTCCAGCCCGCTGGGCGCCAGACCGGCCGATGTGCTGGCCGGATCGCTGCCGACGAGCAGCCGGCCCGGGTCGTCCAGGAGCCGCGGCACCCAGGCTCCCAGCACCAGGAGCGGGCCGAGCACCGCCACGAGACCACCACGGACGTCTCTGCGCCACACGGCCATCCACACGCCGACGACGCCGGTGATCACCAGCATGAGGGGCATGAAGCTCCCCAGCACCGTGCCGATCAGGGCGAGCGAGGCGGGCAGGCGCCACCCCTCGGCGCCCTTCGTGTCCGCGTCGATCCAACGACGCATCACCGATCCCATGATCGGCAGGCATACGGCGACGACCACGGCGTCCATCGAACCGCTGGATGTGGCGCCCACCACCGGCAGCAGGGTGCCCCACAGGCAGGCGAGCACCGGCGTCCACCAGCCGTGGCCGGTGATCGGGCGCAGGAAATAGAACGCCGCCCAGCCCGCCAGAGCCGGCCCCCCGAGGACGAGCACGGACGCGAACCAGTCGGGGTGACCGAGAGCCAGGGTCGATCCCAGGGCCGTGAACGCGAGCCACGGCGCGTTCGACCCCGCCATCCCCGCGTCGGCCTGGGCCCAGGCGGCCCAGGCGTCGTGAAGGGTCGGTGGGGCGGCGAGGAGCTGGGAGCCCTGCAGGAACCCGAAGCGTATGAGATGGCGGCTCGCCACCACGCTGACCAGCAGCATCACGATCATTCCGATGATCGGGGGCGACCAGAAAGTGGTCCGCTGGGGTCCGCCGGCGAAATCGTCGCCCGTCAGCTCGTCGAGGCCGCCGTCGTCGTCCTCGTCGACGAGGTCGTAGTACCGATCGCTGATCGCCCCGGCCGTCCGGTCGAAGAATCGCCGCACGCCCCACGACCTGTCCGGGAGCAGGCCCGCGGGCACCTCACCCTGGCTCTGCTCACGCACCCGCGCGTTCGCGGCGACGAGCATCCGGCGACGGCCCACCAACTGGAACGCGGCTTTCATCCTGCTCGCGGCGAGGCTCGGCGACTTGCCCAGCAGAAAGCCGATCGACGAGACGACCGACTGCAGCCACAGACGGCTGACGGTGCGTCCGGGCTTCTCGGCATGCATGGTGACCACGGACATGCCGGCAAGCCGGTCGGCCCGCTGGGGATCGGGCGCGATGGTACTGTCGCGCAGCCCGACGCGTCCCGCCTCGATGTGACGCAGCGCCGCCGCCGGACAGGTTCGCACGATCAGGCCCCGCGCGTTGGCCCGCCAGCCGAGATCGACGCCGTCGCGGAACAGGGGGATCTCGGGCGACAGCCCGCCCAGCGCGTGCCAGGCGTCCATGCGTATGAGCAGACCCGCCGTCGACGCGCCGAGCACGGGAGCGGGCTCCTGCTGGTGCTGATCGATGTCGCCCGCCTCGACCGTCAGGACGCGCATGCCCGACCGCGCGATCGACTCGCCGACCGCGCTCATCTGATCGGGATGGTTGCGGCGCTTGGGATGCAGGAGCTTGGGGACGAGGATCGCGGGTCCCTCACCCTCGGCCGGGGGCGTCGCCTCGCGGAGGAGTTCCGACAGGCAACTCTGACGGGGGGCCGAGTCGTCGTGCAACAGCCACAGCCATGACGGACGGAACCCCTGGGCCTCCGCCTCGCGCACGGCCGTGTCGACGTTGGCTCCGAAACCCTCGGCGGGCTCGCCGTCGAGGACGACGTCGACGATGCGCTGCGCGCGAGCCCGTTCGAGCAGTTCCCGAGTACCGTCGTGCGAACCCGCGTCCATCGCGATCAGGCCACCGGGACGCACGTCCAGGCGTGCGAGGGCGAGAAGAGTCCGGGGCAGCCACTGGTCACCGTTGTGCGCGACGAGCACCGCCAGCACTCCGCTGGCATCCACCGGTGTGGGCGGTTCGTCGGGCCGTTCGTGGGCCCAGGCCCACATGTCACTCGGCCGGTCCGTCACCTCATGCACACTACCTGCAGAAGCGAAGAAGGGCAGATCCGACGGGCTTTGCCATGTCCGCGAGCCCGGGCTCAGACCGCCCTGCGCCTCAGCTTGCGACGCTCACGCTCCGACAGTCCACCCCAGATGCCGAAACGTTCATCGTTTGCCAGTGCGTACTCAAGGCACTCGGCCCGAACTTCGCAGCTCTGGCAGACTCGCTTGGCCTCACGGGTGGATCCTCCCTTCTCGGGGAAGAACGCCTCCGGGTCGGTCTGGGCGCACAGCGCCCGCTCCTGCCACGCCAGGGCACTTTCGTCGCTGATGTCGACGAGCGCCAGGAATGCTTGCATACCTGTTCCTCTCGTTCCTCTCGACTTTCACTGCTGACCCTGTCCAGAGTTTGTTGAGGTTTTGCCCGGACAAGTCATCCCCCTGCGCGGCACCTGGTACCGGGTGCCGCATGACTTACAAGGACGAAATTACACGCCTGTGGTTAACCGCGCGTCAAATTGAAAGAAGTCGCAACTATCTGTTGAACAGATGGATCAGGTACGCAAGTATCTGTTCACTCGGCGCGAGTGATCGGAGTCCACTTGGGGGGTTCCCGCCGCGGCGACGGCGGCGCGCCACCGTCTCCCGCGTCCTCCCCCGAGGTGGGCGACAGATAGCCGTCGGCGGCCTCCGATGCCGTCGTCCACGGCATACCCCGCGCAGGCGGTCCGGACGACTCGACCGGTGGCTCGGCGTCGGCCAGTGCGTCCGGGCCTATCCCACCGCGCGACCACAGCTGCCGTCTGACAGGGGCGGGCGGGGGAACAGCCTCGGGCAGCGCCGGCGGCGGCACAGAACTGCTCGCCGGGGCACCGGTGGCAGCGTCCCCCGCACGCGCCCACTGCAGACCGACGGCCTCCTCGGCCCGCCAGACCGGATCGGGCCCCCGGCGCCGTGCCCCGTTCCCCTCGTCCCCGGGGACGCCGGCCTCGTCCGCGCTGTCGGGACGCAGACGCCACAGCACCGCCGCACACGCGGCCTTGACGAGGGTCTCCACGACCCCCCCGACCACGCCCAGCGCCTCACCGACGGTGAGCTGCCCGAGCAGGCCGAGCACCAGGAACACCAGCGCGTCCACCGCGACGATCATCATGACGATCGCCGCGGCCGTGACGAGTCTCCGCGAGCGGCGCGGCCGCGGCTCGATGAACAGGCATGCCAGCGCCAGCGCGACGGCGAGGAAGACCCACACCAGCGATGGGGACGACGAGCCCGCCTCCTGGGCGGCCGCCGCGACGGCGCTGCCTCCGGTAGTGAGCATGACGAAACGACCGACACTCAGCCCCACGTAGACCGACAGCACGACGAGCACGACGACCATGGCCGGCCCGCGCAGTCCCTTGGCGTACTGGATCATCCGTCCTCCTCCGTCCTCAGGCCAGCTCGGCGCCCGCCTCGTCGGCGACCTGCTCCACCAGGGTCTTGATCTGTTGGGACGCGGACAGCGGCGCCACCAGGGTGGCGAACTCGGTGCGCACCACCACCACGTCATCGAGGCCGAGCACGGCGAGCACGCTGTCGTCGGTGGCGTTGACCAGCAGGTTGCCGCTCGACTCGCGCACCACCGTCGTGCCCATCCGTGCGTTGCAGTCGGCATCGTGGTCGAGCACGTCCCACAGGGAGGCGAAGCTGCCGACGTCCGCCCAGGTGATGTCGAGGGCGATCGCGGCCACCCGTGCCGACCCCTCGCCGCGGGACACCGGCTCCATGACCGCGTAGTCGACGGAGATCTTCAGCAGGGTCGGGTAGATCTCCGGCAGCAGTTCGGGACGGGCGGCGAGCTCCAGCACCTTCGCATAGGTGCCGGGCAGCAACACGGCGAGCTGGTCGAGGAAGGTGCGCGCACGCCAGACGAACATGCCGGAGTTCCACCAGTACCGCCCGCTGGCCAGGTACTCCTGCGCCGTGGCGGCGTCCGGCTTCTCGCGGAACTCGTCGACCGCGCTCGCCCGGCCGTAACCCGCGATGTCCTGCCCGCGGGCGAGGTATCCGTACCCGGTGTGCGGGGACGTCGGGACGACTCCGAACGTGACCAGCACGTCAGGGCGGTCCTCGGCGAGCCGGAACCCGTTGGTCAATGCCTCGGTGAACACCTCCACCGGTGAGATGAGCTGGTCGGCGGTCACCATCGCCACCACCGCGTCCGGGTCGCGCGCGGCCAGCACCGCGGCCGGCCAGGCCGCTGCGTTGAGCGAGTCACGCCCCTCCGGTTCACCGAGCAGGTTCTCCGGCGCCAGCTCCGGCAACTGCCGGCGGACGACGTCGGCGTAGTCGGCTCCCGTGCACACCAGCACCTGTTCGGGCGCGACGACCCGCGACACCCTGTCCCAGGCGAGTTGCAGCAGGCTGCGCCCCTCGAACAGGGGAAGCAACTGCTTGGGCTCACCCTGACGCGACAAGGGCCACAGCCTCTTGCCCGAGCCACCTGCCATGATCACCACGTAACGCACACCGACAATCTAGCCGGTGCCATTACGAGAGCCGTGTGCACATGCGGGCGCCTGCATCTACGATGGGCGAATGATCCGCCCGTTGAACCCCCGCCTCGGGTTGGGAGTACTGGAAGCCTTGGAGGAGCGTGTGCTCCACGGAGGCAGCGCGCCTCTGCTCACCTGGTACGACCTCGACCACGGCCAGCGCACCGAGTTGTCCGGCCGTACTTTCGCCAACTGGGTCGACAAGTCGGCCAACCTGCTCGTGTCCATGGACGTCGACGAGTTCCCGCGCGTCGCGAACACGGTGCTCATCACCAATCCCGGCCATTGGGTGGGACTGGTCTGGACGATGGCCACGTGGCAACTGGGCGGATGCGTCGTGGCCATGCCACGGGAAGGACTCGCGTCCACGGATCTGCTGGACGCGGCCGTGGTCGGCCCGGAGGACCCGCACCCGGTGCCCGGCGTCGAGACCGTGGCCTGTTCGCTGCACCCGCTGGGTGGGCCCTTCGACCGCAAACCGCTGGGCGTGACCGACTACGCCGAGGTGCTGAGCCAGCCCGACGTGCACTGGCGCGTCCCCGCGACCCGGCCCGTCTGCTTCGAGACCGACCTCGGCCATTCGTGGGACGACCTTGCCCAGGTGGAGCCGTCCGACGACCGCCGGCTGCTGCGAGCCGGCCTCGATCCCTGGCGCACGGTGGTCGAGGGACTCGTCGCTCCCCTGCTGGGCCAGGGATCCGCCGTCGTGACCGTCGGCGGCACCGACGAGCAGGTCGAGCGGATCGCGGGCCAGGAACGCACCACACGCCCGTAGCAGACCCGGCCGGCGCACATTCCCCACTAGTACCCTGTGGGCATGACTGAGCGCCCCGGCCCGGATGAACGCCGTCACGTCAGGAGCGATTCGCAGCGCCAGGACGATCTCGACTGGCTCTACGACAGCACCGCGCGTCCCGCCCAGTCGCCGAGGCCGCGGGTCACCACCGAGCCGTACGCGGACGATTCCGCCTCCGGGCAGCAGGCAGCCCGCATCGGGCGGACGAGCGCCGGCGACCGATCCGGGCGCCGCGAGGCACAGGGGAACCAGGCGCGATCAGGGGCGCAACCGGGGTACCGGGGCACGTCGGGTGCTCGCTCGGCGGGCTCGCGCCCATCGGAGGCCAGGCAATCGGCGTCCCGAGCCGGGCATGCCGACGCGAGGAACACCGCCGGGCGTCCACCCGCTGCACGCGACCCACGGGACCGCGCCGGGGATGCGGCCCGCACCTCACCGAGGCCACGGAAGCGCCGGGGACGACGGGCGCTGCGGCTGCTCAGGCTGGTCGTCATCCTCCTGGTCGCCTGGCTGGCCTGGCTCATCGGGGTGCCGCTGTACGCCGCGGGTCACATGCAGACCGTGGACGAGTCGCAGTCCACCGACCGGCCCAGTACACAGCCGGGCACAGCCGTGCTGCTCGTCGGCACCGACAGCCGCGAAGGTCTCAGCGAAGCGGAGCGTGAGGAACTGGGCACCGGCGATGCGGCCGGGTCCCGCGCCGACACGATCATGCTGCTCTATCGCCCCATCAGCGGGCCGTCGGTGCTCGTCAGCCTGCCCCGCGACTCGTATGTCAGCATCCCCGGCTACGGCCAGGGCAAGCTCAACGCGTCCTATGCCTACGGCGGCCCCGCACTGCTCACCGAGACCGTCGAGCTGGCGACCGGCGTCCAGCTCGACGGCTACCTGGAGATCGGGTTCGGAGGCTTCGCCAGCGTCGTGGACGCGGTCGGCGGCGTCGACGTGTGCCTCGACGCCCCCATGCAGGACGAGTACGCCAACATCGACCTCCCGGCGGGTTGCCAGACCCTCGACGGGGCCAACGCGCTCGGCTACGTCCGGCAGCGCTACCAGGACCCCGAGGGCGACATCGGGCGCGCCAAGCGGCAGCGCGAGGTCATGGGTCAGGTGGCATCCAAGGTCGCCTCGCCGGCGACCGTCCTCAACCCGTTCCGCTACTGGCGGATCAACATGGCCGCGAAGGACATGCTCACCCGCGGAGACGAGACCGGCACGGGCGACCTCATCGGGGCGGCTCGCGCACTCATCGACGTCTCCAGCGGCGACGGCCTGTCGCTGGTCGTCCCGATCTCGGATCCCGCGGGCGTCACCGACGACGGCCAGTCGGTGGTGGTGTGGAACCACGACGACGCGCTGGCGATGTTCGACGAGATCTCGCAGGGTGACACGTCCCAGCTCAGCCGGTTCGCGAGCTGATCGTCATGCGCCTGGGGCAGCGGATCGCCACCTGGTTCGGCACGGACGACGACTTCGTCCGCCCTCCGCAGCGGATCACGCGCGCCGACGTCGTGCTCGTGGTGGCGTTCGCCCTGATCATCGCCGTCAACCGGGAGCTGGAACGGCCCGTGACCGGCGCCTTCCTGCCCGACCGGCCGATCTGGGTCGAATACCTCGCCATCGTCACCGGCGCGTTCCTGCTGCTGGCACGACGCGTCTGGCCCACCCCCGTGGCCGCGCTCGCCTTCGCACATTTCTTCGTGACCTGCACGTTCATCCCCGAGGTGGGATACACCCTGCTCTACCAGGGCATCTGCTTCTTCGCGATCTACTCGGCCGCCGCCTGGGCGCGCGACCGGCGGGCCGGCGCCGTCGTCCTCGGCGCCATCACGATCGCCATGTTCGGCTGGGTCGCCTGGGACGTCGCGGTCGGCAGTTCCCTCGACTCGTTGCGTGAAGCGGTCGCGACCGGGGACGAGGACCTGCGCCCTGGCATCCTGCCGCCGGTCGTGTCGATGGTGCTCGACACGTTCCTCGTCAACACCCTCTACGTCGTGGGCGCCATCTGGCTCGGGCGCAACGCCTGGTGGCAGGCCCGCAGCCAGGCCGTCCTCGCCGAGCAGGCGTCCACCATCGCCGAGCAGTCGGCCCAGTTGCAGCGCAGGGCGGTGACGGCCGAGAGGCTGCGCATCGCACGGGAACTCCACGACGTCGTCGCGCATCACGTGTCGGTGATGGGTATCCAGGCCGGCGCGGCGCGGACCCTGCTCGACAAGCATCCCGACCAGGCACGGGAAGCGCTGTCGACCATCGAGGACTCCTCGCGCACCGCCGTGCGTGAGATGCGGGGCCTGCTCGGGGCCCTCCGCGGGGCCACGGAGGACGCCGAGCCGGCCTCCCGTGCGCCGGAGCCCTCACTGGCCGAACTGCCTGCCCTGTTCGCGCAGATCACGGAGGCTTCCGGGCTACGGATCGCCTACACCGAGGCGATCGACGAGCCCGAGGCCCTCACCCACGTCCCACTGCCGTTGCAGCTCTCGCTCTACCGCATCGTCCAGGAGGCGCTCACCAACGTGCAGCGGCATTCCACGGCCCAGCAGGCCCGCGTCGTCATCCGCGCCCACGGGACGAGACGCCCGGGGGGCTGGGTGGAGGCCGAGGTGCTCGACGACGGGCGTTCCCTGCCGGGCACCGGCGGCACCGGGCTCGGCCAGATGGGCATCCGGGAGCGGGTCGCCTCGCACGGCGGAACCGCCGAGATCGGGCCGAGGGTGACCGGCGGCTATCGTGTGCGTGTGCGCCTGCCGCTCGCGCACGAGCCGGAGGACTGCCCCCTTGCCTGACGATGTGACCGCACCCGCACCCATCCGTGTTCTGTTGGTGGACGACCAGCAACTCGTCCGCACCGGGTTCCGCATGATCCTGTCGGTGTCCGACGACGTGGAGGTCGTCGGCGAGGCGGGTAACGGCGTGGACGCCGTCGAGCAGGTCGCGCGGCTGGCGCCCGACGTCGTGCTCATGGACGTGCAGATGCCGGGGATGGACGGCATCGAGGCGACCAGGCAGGTGGCGCGGACCACCCGTGTGGTCATCCTCACCACCTTCGACCGGGACGACTACCTGTTCGACGCGCTCGACGCCGGAGCCTCGGGCTTCCTGCTCAAGAACGCGGGGCCGGAGATGCTCGTCGAGGCGGTTCACGCGGTGGCCCGCGGCCACGCTCTCCTGTCGCCCGAGGTGACCACGCGCGTGATCGCGCAGATGGCTCGTCCCGCCGGCTCGGTTCCGGCGTCCTCCGCACGGGGCCGTCCCACCGGCCCGGCCGGCGCCGAGCTCACCGAGCGTGAGACCGAGGTGCTCGTCCAGATGGCGTACGGGCTGTCGAACGCGGAGATCGCTGCCGAACTGGTGGTGGGCGAGGCCACGGTGAAGACACACGTCTCGAACATCCTGACCAAGCTCGGGCTGCGCGACCGCGTCCAGGCGGTCGCGTGGGCCTATCGCAGCGGCCTGCTCCGCTGACCGACGCCGGGTGCCCGTCGCCCTTCGACAGGCTCAGAGACCGGATGGACAGGCTCAGGGACCGGATGGACAAGCTCGGGGACCGGATGGGCAGGCTCAGGGACCGGATGCTCGCAGGGCCCGTCCCCGCCTCACCCGAACGACGGACTCCCGATCTCCGTCGCGTGGCCGATGCGCCCGCGGCGCGCGCCCGGCAGGCTGGGAGCATCCCACCAAGGAGGCGATCGATGCTCGAGGTATCCCACCTCACCCGAACGTTCGGGCAACTGAAAGCCGTCGACGACGTGTCGTTCGACGTGCCCACCGGCCAGATGATCGGTTTCGTCGGCGGCAATGGCGCCGGCAAGACCACGACCATGCGCATGATCATGGGGCTGTTGGCACCCGACGGGGGCACCGTCACCTGGAACGGCCGCCCGATCACCCGCGAGGACCGCGCACACTTCGGCTACATGCCGGAGGAGCGGGGCCTGTATCCCAAGCAGGCCATCGTCGACCAGCTGATCTACATCGCACGGCTGAAGGGCATGACGGCCGCCGCCGCACGTGCCGAGGCCACCTCGCTCATGGAGCGGTTCGGGCTCGGCGATCGCCTGAAGGACAAGCTGGAGAAGCTCAGCCTGGGCAACCAGCAGCGCGTCCAGATCGCTGCCGCGGTGATGGCGAACCCGATCGCACTGATCCTGGACGAGCCCTTCAGCGGCCTGGACCCGAAGGCCGTCGACCAGATGGCCGGGCTGCTCGCCGAACGGGCCGCCCGCGGTGTGCCCGTGCTGTTCAGCAGCCACCAGCTCGACCTGATCGACCGGCTGTGCGACGGGCTGGTGATCCTGTCCGAGGGCCGGATGGTGGCGGACGGCACCAAGGACGAGCTCGAATCGCGAGGACGCCTGCGCCATCGCCTCGTCGTGGACGGCGACGCCGGGTGGGTGCGCGATTTCCCCGACGTCCGCGTGGACGACGTCGACGGCTCCACGGCCCTGGTCGAGTTGCAGGGTCCCGGCGCGGAGCAGGCCCTGCTCACCGAGGCATTGCGCCGTGGGAGCGTGCACGAGTTCGCCATCGTCCGCCCGACCCTGTCTGAGATCTATCGAGAGGTGACAGCATGACCAGCAACGCACCCACGAGGACGGCCCCCGACCAGGAACGTCAGCCCCCGTGGCTCACGGTGACCATCCGCGAGGTCATGGTCAAGCTGACCGATCGCGCATTCGTCATCGGCACGTTCGCCACCCTCGCGATGATCGTCCTCGCCGTGGCGGCCAGCGTCTTCTTCAGCTCGCGTCCCGAGACGATGAACGTCGTGGTCACCTCCCCCGAGTCGGCCGCCATGGCCGCGGCCGTGGGGGACGCCGCCCACGCCGCCGACGACCGCTACAGCGTCGACCTGACGACGGTCGACACCGCCGATGCCGCCGAGAGCCTGGTCCGCGACGGCGACGCCGATGTGTTCGTCGATCAGGTGGACGGCCGCTGGCAACTCACCTACGACTCCAGCCCGGACGCCACCTTCGAGCAGTACTTCAGCCAGGTGCTCTCGAGCCAGACGATCGCCGCGCTCGCGCAGGAGGCGGGCGCCTCGCCCGGCGATGTGGCTCAGGCGATGGGTTTCGACTCCGAGACCCTGGGTGGGGACGCGGCCCAGGGGGTGATCGGCTACATCGCCGGACTCGCCTTCGCCGTGCTGTTCCTGATGTCGTCCATGACCTACGGCATGCAGATCGCCCAATCGGTGATCGAGGAGAAGCAGTCCCGCATCGTCGAGATCCTCGTGTCGGTGATACCCGTGCGCCAGTTGCTGGCCGGCAAGGTGATCGGAAACACGCTGCTGTCGTTCGGGCAGATGGTGCTCATGCTGGGCACGGCACTCATCGGCATCGGGTTCACCCCGTTCAAGGACATGCTGCCGAGCTTCTCCAGCGCGATCGGGTGGTTCCTGCTGTTCTTCCTCGCCGGCTTCCTGGCGCTGGCCTGCGTATGGGCCGCGGCCGGTGCGATGGGCACGCGCTCGGAAGACCTCCAGCAGACCAGCCAGCCCCTGATCTGGGTGCTCATGGTCGTGTACATGGCGGGCTTCCTGGCGAGCGGCACGGCACAGGTGGTGCTGAGCTTCGTCCCGATCGCCTCCAGCGTCCTCATGCCGGTGCGTCTCGTCCAGGGCACGGTGGCCTGGTGGGAGCCCGTCGTCGCGCTGCTGATCAACGTCGCCTTCTCGGTGCTCACCGTCCTGCTGGGCGAGCGCATCTACCGGCGGGCGCTCCTGCAGACCCAGGGCCGCTTGACCTACAAGCAGGCCTTGGCCCTGACGGATTGAGGCCTATACTCCAATCGATAACTATTATCAATTGGAGGCGTGATGAAGGTCCGTTCGTCGTTGAGATCGCTCAAGCAGCAGCCCGGCTCCAAGGTGGTGCGGCGACGCGGGCGGGTTTACGTGATCAACAAGCTCAACCCGCGTTTCAAGGCCCGGCAGGGCTGACCGCGGCACCGCTCCCAGCGGGGGTGCTAGCCTCCTGAGGTCTCCCCGCGCGAAAGGAGCGCCCGCGCATGCCCGCAGACACCACCGGCGAGAGCCGCACCACGGGTGACGGCTCCGCCCCAGGACAGGGCGGGGCCGTCACCGGCGGCCTCGTCCCCGTGCTCCTGGTGGCAGCCTGCCTGCGCACCCCGCTGTCGGGGGTGAGCCCGCTCGTACCGCGGATCGGCGCGCAGCTCGGGTTGAGCGCACCGGCGCTGGGTCTGTTGACGACGCTGCCGCTCCTCGCGTTCGCCACCGTGTCGCCGTTGGCCGGCTGGGTGTCCGGGCGTTGGGGAATGGGGCGCACGTTCACGGTCTTCCTCTCGACGCTGGCCGTCGGCATCCTGCTCCGCTCGGCCCCGGGAGTCGGGTCCCTGTACACCGGCACGGTGCTCATCGGGGCGTCCATCGCGTTCGGCAACGTGCTCGTCCCAGCCCTCATCAAGCGCGACTACTCGGCGTCCATGTCGTGGCTGACCGGTGTGTACTCCGCCGTCATGACGGGGCTGGCGGGGGTGGCCTCCGGGATCGCCGTCCCACTGAGCGACGCGCTCGGACAGCGATGGCGTCCCGCTCTCGCCGCTGCGCTTCCGCTGGTGGTCGTGGCACTCGCCGTCTGGATCGGCCGGTCGCGCCGCCTCGGTGAAACCCCTCTCACCGTGACTCGGGACGACGGCTCACGCGGCGGACGAGCCGCCTGGGCACATCTGCTGCGCTCCCCCGACGCCTGGGCGGTCGCGGTTTTCATGGGGCTCCAGTCGACGACCTTCTACATGCTCCTCGCATGGCTGCCGACCATCGAGCGCAACCTCGGGGTCTCCGACGCCGGAGCGGGAGCACATCTACTCGTCTTCCAGGCGGTCGGTGTGCTCGCCGGGCTGGTGGTGTCGCGCTGGATGCAGCAGACCACCGACCATCGTGTGCCGGCCGCGGTGACCGGCATCGCCATGGTCATCGGCGTCGCCGGTCTGCTCGCCCGGCCGCAGTTGCTCGGCTTGTGGATCGTGATCACGGGATTGAGCCAGGGATCGGCCATCGTCGTGGCGCTCGCACTGCCCGGACTGCGCTCGCAGGGGCCTCGGCAGACGGCCCGCCTCGCGGGGATGGCCCAGTCCCTGGGCTATCTCATGGCGGCTGCCGGCCCGACCGTCGCGGGCTGGCTGGGGCAATCGGACGGGTGGGACGCGGTACTCATCGTCGTGGGAGCCCTCGCCTGCGTCCAGGCTGTCGTCGCCCTCCCCGCGGGACGTCACGCCGGGTGACCGACACGGCGCCCGGCCTGTGTGTCACCGGTGCCGGACTCGTGCCGAGCGGATGACGAGCCAGGCGAGTACCGCGACGGCCACGATGCCGAGCAGATTCCCCGACAGCCCGCCCAGGATCGCCGCACCGACCCGGAAGACCAGGATCACGATCGCGATGCCGAGCACGTACTTGATGATCTCCTTCACGGCTTCCTCCCTCGTCCGAGAAGGCAAGCCAACCCCGCCCGGCCGGGCATCCCAAGGAATCGGCCGGACGAACCGGGCATGCCCCCGGACGACCCCGAGCGTTCCCTGAGACCTGACGGCATCGCCGGCCAAGCTGCCGGGTGGGCTTCACGCGGCCCGCCTGAACCGGCCGCGGCGCGGACGTATGCGGCTACACGTGCCCCGGCGAGTTCTGGCGGACCCGCTCGCCCTTCGCCAGAGCCTGGTCACGCAGTTCGGACTGGAATGCGATCATGCGCTCGGTCAGCCGCTGATCGCCGCTGGCCAGGATGCGAACCGCCAGCAGACCGGCGTTGCGCGCGTTGCCGACGCCCACCGTCGCCACCGGCACCCCGCCGGGCATCTGGACGATGGACAACAGCGAGTCCATGCCGTCCAGGTGCTTGAGCGGCACGGGCACGCCGATGACCGGCAGTGGGGTGAGCGCGGCCAGCATGCCGGGCAGATGGGCGGCTCCCCCGGCGCCCGCGATGATCACACGCAGACCACGGTGGTGGGCCTGCCGGCCGTAGGTGACCATCTCCTCGGGCATCCGGTGCGCCGACACCACGTCGGCCTCGTACCCGATGCCGAACTCCAGCAGGGCCGTCCCGGCCGGCTCCATCGTCGGCCAGTCCGAGTCCGATCCCATGACGATCCCCACCAGTGGCGGCCTGGTCATGACTGTCCCTCCCTGATCTCACCCATCAAGTAGCGCGCGGCGTGCCGGGCACGCCCGAGCACATCGTCCAGATTCTCCCCGTAGGTCACCACGTGACCGACCTTGCGTCCCGGACGCACGCCCTTGCCGTAGAACTCGACGCGCAGCCGGGGGTCGCGTGCGAAGCAGTGCAGCAATTCGCTGGTGAGGTCGGTGACCGTGCCGCCGAGCACGTTGACCATGACACACCAGTCGTCGCGCAGGCGCGGGTCGCCCAGCGGTAGGTCGAGCACAGCGCGCAGATGGTTCTCGAACTGACTCGTCCGGGCGCCGTCGATCGTCCAGTGGCCGGTGTTGTGGGGACGCATCGCCAGCTCGTTGACCACCACCGAGCCGTCTGTGCGCTGCATGAGCTCAACGGCCAGGACGCCGACCACCCGCAGGTCGTCGGCGATGTCGAGGCCGAGTTTGGTGATCGCAGCGGCCTGCTCGTCCGGCAGCCCGGGGGCGGGGGTGATCGTCTCGCGGCACACCCCGTCGCGCTGCACGGTCTCGCTGACCGGGTAGGCGACGGCCTGGCCCGACGGGGAGCGGACGACGATGACCGACAGTTCGCGGGCGAAGTCGACGAACTCCTCACCGATGATCTGCACCGTCTCACCCGCGGACGCGTCGAGCGATTCGGCGAAGGGTTTCGCGGCGTCCTGGGGGCCGTCGAGCTTCCAGACGCCGTGGCCGTCGTAGCCGCCGCGACTGGCCTTCGCGATGATCGGCCAGCCCACCTCGTCACCGAAGGCACGCAGGGCGGCCTCGTCGGGGCACCGCCGCCATGCCGGGGCGGGCGCGTCGAGTGTGCGGGTGAGACGCTCGCGCATCAGCAGCTTGTCCTGGGCGTGTTCCAGTGCCTCGGGCCCCGGGCGGACGAGCAGGCCCTCGTCCACGAGACCCCGCAGGATCCTCGTCGGCACATGCTCATGGTCGAAGGTGATGACGTCACAGCCCGCCGCGAACTCGCGCACGATGGCCTCATCGGTGTAGTCGCCGACCGTGACGTCCTTGAAGACACGTGCGGCGCCGACGTCCGGCCCCTCCGCCAGCAGTCGCAGGTTCACATCGAGGGCGATCGCAGGGGCGTACATCATGCGCGCCAACTGGCCGCCACCGATCACGCCGATGGTGGTGGAACGACTCACCCGCCCAGCATAGGCGGCGTGGGATGATGAACTCATGACGACGCACATCGTGACCATGGGCGGTGGCGGGTTCTCCATGGCGCCCGACGGCGCACCCACCAACCTGGACCGATACCTCGTCGAGCTCACCGGACGGCGCAGTCCACTCGTGTGCTTCGCCCCGACGGCCTCGGCGGATGACCCCACCTATGTACGGAAGTTCCTCACCGCGTACGGCACGCTCGGCGTCCGGACGATGGTGCTCACTTTGTGGACCGACGCCGGCGCATCGGTGGCCCGGCTGGAGCAGGCCGACCTGGTGGTCGTCGGCGGGGGCCACACCGTGAACCTGCTCGCCCTGTGGAAGGCGCACCGCGTCGACCAGATGCTCGGACGCATGGCCGCTTCCGGGCGCGACCTCGTCCTCGCGGGGCTGTCGGCGGGCGGGGCGTGCTGGTACACCGGTTGCGTGACCGACTCCTTCGGCGACTACCGGCCCTGGCCCCACGGTCTGGGCATGCTGCCGGGCTCGTTCTGCCCGCACTGGAACGGGGAACCGGAACGGCACGCGGTCTACACCGGTGCCATCGCCTCGGGCGAACTCGACGCGGGCTACGCAGCCGACGACGGCGCCGCCTTGCACTGGGCGGACGGACGACTCACCGACGTCGTGGCGGAGCGCGAGGGCGCCGGGGTGCTGCGGCTCACCGCGAGCGACGAGCCCGCGAGCGGCGGCATCGTCACCGAGCAACTCGCGGTGGACCTGCTGTAGCGTCCGGCCTTTTTCGCGGGTCGATGTAACGCGTAGGCATGTGCCGTGGATGCCCTCAGCCCTGATCACATCGTCGCTTGACACCAAAACCCTGCGCAGCGCACATCGACACGCCCAAGCAAGCGCTTTCCGTCGCGTTCCCGGACGACTGGTGCGCAGAAAACAGGGCGGACGCCCTGAGCCGCGAGGCGGTCCGACCACGCTGTATCGGTCCTCGCCCGACTCGGCGTCGAGAAACGACTCGATCTGGCGACGATGCCCTCCGGGCCCGGCTCGGCCGGAGGATCGACGAACCCGGTCGTGAACCCGCTGAGCCAGGCAGCGCGGCCGGGCCGCCTGCCATCACTTCCCCAGCACCGCCATGACCTCGGCGAACACCCGGTCGTGGTCGAGGGGACGCGCGTTGTCGACGAGCCAGTGCGGCTCGCCCGCCCAGGGCTCGGTCTCGGCGTAGCGCGCGACCACGTCGTCGAACGTCAGCCTCGGCAGCCCGGGCACCACCTCACGCGCCTCCAACCTGGCCTGGTGCAGGGCGAGATCGGCACACACCACCTCGACGAACAGCAGCGGCGTGCTCTGCTCGCGGGCGAGCCGCGTCCACATGTCACGGGCATAGGTCACGTAGTTGGCAGCGTCCACGATCACGTGATGCCCGAGCGCGAGATTGTCACGGGCCACCTGCTCGGCGACCAGGTAGGACGCCAGCCCGGTCGCGAACGATCGCTCGAACTCGGCTTTGACGAGCGACGACTCCACACGGTCGACGTTGACGACCGCAGCCGGCATCCGCTCGGCGAGCCCCAGGGCGACTGTCGTCTTCCCCACCCCGGGCAGACCGGCCATCGCGATCAGTGCCACGGCAACTCCCCGGGCGCGTCCCACGGCGACTCGTCGGCCACGAGTTCGCTGACCGCGTGGCGCATGTCGCGGATGTGCGGCAGGTTCCGCAGGGCCACCCGCTCGCCGCCCATCGTGGTCAGCACGAGCGTCCCCGAGCCGAACACGAGGTCGCCGGCGCCGCGGGTGTGGGTGACGTCCACCACCCGGTTGAGCGGCAGGTCGTGACCGCCGCGCCGCACGAGCCCCCACCGGGTGACGATGCGCCGGGTGGTCAGCGTCGTGGTGGTGGTCGCCCACCGCACCAAGGGACGCACCACGAGCATCACCGCTGCCAGGGCCCCCGCGCCCGCGACCGCATACTGGCCGACCGGGCGCCAGTCCTCCGGGACGGCGGCGAGGCCCCACCCCACCACCGCAGAGACCACCAGTAGCGCCACGACCGGCCCGATCAGCACGCGGGCATGCGGCCGGGTCGTGATGACGAGGTCCTCGTCCGGGGAAAGTCGCGTGGCCACGGGCCCATTGTCACCCCGCCGGCCGAAGGTGGACGACGTCACCGGCCGAGAACGACTCGACTCGTCCGTCCACGTCGACCAGGAGTTCCCCGTTCACCCCGATTCCCACGGCATGACCGTCCACGTGTGCGGGCTCCTGTGCCTGCTGATCGAGGTGGACGCGAACCTCGCGCCCGATCGTCGTGCAACCGCGGGCGTACTCGTCCGCAAGGTCGGCGCCCGCGTCCCAGCTCGCGTAGAGGTCACCGAGGCGACGCAGGATCGCTGCGATCACCTCGTCCTTGTCGGTGGTCAGGCCTGCGAGCAACAGACTGGTGGCGGTGGGGACGGGAAGCTCGGAGGCGTCCATCGTCACGTTGAGCCCCCATCCGCACACGGCGGCGTCCCCGGCCGGGGTGGCCACGTGCTCCGACAGGATGCCGCAGACCTTACGTCCGGTGATGAGCACATCGTTGGGCCACTTGAGTTCCACCCGGTCGCCGCCGCCCACGGCACGAAGACCGTCGGCCACGGCGAGGCCGACGAGCAGCGACAACCAGCCCCAGTCGACCACCGGGCGCCGGGGCCGCAGCAGCACCGACATCGACACCGAGGTGCCGGGTGGGGCCATCCAGGGGCGCTCGAACCGCCCCCGGCCCGAATCCTGGTGTTCCGAGACGAGCACCGTCCCCTCGGCCCGCCCCTCGCGCGCCCAGCCGGCCAGGTCGGCGTTGGTCGACCCGGTGGACGCCACCCACGTCACCTGCCAGCCCAGGCCTGCGTCCCCCAGCAACCGGGCGATGCGTTGTGGATCAGCGGCAGGCGACGAAGGCATGACCTCAGCCTAGAAGGCGGCGCCTGATCGCCGCACCGCCGGGACAGGCGCGGACGAAATCCGTTGTTGCGGGCGAGATTCCATCCGCAACAACAGATTCCGCCCGCAGATGCCGGGCCACCTGGCTGAGACGGCTACTCTGACCCCATGGATGGTGAGATGCACACCACCGCCGACAAGCTGGCCGACCTCGGGCGGCGCATCGACGAGGCGATCCACGCCGCGGGCAACCAGGCCGTCGAGAAGCAGCACGCGCGCGGCAAGATGACCGCCAGGGAACGCGTCATCGCCCTGCTGGACGAGGGCACCTTCACCGAGATGGACGAGTTCGCCCGCCACCGCAGCACCGCCTTCGGGCTCGACCGCAAGCGTCCCTACGGCGACGGGGTGATCATCGGCATGGGGCAGATCCACGGACGCCCGGTCTGCGTATTCAGCCAGGACGTCGGTGTGTTCGGAGGCTCGCTCGGCGAGGTCTACGGGCAGAAGATCGCCAAGATCATCGACATCGCCACCTCGACCGGCTGCCCGCTGATCGGCATCAACGAGGGCGGCGGTGCACGCATACAGGAGGGCGTCGCCTCGCTGGGCGCTTACGGGGAGATCTTCCACCGCAACGTGCTGGCCTCCGGCGTGATTCCCCAGATCAGCCTCATCATGGGTGCGGCGGCGGGCGGCCATGTGTACTCCCCCGCCCTCACCGACTTCGTGGTGATGGTCGACCAGAGCAGCCAGATGTTCATCACCGGCCCCGACGTCATCCGCGCGGTCACCGGCGAGGACGTCTCGATGGAGGTGCTCGGCGGCGGGCGCACGCACAACGTGGTGGCGGGCAACGCGCACTATCTCGCGGCGGACGAGGCCGACGCGCTCGAATACGTGCGCGAGCTCATCACCTACCTGCCCCAGAACAACCTGGAGGACGCGCCGATCTACGAGTTCGCCGACGAGGCCGACCTCGACTTCACCGACCACGATCGCCTGCTCGACTCCTTGATCCCCGACAACCCGGCACACGCCTACGACATGCGCGACGTGATCCGCACGGTGCTCGACACCGACGAGTTCTGCGAGGTCATGGAACTGTACGCACCCAACATCATCTGCGGCTTCGGGCGCATCGAGGGCCGCAGCATCGGTGTGGTCGCCAATCAGCCGATGGTGCTGGCGGGCACGCTCGACATCAAGGCCTCCGAGAAGGCCGCACGCTTCGTCCGCACCTGTGACGCGTTCAACATCCCCGTGGTCACGTTCGTCGATGTCCCCGGTTTCCTGCCCGGCGTCGCCCAGGAGCACGACGGGATCATCCGGCGGGGCGCCAAGCTCATCTACGCCTATGCGGAGGCCAGCGTCCCGCTGCTCACCGTCATCACCCGGAAGGCCTACGGCGGCGCCTACATCGTCATGGGCTCCAAACACCTGGGAGCCGACGTCAACCTCGCCTGGCCGACGGCACAGATCGCGGTCATGGGCGCCGACGGCGCGGTGAGCGTCCTGTACCGGCGCGAGCTGGCGTCCGCGGACGACCCCACCCAACTCGCCGACAGCCTCACCGACGAGTACAACCGCACCCTGGCCAACCCCTATGTGGCCGCCGAGCGGGGTTTCATCGACCAGGTGATCTACCCGCACGAGACCCGGTCGCAGATCATCCGGTTCCTGCGACTGCTGCGCACCAAACGAGAGTCGCTGCCGCCCAAGAAGCACGGGAACATCCCGCTGTGAGCACGGACGACAGCCTCGTGCGGGTCACCCGCGGAGACCCGGACGACGACGAGCTCGCGGCGCTGACCGTCGTCCTCGCGGCGATGCTGGCCGAACCGGAGCCTGCCAGGCAGAACACCGACCGGCCGATGGCCGGTGGCTGGAACTCCTACTGGCGCCGCGTGCGCGAGCCCTTCGTCCACGGGCCCGAGGCCTGGCGGGGCAGCCTGCGCTGACCCGGTGATCGGTTTCGCCGCCGGTGGGCGTCCGCATGCACTTGAATGGGAGGCATCGGCCCCTGCCGTCCGGCAGGACCATGGACCAAGGAGGCTCTCATGAGCGCGATCGACGACATCCTGGGCAAGCTGCCCGTTGACCAGCTCGCCGGCCAGCTGGGCTCCGACCCCGGCGAGGTGAGGCAAGCCGCCTCGACAGCCATCGAATCCCTGCTCGGGGGCCTGTCGCGCAACGCGTCCGATCCCCTCGGCCAGGTCTCCCTGGCCTCGGCCCTCAAGGACCACACGTCGAGCTCCCTGCTCGGCAAGCCAAGTGTCGACGTCGGCGACATCGACACCACCGACGGGGCCAAGATCGTCCAGCACGCGCTCGGGGCCGACCCGGCGCGCGCCGCCCAGGCGATCGGCGGCGGCGCCAACCAGAGTCTGATCCAGCGCCTGCTGCCCATCGTCGCCCCGCTCGTACTCGCCTATCTGGCCAGCAGGCTCGGCAACAAGCAGACCGAGTCCACGCAGGGCGGAGGCATCCTGGACGCCATCCTGGGCCGGGGCGGACAGCTCGGCAGCCAGCCCAGCGAGGACTACCAGCGTGGCTACCAGGACGGCTACAACGCGGCTCGCCAGGAGGGCCAGCAGGACCAGGGGCTGAACCTGGGCGACATCATCGGTGGGATGCTGGGTGGCGGCCAGACGCAGCAGCAGAGCACGAGCGGCCTCGGCGGCCTGCTCGGGGGGCTGTTCGGCTGACCTGTGACATGCTGGGCGCGTGACGATGCGCGTGGTCCTCGGTTCCAGTTCTCCGGCCCGGCTCCAGACCCTGCGGCAGGCGGGTCTCGACCCCGAGGTCGTCGTCCCCGATGTGGACGAGCAGTCGGTTCACCTCGCTGGTGCGCCCGAGTTGACCGCCGAACTCGCACGGATCAAGGGCGAGGCCGTGCTTCAGCAGTTGCGCCGTGACGGCCGGGCGGACGAGCCGCTCGTCTTGTTCAGCTGCGACTCGATGCTCGAGATCGAGGGACGCGTGCACGGCAAGCCCGGTACCCCCGAGGCCGCGATCGTCCGCTGGTACCGCATGCGGGGCAGGCAGGGCCTGCTGTTCACGGGGCACTACGTCGCCGTCGTACGGGGCGACGGCACGGTCGGCCATCAGGTGCGCGTCGCCCAGACCGGGGTGACCTTCGCCGACCTCACGGACGCCGAGATCGCGGCCTATGCTGCGACCGGGGAGCCGCAGCGGGTTGCGGGCGGGTTCACCATCGACGGGTTCGGCGGCCCGTTCGTCACCCGTATCTCGGGCGACCCGCACAATGTCGTGGGAATCTCGCTGCCGCTGGTGCGCCAGATGCTGCTCGACCTCGGCGTCGCCTGGCACACCCTGTGGCACAACGTCAGCCAGGCGAACTGAACGAGCCGGGGTCTCGGCGCAACGTCATGCCGGCCACGCCGCCGCCGCTGGTGTAGGCGCCCTCCCAGCCGGGAGCCGCGAACAGCAGTGATCCCGTCACGTCACCGGTGATCTCGAATCCCATGGCCGTCAGGTTCTGCCGCAGATACGCCTCGAGGATCGCGCCCTGCTCCTCGTCCACCACGAGCGTGACGACGTTCGACTGATCGATCACCTGCTCGGTCACCAGGCCTGTGGGCACGCTGAACCCGTCGGGGCCGTGCTCGATGCCCGCGTCCGCCAGCAACGTCCCACCGGCAGGAAGGCTCGCTGAGGCGACCGCCGCCGACGTCGACGGGGCGGACGACGACCCGGCACCCGACGCCGTGCCGCAACCGGCCAGCGTGCCCACCAGGACGATCAGCGCCACGGCATGGGGCCAGCGGCCGAACGATTTCATACCGGCCAGCCTATCCGCGCAGCGGAGGCGGGCCTACAGCCAGTCGTGGCGGCGGAACAGGACGAACAGCACGATGACCGACACGATGATGCCTCCGGTGGCCGCCAGCATCCCGGCGTTCACCCCGTACCCCGGGTACGGCACGTTCATGCCGAACCAGCCGGTGACCAGGGTCGGGACGGCGACGATGGCCGCCCAGGCCGACAGTTTCTTCATCACGACGTTGAGGCGCATGTCGTTCAGCGACAGGTTCGTCTCGAAGACGCTGCTCACCAGGTCACGCAGCGACTCGGTCCACTCGGCCTCGCGCAACACGTGATCGAGAATGTCCTCGTAGTAGCCGCGCAGGCCCTCGTCCCACCCCACTTCGCGGGCGTACCGGATGACGGCGTCGACCACCTCCCGGGTCGGCCTGGTGAGGCGCCTGACCTCGACCAGTTCACGACGCAGCCGGTAGGCCAGCCGTGAGATGCGCGAGGTCTGGAGGTCGTCGTCGAACAGCATGTCCTCAAGGCTCTCCATGCCGTCGTCGAGGTCCTGGATGACGTCGTAGTGCGTGTCGACCAGCTGGTCCAGCAGCGCGTGCAACAGCCCCCCGACCCCGTAGCCGACGAGCGTGGGGTCACGCGACCAGGTTTCCACGAGGGCCGCGAGATCGAAGCCGTCGCCCATACGCACGGTGATCAGGGCGTTGCGGACGACGAAGGCCGACACTCGTGAGTGGCGCACACGGCTCGCGTAACCCGAGGGCTCGGCGAGCGACAGCGCGTAGGCCTGCAGGAAGATGTGGTGGTCGTGCCGTGTCACCTTGGGGCGCTCGCCGGGATCCAGCGCGTCCTCGACGACGTGGAAGTCGAACGACAGCTCACGGGCCAGGTCGTCGACCGTCTCGTGGCTCGGGTCGTGCAGGTCGAACCAGACCAGGTTGCGCGGGTCGGCGACCAGACCGTCCAGGTCGCGGAGGGGGAAGTCCTCGTGGGTCACCTTTCCGTCGCGCCACACGCACGAGAACGTCGCGGTCATCGCGGCAGCCCCTCCAGGACGACGTCCGCGGGGTTGTCGAGCGCGATCCGGATCTGGGCGAGATCGGCCGCCCGCATGCCGCCGGGCAGATCGTCCAGCGCGAACCAGCCGACCTCGGTGGACTCGTCGTCGCCCACGTGGGCGTCGCCCGCAACCCACCTGGCCCGCACGGTCAGATTGAGATAGGTGGACACGTCCCCGTTGTCGTACCGCACCGGACCGACGACCCCGACGCTCACCAGGCGATCGACCTCGATGCGTACCCCGGTCTCCTCCAGGCACTCGCGAACGGCGGCCTGCGGCACGGTCTCGCCGGGCTCCATGATCCCCTTGACCGGCGTCCAGGTGCCGTCGTCCGAACGGCGCACCAGGAGCACCTCGGCGGGGCCGTCCCAGGGACGCAGCACGATGGCGCACACCCCTGACAGCCACAGGGGATCGTGTCCGATTCGGGAACGCAGCGCGAGGATGAACTCCGGTGTGGCCATGGGGCCAGACTACGTGCGGCCGACGTGCCTAGACTCCGGGTATGACGATCACCAAGCTGCTGGTGGCCAACCGTGGCGAGATCGCAGTCCGCATCATACGTGCGGCACGGGATTGCGGAATCCCCAGTGTCGCCGCCTATGCCGACTCTGATGCCGGATCCCTGTTCGTCGAGATGGCGGACGAGGCGTTCGCCCTCAACGGCGCCACTCCCGCCGAGACCTATCTCGACCAGGCGAAACTGCTCGACATCGCCCGCCGCGCCGGCGCGGACGCGGTGCACCCCGGCTACGGTTTCCTGTCCGAGAACGCCGACTTCGCACAGGCCGTGCTGGACGCCGGGCTGACCTGGATCGGTCCCCCACCGAGCGCCATCGACACGCTCGGCGACAAGGTGAAGGCGCGGCACATCGCCCAGCAGGTGGGTGCCCCGCTCGTACCCGGCACCCCCGACCCGGTGTCGAGCGCCGACGAGGTGATCGCGTTCGCCACCGAGCACGGCCTGCCGATCGCCATCAAGGCTGCCTACGGCGGGGGCGGTCGCGGGCTCAAGGTCGCCCACCGGACCGACGAGATCGCCGAGCTCTTCGACTCGGCCACCCGCGAGGCGCTCACGGCTTTCGGGCGCGGTGAGTGTTTCGTCGAGCGCTACCTCGACCGGCCGCGGCATGTGGAGACCCAATGCCTCGCCGACCAGCACGGACGCGTCGTCGTGGTGTCGACGCGCGACTGCTCGCTGCAACGCCGCCACCAGAAGCTCGTCGAGGAGGCGCCCGCACCGTTCCTCACCGATGCCCAGGAGACCCGGTTGCGCGAGGCGTCCCGGGCGATCCTTCAGGCCGCCGGGTACGTCGGCGCCGCGACGTGCGAGTTCCTCGTCGGTCTCGACGGCACGATCAGCTTCCTCGAGGTCAACACCCGGCTACAGGTCGAGCACCCGGTCAGCGAGGAGGTCACCGGGTGGGACCTGGTGCGCTGGCAGTTCGCGATCGCCGAGGGAGCCGACCTCCCCGACTCCGATCCCCCCGTGACCGGCCACTCGATCGAGTTCCGGATCAACGCCGAGGACGCGGGCCGCGGCTTCATGCCGGCGCCGGGAACGCTGACACGCTGGCGTCCCCCGTGCGGGCCGGGCGTGCGCATGGACGAGGGCTACCGCCGCGGCATGACCGTGCCCGGCGCGTTCGACTCGTTGCTGGGCAAGCTCATCATCACAGGAGCCGACCGGGACGAGGCCATCGCCCGTGCCCGGCGGGCCCTGGGAGAGTTTCTCGTCGAGGGCATGCCGACCGTGCTCCCCTTCCACGAACGCCTCGTCGACGAGCCCGCGTTCACGGCGCCCGACGGGGTGTTCGGCATCAACACGAACTGGATCGAGACGCAGTTCTCCGGCGGCATCGAGCCGTACTCGGGCGAACTGGGTGAGCCGGACGAGCAGGTGCCCTCGCGCACGGTCGTCGTCGAGGTGAACGGGCGGCGCGTCGAGGTGAAGGTGCCTGCGGCACTCGGCACCGGCCATGGGCCCACGAAGCCCAAGCGTCCCACGAGGCGCGCCCGCTCCAAGAGCGTCGAGGCTTCGGGCGACGACCTGGCCTCGCCCATGCAGGGCACGATCATCAAGGCGGCGGCCGCCGAGGGCGATTCGGTCGCCGAGGGCGACCTGGTCGTGGTGCTGGAGGCCATGAAGATGGAGCAGCCCATCAGCGCACATCGCAGCGGCATCGTCCGCGACCTCGTGCCCGTGGGCACCGCGGTCGCCAGCGGAGAGGTGGTCTGCCGCATCGTCGACGCGTAAGCGCGTGACTGAACTTCCCCGACCGACCTGTAGCTGCGTCCCCACTAGGGAATATACGTGGGTGGTCCGCCGCGCGGCACCTGTCGGGGAAGTTCAGTCACGCCTCTCGCCCGCCGAAGGGCCAGGAGTCGATCAGGTGGCAGTCGCCAGCCTCGTACCAGACCAGTTCGAGGCCGACGGCCCGGCAGGCCACGGGGATCGAGCTCCCGAGCAGTACGCGCGTCGAGCCGACGTCGACGCCCGGTCCGATTCGATCGAGCGTCAGATGCGGGTCGGGATCGGGAGCCCCGTTGGGGATCACCCGGGGATGAGCCCGCCAGGCGGCCGCCGTCAGCGCGCGGAACGGCTCGTCCGGCTCGGGGGGCAGGTGGATGCATCCGTCGGGGAACACCGCGATCCGCTCCAGGCGGTAGTCGAAAGGCCGGGTCGCCGCGGCGAGCCGGGCGCAGGCCTTCGCGTCCCACGACCGCAAGGGTGCCAGCACGGTGATGTGCGCATGGTGGAAGCGCGGATCACCACTGACGAACCCCGCGTCGTAGTGTCGCGTGCGCGCGACGATCCAGTCCTCGAGCTCGGGAACAGCCACCTGCAGGACGGCGTGACCATGCCAGTCCGCCTCACTCATGCGGGTGCTCGTCGTCCTCGGGCTTCGTGCGAACCGGCCGGGGTGAGCCCCAGTGGATGTCGGGGGCGAACCATGTCGGTTTGGTGCCCAGGATGCGCGAGATCTCGTCGCCCGGCTCGGAGGGTTCGTCCTCTGGCGGCTCGCTCGCGTGGAGCATCTGTTCACGGCGCCACCGCCCGAGACCGATGACGCCGATCAACAGGACGACGAGAAAGACGGCGACTCCCATGGTTCGATTGTGCCCCGCTCCGGCAGGTGGTGCGCCCGCGATCGCTAGGCTGCGGCCATGGGAACCTCCGGCACCCTGAACCTGGCCCACAACGTTGTGCTCCTGACTCTCGATCCCGACTCCGGCGCGCGCCGGCGGCGGGGCCTGGCGGCCTTCGCAGCGGCAGGCGCGCTGCTGGTCGACCTCGAGACGGCCGGTCGCATCGCTCTGCGTGACCGCCGCGTGTACGTGGTCGACGCGACCCCCACCGGCGACGCCTCCCTGGACATCACCCTGGCGCTCATGGCGGCGAGCGAGCCTCGCACGCCCGCCCGCTGGATCACCCGGTTACGTGAACGCGGCCGTCTGGCCACCCGCCTGCTGGACGAGCTGGTCGCCGCTGGGACGATCGCGCGGTCGCCCCGGCGCATGCTCAGAGCCTCGCGCTACCCGGTGCGGGACCGTCTGCTGCTGAGCAGGATCCGGGATTCGGCCCGCAAGGGCCTGACGACCCCCGCGACCGCCCCCGTGGAATCCGCCGCGCTGGGCGGGTTCATGTACTCGATGCAGCTGGGTGCCGCCGTGGCGCCGCACACCCGGCTCGGCGAGCGCATGGCCGCCCAGCGCACCCTGCGCAGGCGCATCTGGCAGGTGGACGCGGTCGCACGCGTCATCGCGGCTGCCCAGGCCAGCTCGGCCTAGGCTCGACGCCACGGTGAACGCGAACCGCTAGCTCGCGTCGAGGTCCTGCTGGATGAGTCCGGCGATCCGGTCGACGGCGGCCGGGTCGTCGGACTCCACGGTGACCTCGGTGCCCTTCGACGCACCGAGAGTCATGATGAGCAGCGCGGACGCCGCGTCCACCGGATCCCCGCCGGCCACGCTCAACGTGACCTCGTCACTGTACTGACCGGCTGCCTCGGCGATGACCGACGCAGGCCGGGCATGCAGCCCCACAGCGGACCCGACGATGACGATCTTGCTGGCCATTGCTCCTCCTATGAGTGGGCTCGTGGGCACACACTATCCCGTGACCGCGACGGTCGCGGGCTCGGACTTCCGGGTGCCGAGGCTCTTCGCCAGGATCACCGCGGCGGCAGCGACGACGACGCCCAGCACGAGCGACAACACGAAGCCCGGCACGTTCTGGATCGCGAAGAGCACGAAGATGCCGCCGTGAGGGGCTCGGCTGCCGACCTCGAGGGCCATGCAGAGCCCACCGGTGACCGCCCCGCCGAGCATCATGGACGGGATGACGCGCAGCGGGTCTGCGGCCGCGAAGGGAATCGCACCCTCGGAGATGAACGACAGGCCCAGCAGCCAGGCAGCGCGTCCGTTCTCGACCTCGGGGGCGGTGAACAGCTTCTTGCGGACGGTCGTGGCGAGCGCGAGAGCCAGCGGGGGCACCATGCCTGCCGCCATGACCGCGGCCATGACGTGGAAGGACGCCTCGGTGTTGGCCGACAGTCCCGTGGTCGCGAACAGGTAGGCGGCCTTGTTGACCGGGCCGCCGAGGTCGAAGCACATCATGAGGCCGAGGACGACGCCGAGGACGACCGCTGATCCGCCCGACATGCTGTTCAGGCCGTTGGTCAGCCCGGTGGTGATCGCGGCGAGCGGCTTGCCGAGCAACACGTACATCAGGCCACCGGTGATCAGCGTTGCCAGAAGCGGGATGATCACCACCGGCATCAGGCCCGTGAGCCACCGTGGGGTCTTGAACGACCCGATCCAGGACGCCACCAGACCGGCGATGAGGCCGGTGACCAGGCCGCCGATGAACCCTGCCCCCAGCGCGACGGAGATGGCTCCGCCGACGAACCCGGGGGCTATGCCGGGACGACCGGCCAGCGCGTAGGCGATGTACCCGGACAGCGCCGGGACGAGGAACCCGAACGCGTGACTGCCGATCGCGTAGAGGATGGCACCGAGGTAGACGATGCCCGCCGACCACCCCTGGGCGAGCGCGAGGTCGGCCGTCGTGCCGTAGGTGGCGCAGGTGCCGGTGTCCACGCCCGAGGCCCAGGCGGGCAGGCTCGAGCAGTCGGGCGCCAGCGCGATGTCGTACCCACCGAACAGGAAGCCGAGGGCGATCAGCAGACCGCCCGCCGCGACGAACGGGATCATGTACGACACGCCGGTCATGAGCGCCTGCTGGATGCGCTTGCCCCAGCCGATGGTCGAGCCTTCTCCCGGCGTCTCCGCGGCGGCGCCGGCGGTGCCCGCGACCCGGCGCGCGTGGGGGTTCTTCGCCGCCGCGAGCGCCTCGTCGAGCATGGTGCCGGGCTCGCTGATCGCGCGTTTGACGCCGGACTCGATGACCGGCAGGCCGGCGAAGCGTTCGCGATCCTTGACCCCGACGTCGGTGGCAAAGATCGCGGCCTGTGCGTGGGCGATCACGTCGGTGGGCAATGGCTCCACGGCGCCGGACCCCTGGGTCTCGACGCGTACCTCGATGCCCTTCTCACGAGCGGCGTTGACGAGCGAGTCGGCTGCCATGTAGGTGTGCGCGATGCCGGTCGGGCAGGCCGTGACCGCGACGACGAGGGGCTTGTCGGCCTCGTCCGGGGTCGCGGCAGCCGGTGTCGCGGCGGGGGCGGGGCTCTGCGCCGGCGCGGGGGCCGGCTCGACGACCTCCCCGACCAGTTCGACGATCTCCTCGGGCGAGCTCGCCGCCCGCAACGACGCCAGGAAATCCTTGCGGACGAGGGCCCGCGCCAGCCGCGTGAGCAGGACCAGGTGGTCCGCATCGCCGTCGGCCGCTGCGGCGATCAGGAACACGAGGTCTGCGGGACCGTCCTTGGCCCCGAAGTCCACCGCGGGGTCGAGGCGGGCGAAAGCGAGCGAGGCGGTGGTGACGGCCTCCGAACGGCAGTGCGGGATCGCGAACCCGCCCGGCAGACCGGTGGCGGCTTTCTCCTCCCGTTCCATCGCGGAGGCGGTCAGACCGGCGGCATCGGCGCGCCCGGCGTCGGCGACGAGCCCGGCGAGCGATGCGATCACCTCGGCTTTCGTAGCGCCGAGGTCTTTGTCGAGAACCACCAGCGATGTGGTTATCAGCGGTTCGGACATCTGTCGACTCCTTGTCAGTCGCGGTCCCGGGGCACACTCCCGAACTCCGGGGCACGAGCATCGGGCCCCGCTGTCCGACGTATCACCAGAAACCAACACAATCAAATGTTGTTATGAGTTGTTTTACACCCGTTTATATTGACTTCGCAAGCCCCCGTGTGAGATGTTGGAGCGACACAACAGCCGAGACCCGGCTGCACCTCGATGCGGAGGCACAGATGACCGCGGAGTCGCACACAGTACAGGGCACAGGCGTGGTGAGCGGATATGCCTTCGGACAAGCCGCATGGACGAGGCCTCGCCCGGTCATCCCGGAACCCGCGGCGGGTCGCGTCGTCCTCCCGGAGGAGCAGGACGCCGAGATCGAGCGATTCACCCGCGCCGCGAACGACGTCGCCGACCGCTATGCCCAACTGGCGTCCAACTCCAGCGGGGTCGCCTCCGAGGTGCTGAGCGCCACGGCGACCCTCGCCCGCGACCGCGGCTGGCTACGAGCCGCCACCAAGCTCATCAAGGCCGGCCGCTCGGCCGAAGCCGCCGCGGACGCCGCGACCAAGCAGTTCGCCGACCTGTTCACGGGGATGGGCGGGTTGATGGCCCAGCGTGTCACCGACCTGCACGACATCCGCGACCGCGTGATCGCCGCGCTCACCGATCAGCCCGAGCCCGGCGTGCCCAGGCCCGACACACCGATCGTCCTGCTCGCCGACGACCTCGCGCCCGCCGACACCGCCGCCCTTGATCCGGCCGTGGTCCTCGCGCTGGTCACCCGGCTCGGCGGGCCCACCAGCCACACCGCCATCATCGCCCGCCAACTGGGGTTGCCCTGTGTGGTGGCCGCCCACGACCTGGCCTCCATTCCCGAGGGCACGCAGGTGCTCGTGGACGGGACGCTCGGCACCGTGCAGACAGGGGTGTCGTCCGAACGGGCCGAGGGCATCATCGAGACGGACCGCCGACGCCGCGAGGCCGTACGGGCGTGGCGCGCCCCGGGGCGCACCGCCGACGGCACCGAGGTGCAACTGCTGGCGAACGTGCAGGACGGTGCGACCGCCCGGAAGGCGGTCGAGGGCCAGGCCGACGGGGTCGGCCTCTTCCGCACCGAGCTGTGCTTCCTGTCCGCGCAGACCGAGCCGTCCGTGGACGAGCAGGCCCGCATCTACGGCGAGGTGTTCGCGGCGTTTCCCGGCCGCAAGGTGGTCGTCCGCACCCTGGACGCCGGTTCGGACAAGCCGGTTCCGTTCGCGAACCACGAGGACGAGAACAACCCCGCGCTCGGGGTGCGAGGCATACGCCTCAACTGGACGAACCCCGGGCTGCTGGACCGGCAACTCGACGCCATCGCCGAGGCCGCACGGCAGGCGGGCGTCGCGACCCCCTGGGTGATGGCGCCCATGGTGGCCACGATCGACGAGGCCTACGAGTTCGCGGGCGCCTGCCGCGGCAGGGGGCTGAAGCCCGGGATCATGGTCGAGGTGCCCTCGGTGGCAGTGATGGCTGACGAGTTCATCGCCGAGGTCGACTTCTTCTCGATCGGCACCAACGATCTCACCCAGTACGTCATGGCGGCCGACCGGCTGTCGTCCCCGCTCGCCGCTCTGACCACCCCGTGGCAGCCCGCTGTCCTGCGCATGGTCTCCATGGCCGCCGAGGCCGGACGTCGTGCCGGGAAGCCCGTCGGGGTCTGCGGCGAGGCCGCGGCCGATCCGCTGCTCGCCTGCGTCCTCGCCGGGCTGGGCATCACCTCACTGTCGATGGCGGAGGCGGCCATCCCGGCCGTGGGCGTCCAGCTCGCGTCCGTGACCATGGACCGGTGCCGGGACGCGGCCCGGCAGGTGCTCGCCGCGCGCAACGCACCGGATGCCAAGCGGCTTGCGGCAAGCCTGCTCACAGCCTCGAGGTGATCACCTTGATGTACTGGGCGCGCTCGAACTCGCCCGGGTCATCCACGTTGGCCGCGCTCATCGAACTGGTGAGCTGACGAACCGACTCGTACTCGTGCTCGGTCAGCCAGTTCGTCAGCTCCCCCACCATCGTCCGGATGTGCTGGGGGCTCTGGCGCACCACCGCCGAGGCCGTGTACGCCACATCGGCGCCCACGAGCAGGGCCTTCACCGCGTCCAACCCGCTGTGAACCCCTGAGGTCGCCGCCAGCGACAGGCCCGGGCGCTGCGCCCGCAGGATGCCGATCCACCGGAGCGGATACCGCAACTCGTCGGAGCTGGACAACGACAGGAGGCTGCGCAGGCTGAGTGAGTCGAGGTCGACCTCGGCACCGTAGAAACGGTTGAACAGCACCAGCCCGTCGGCGCCCGCGTCCTGCGCCCGCTTGGCGAAATTGGACAGGCCGGTGATGTGCTGTGACAGCTTGACCGCGAGAGGCACCTCGATGTGATGCCGGACCGCGTCGATGATCGTCAGATAGCGGTCCTCGGCCTGCGCCGAGGACTCGTCGGGATCGGCGTTGACCGAGTACAGGTTGAGCTCGATCGCGTTCGCCCCGGCGTCGGCGAGCAGACGCGCATAGCGCGCCCAGTCCCCGGGCCTGGTGCCGTTGACACTCGCGATGACAGGGATGCCCAGCGCGTCGCGGGCCTGGCTGACGAGCCTCACGAAGCGGCTGGGGCCGATGTCGTCGGCCGGCACCTCGGGCAGCGGTGCCGAGGCGTATTCGGCGAAGTCGTCACCGGTCTCCTGCAGGTCGCTGGCCTCCAGTTCCTCGGCCTCGACCTCCTCCTGGAACAAGCTGGGCAGGACGACGGCCGCGGCCCCGGCCCGTTCGAGTTCCTGCAGGGTCTCGATGCGCCCTGTGAGGGGGCTCGACGACGCGACGATGGGCCCGCTCAGTTCCAGGCCCAGATACGTGGTCGACAGATCGGGGACGCTCACTTCTCCTCCTCATCCTTGGCACTGGGCAGGACGCGTTGCACGCCGGCCACCTGGCTGTAGTAGCGCCAGCGTTCGTCGGCGTCCTGTTGGGCCAGCGAGAACAATCTGGCCGCACGCTCCGGGTCGGAGCGTCTGAGCATGGCGTAGCGCGCCTCCCCGGTCATGAAGTCGCTCACCGAGCCCACCGGCGCCTTCGAGTCGAGGTGCAGCGGCGTGCTGGCCTCGTCGGCACTCGGGCGGAACCGGTACAGCGGCCAGTACCCGGTGGCCACCGCGTCGGCCTGGTGGGTCATCGACGTCTCCATGTCGATGCCGTGCGCGATGCAGGTGGCGTACGCGATGACGATGCTCGGCCCGTCCCACGCCTGCGCCTCTAGCAGGGCCCGCACGGTCTGCTGCTGGTTGGCACCCATCGACACCTGGGCCACATAGACATCGCCGTAGGCCTGCGCGATCATGCCGAGGTCCTTCTTCGGCGAGCCCTTGCCCGCGGTCGCGAACTTCGCCGACGCGCCGCGCGGCGTCGCCTTGGACGCCTGGCCACCGGTGTTGGAGTAGACCTCGGTGTCGAGGACGAGCACGTTGACGTTGCGTCCCGAGGCGAGCACGTGGTCGAGGCCGCCGTAGCCGATGTCGTAGGCCCAGCCGTCCCCGCCGACGATCCACACCGACTTGTCGACCAGCTCGTCGGCGAGCGACTCGAGCCGCCGGGCCCTGGTGTCGTCGATGCCCGCCAGCGCCTCCTCCAGTTCCACGACCCGCAGGCGCTGGGCGGCGAGGCCCTCCTCGGACGATTGATCGGCCTCCAGCAGCCCTGTGACCAGCGAAGGAGCCAGCCTGTCGCGGAGTTCGTCGACCAGCCTGCGGGCGTGGGCGTTCTGCTTCTCCCAGGCGAGCCTGATACCGAGCCCGAACTCGGCGTTGTCCTCGAACAGCGAGTTGCTCCATGCCGGGCCCCGGCCGTCCGGGTTGGTGGTGAACGGGCTGGTGGGAAGGTTGCCGCCGTAGATGGACGAGCACCCCGTGGCGTTCGCGACGATGAGCCGGTCGCCGAACAGCTGGGTGAGGGTGCGCACGTAGGGCGTCTCGCCGCAGCCCGAGCAGGCCAACGAGAACTCGAAGAGGGGCTGGAGCTGTGCGGCGCCCTTCACCTGGTCGATGCGCACCTTCGTCCGGTCGACCTCGGGCAGGCCGAGGAAGTGATCGAAGTTGCGGCGCTCGACGTCGAGGTGATCGACGCGCGTTTCGAGGTTGATCGCCTTGTGCTTGACCTCGGTCTTCGAGCGGGCCGGGCAGACGTCGACGCAGACCCCGCAGCCCGTGCAATCGTCGGGGGCGACCTGGACGATCAGCCGGTGCCCGGCCAGCGAACGGTCACGGTAGGGCTTCGACGCGAAGCCCTCCGGCGCGTCCGCCAGCAGTTCCTCGGGGGCGACCTTGATGCGGATCGCCGCATGCGGGCAGACGATCGCGCACTTGCCGCAGTCGATGCACAGACTCGGGTCCCAGATCGGGATCTGTTCGGCTATACCGCGCTTCTCGTACTTCGAGGTGCCGCTGGGCCAGGTGCCGTCCACGGGCAGTGCGCTGACGGGCAACAGGTCGCCCTCCCCGCGCAGCATGACCGAGGTGACGCGCGAGACGAAGTCCGGTGCGGTCGCGGGCAACGGCGGCATCCGGTGGACGAGCCCCGTGGCGTCGTCCGGCACCTCCAAGTGCCTCAGGGCTGCCAGGGCACCGTCGATCGCCGCGAAGTTGCGCTCGACGATCGTCCGCCCACGCCTGCCGTAGGTGTGCTCTACCGACTTCTTTATCCGCGCGACGGCGTCGTCCCTTGCCACCACCCCCGACAGGTAGAAGAAGCACGGCTGCATCACGGTGTTGATCCGCTTGCCGAGGCCCGCCTCGTGGGCCACCGCGGCCGCGTCGATCACCCACACCTGGAGCCCGCGGTCGATGACGAGCCGCTGCACCTCGGCCGGGATCCGATCCCAGGTCTCCTCGCCGTACGGGGAGTTGATGAGGACGGTGGCGCCCCGCTTGGCGAGGTCGAGGGTGCGCATCTGCCCGAGCAACTCGAACTGGTGCACGGCCACGAAGTCGGCCTCGTCGATCAGGTACGCCGAGTCGATCGGATGGTCGCCGAACCGCAGGTGGCTGACGGTGGTGGCTCCCGACTTGCGCGAGTCGTAGACGAAGTAGCCCTGCGCGTACCGACCCTCGTCGGCACCGATGATCTTGACGGTGTTCTTCGCGGCGCCGACCGTGCCGTCGGAGCCGAGCCCGAAGAAGACCGCGGTGAGCGCGTCGCTGCCGATCGCGAAGTCGTCCGGCACCGGCAACGACAGGTGCGTGACGTCGTCGTTGATGCCCACCGTGAACCGGGGCCTGGGCTCGTCACGTGCCAGTTCGGCGAAGACCGCCGCGGCCATCGCCGGGGTGTACTCCTTGGACGACAGCCCGTAGCGCCCACCGGTCACCCGGGGCATCCCGCGGCCGAAGTGGCCCGCATGCTCGGCAGCCGCGATCACGACGTCGCCGAACAGGGGCTCGCCCGCGCTGCCGGGCTCCTTGGTGCGGTCGAGCACGGCGATACGTCGCACGGACGCCGGCAGCGCTTCGATGAGCCGCGCCGCCGGGAAGGGCCGGAACAGCCGCAGCGTCGCCGCGCCGACCTTCTCACCCCGGGCGACCAGGGCATCGACCGCCTGGCAGGTGGTGCCCCATGCCGACCCGAGCACGATCACGACGCGCTCGGCGTCGGGGGCACCGTGGTACTCGACGAGAGAATACCGGCGGCCGGTGCGCTCGAAGAGCTCGTCGAAGACCTCGTCCACAACGCCGGGAACAGCGTCGTAGAACACGTTGGACGCCTCGCGCGCCTGGAAGTAGACGTCGGGGTTCTGCGCGGTGCCCCTGATCGACGGGGCATCCGGAGTGAGCCCGCGCTCCTGGTGCGCGAGCACGTCGGAGTCCTTGACGAGCGCGTGCAGGTCGTCGTCGGTGAGCAGCTGGATCTTGTTGACCTCGTGGCTGGTGCGGAACCCGTCGAAGAAGTGCAGGAACGGCACCCGGCTGCGCAGGGTGGCGCTGTGGGCGACCAGGGCGAAGTCGTGGGCCTCCTGCACGCTGGACGACGCCAGCATCGCCCAGCCGGTCATCCGGCAGGCCATGACGTCCGAATGGTCACCGAAGATGCTCAGCGCATGCGTGGCGACCGATCGCGCGGCGACATGGATGACCGCCGGGGTGAGTTCACCGGCAATCTTGTACATGTTGGGGATCATCAGCAACAGGCCCTGTGAAGCGGTGAACGTCGTCCCGAGCGTCCCTTTGGTCACCGCTCCGTGCAACGCACCCGCGGCCCCGGCCTCGGACTGCATCTCGACGACCTCGGGCACCTCGCCCCAGATGTTGGTGCGTCCGGCAGCACTCCAGGCGTCCGACGACTCGGCCATCGCCGAACTCGGCGTGATCGGGTAGATCGCTATGACCTCCGACAGGCTGTGGGCCACGCGGGCCGCCGCCTCGTTCCCATCCATCGTCGCCCACTGGTGTTCCACGCCCCAAGAGTCGCACACCTGAGCGAAAATGGTCACTTCATACCACGTAACGGTAGAAGGGGCTGTTCGGGTCGATGGGCTCGATCTGCAGCGGGGACGCCTCCATGCGCGCGAGCAGTGCCGGCAGGTCGTCGGGGTGACCCAGCTCGATGCCGACCAGCGCCGGACCGGTCTCACGATTGTTGCGCTTCACGTACTCGAACATCGTGATGTCGTCGTCGGGGCCGAGGATGTCGTTGAGGAAGCGCCGGAACGCGCCGGGCTCCTGCGGGAACGCGACCAGGAAGTAGTGCTTGCGTCCCTCGAAGACCAGCGACCGCTCGATGATCTCCGAATACCGCGAGACGTCGTTGTTGCCGCCCGAGACGATCGCCACGACCAGGTCGCCCGCGCCGACCCGCACCTGGGAGCGCAGCGCGGACGAGGCCAGCGCGCCCGCCGGTTCGGCGATCACCCCGTCCACCTGGTAGAGGTCGAGCATCTCGGTGCAGATCTGCCCCTCGGGAACCGTGGCCCAGTCGCAACCGATCCGCTGGATGATCGGGAACGTCAGCGACCCGGCGGTGCGCACGGCCACCCCGTCGGCGAAGGTGTCGAACTCATCCAGCGGCACGGGCTGCCCCGCGGCCAGGGCGGCCTGCATGCTCGCGGCACCCGCCGGCTCCACCCCCACCACACGGGTCTGCGGATACCGTTCGGCCATCCAGGTCAGGCAGCCGGCGAGCAGCCCGCCGCCACCCACCGGAACCAGCAGCACGTCCGGCGCCCGGCCCAACTGGTCGACGATCTCGGCCGCGACGGTTCCCTGACCGGCGATCGTCCGCAGGTCGTCGAACGCCGGCACCGGCACCGCTCCCGTGCGCTCCGCCTCGCGGTGGGACGCCGTCGCCGCCTCGTCGTAGGTGTTGCCGACGAAGACCAGCTCGACCCATTCGCCGCCGAGCGCCCGCATGCGGTCGCGCTTCTGGCGCGGGGTGGTCGTCGGGCAGAAGATGCGTCCCCGGATGCCCAGGTGCGCACACGCGTAGGCGACGCCCTGACCGTGGTTGCCGGCCGAGGCACAGACCACCCCGGCGGCACGCTCCGCGTCCGACAGATGGCTCATCAGGTGGTACGCACCGCGCAGCTTGTACGAACGGACCGGCTGCAGGTCCTCCCGTTTGAGCAGGACGCTGGCGCCGACCAGGGCGCTGAGCCGTTCGTTGGTGACAAGGTCGGTTCGCCGGGCCACCCCGGCGAGAGTGGCGGCGGCTGCCTCCACGTCGGCTGCGCTGATCATGCGCTCATTGTGCCGCAGACCGCACGACGCATGCCTTTCGCTCTTCCCGGGCGCGGCGCGCCGGGAACTCGCTCAGCGCAGCGAGATCTTGGAGCTCCAGGAGATCGCGGTGCGCCACACCAGCGCGACGGGAATGATCAGCAGCGGTGGGATCAGGCCCAGCGGTAGGCCATTGGGGTCCTGCCCCTCGGCCATCAGCCGCAGGAGGCTCTCCCGGATGACGCGCACCTGCCCGTTCTCGACCTGCACCACCAAGGGCACGGCGAACATCCCGATGAGGTACACGACCTGCGCCACCATGTAGAGCGCCGCGTAGGTGATCACCGGGCCACCGGCCCCCATCCGGCCGAACCGCCCCTCGAGCCCGAACGACACCGCGAAGAAGAACTGGACCAGGTACAGCGCGGGCTGCAGCACGACCAGGGCGACGGCGGCGACCGCCAGCCCGGTGCCCAGGGCCCCGGTGAGCGCCGACCACATATCGGTGACGGTTCCCCACGCATCGGCGGCGTCCAGGCCCCGTGTGGGTGCGGTCATCACGACGGCCGCGGCCCCCAGCGCACCGGCCCACAGGAACGCCACGATCGCCACGAGGCTGCCCCAGGCCATCTTCACGGCATAGATCGTCGAGCCCTTGATCGGCAGGGTCTGGGTGAAGTAACCGGTCTTCGCATACGACGACCTCCAGTAGTCCGTGACCATGAGGGCCTGCGTTCCCAGGACGAGACCGACGATCGCCACCACCATGACCAGGAGGCTCACCTGGTTGAGTACGGGCACCGAGAACCACGTGGCCAGCCCTGCGAGTCCCACCACGCCCGTCACGCCGCCGAAGACGACCGCGAGCATGTTGCGGGTGCGCTTCCATTCGTGCTTGATCAGTGTGCCGACCATGAGTAGACCTCCCGGAAGAGTGCGTCGATGCTGCAGTGGTGCTCGGCGCGCAGGTCGTCGACCTGCCCGGCGAGCAGGACGCGTCCATGACGCATCATCACGATCGAATCGAGGATCGGTTCGAGGTCGTGGATCAGGTGAGTGGAGATCAGCACCAGCGAGTCCTCGGTGATACCGCGGACGATGCCGTCCAGGATCACCTGGCGGGCCGCCGGATCGACTCCGCTGATCGGCTCGTCCAGCAGGAAGACCCGGGCGTCACGGCCCATCGCGAGCGCGATCTGCACCTTCTCGCGCATCCCCTTGCTCAACTCGCGCAGTCTCCGGTCGGTGCTCAGGCCGAAGAAGTCGATGAGTTCGCGGGCCCGCGGCTCGTTGAAGTCGGCGAAGAAGTCGCCGAACAACTCGACACAGTCGCTGATGCGGTCGTCGTCGTTCAGGAAGCCGGCGTCCGGGAGAAACGAGACGTGCGCCTTCGAAGCCGGCCCGGGACGATGCCCCGCGATCCACACCTCCCCCTTGTGGTCGGCCATCACCCCGGCCAGGATCTTCAGCAGGGTCGTCTTGCCGCAGCCGTTCTCGCCGAGCAGGCCGACGACCTGGCCGGGGGCCAGGGCGAGGTCGAGCCCGTCGAGGGCGCGGATCGAGCCGTAGTTCTTGGTCAGCCCGCTGACCCGGACGGCGGGACCGGGCCGCGCCTCCGGTTGCCCTTGAGCGGGCTGGACGATTGGCGTGGTCATGCGGAGGTCCACCTTTCCTCGAGGAGGTTCTGGGCCTGGGCCAGCGTCAGGCCGACGCCGCGTCCGGCGTGGACGAAGGCATCGGCCGCCTGGGCAGCCATGTCCCGGCGCAGATCGTCGATCAACGCGGGATCTGCGGTGACGAACCGGCCGCTGGTGCGCTCGGAACGGCACAACCCGTCGCGTTCCAGTTCGGCCAGCGCGCGCTGGACGGTGTTCGGGTTCACCCCGAGATCGACCGCGAGCTCCCGGACGCCGGCGATCCGGGAGTCCTGTGCCCACTCGCCGGCGGCGATGCGTCGGCGGAACTCGGCCACCAGCTGAAGCCAGATCGGCACCGATGCGTCGAAGTCCATCACCCTGCCCGCCCCGTATTGCTGTACTAAGTGCTTAATACAGTAGCAGTTACCTCGGCGCGGCAACCCCACAGGTGACGAGTCATCGTGAGCCGGCGTGACTCAGTTCCTCGAAATTCGCCGCGCGCCGCACTCGTCCAGACATCTTTCCTTGTCAGAGCACCCTATCGAGATACGTGCGACAGATTTGAAGGAACTGTGTCACGCCCGGCCGAGTAGAGGTGGCCGGCCCGGCCCTCAGGCGACGCCGGACAGCGCCGTCAGCACGTCGGCGACCGAGTCGTCCAGCCGCACGGTGGCGAGATCGTCCGCACGCGTCGCCCCATGATTGACGATCACGACGGGCCGTCCACGCTTGGCGATGTGCCGCACGAAACGCAACCCCGACATCACCGTCAGGCTCGATCCGGCCACCACAAGGGCATCAGCGGCATCACACCAGCTCATGGCGGCTGTGACCCGATGCTTGGGCACCGTCTCGCCGAAGAAGACCACGTCGGGCTTCAACACTCCCCCACACACCTCGCAGTCGGGGACGACGAACTGCTGCCAGTCGGTGACCTCGGCGTCCGCGTCGGGACGAAGCTCGGCGTGCCCGAGGAACTCGGCGAGCGGAACCTCCGGGTTGGCCTCCGCGAGCCTGGTCTGCAGAGCAGTCCGCGAGAAAAGTCGCCCGCAGCTCAGGCAGACGACATCGGCCGACCGGCCGTGCAGCGTGATGAGGCGCCGGGTGCCGGCCTCCTCGTGCAACCCGTCGACGTTCTGGGTGATCACCCCAGTGAGCGCCGTGGGTATACCGAGACGCTCCCAGGCGGCCACCGCGAGATGCCCCGCGTTCGGTTCGGCGCGATGCAGATGCGCCCAGCCCTGGTAGTTGCGCGCCCAGTACCGCTTGCGGGCCATCGGATCGCCGACGAACTCCGAATACAGCATGGGGGTGGCGCGCACCGCCGACGGGCCGCGGTAGTCGGGAACCCCCGAGTCGGTCGACATGCCCGCACCCGTCAGCAACACCGCCGTGCCGGCCCGTTCCAGGACGCGCCGGGCGTCGTCCACGGTGCCCTTCACATGGGTGCTGGGCTGCCACTGGCTCGTCGCGCGGTGGCTGGAGTGGCGCGGGTTCGATGGCGTGGCCCCCTGCGAGACAGGTTCACCGGGAAGGGAGGGATGAGGGCTGACTGTGGTCGGCACGGCTTCCAGATTATGCTGACCTCACGCCGAAGCGCTTGATTGTCTTGAGCTCACCCGTGAACCACACTGAGGTCGAACGCGAAACAGGGGTATGACCAACCCGTACCGAGATATCCCGGAAGCGAGCGACGCGGCCGTCATCCGGGACTCACTGGACGACCCCGAGCAATTCGCGATCATCTTCGAGCGCCACTCGTCGGTCGTCCATGGCTACCTGGGCAGGCGTGCGGGATCTGTGGCCGACGATCTGTTGGGCGAGGTCTTCCTGATTGCCTTCCGCAAGCGGCACACCTTCGACCCGGACGCGAGTTCCGCACGCCCATGGCTGTTCGGAATCGCCTCCAACCTTCTCGCGCGCCGCGCCCGTGCCGAGACCGCGCGATACCGAGCACTGGCTCGCCTCGCCGTCGTTTCCGCTGACGACGTCGACGCTCTGGAACGATCGGACGCCCGGATCGATGCGAGTGCGGCACGCCGAGCTATCGCGACCGGGTTGGCCGATCTGCATTCACGCGATCGTGACGTGCTGCTGATGACAGCGTGGGCGGACATGTCCTACGCCGATATCGCCGAGGCTCTCGACATTCCCCTCGGCACCGTCCGCTCACGACTTCATCGTGCCCGTACCCTCATGCGAAGCCACCTGTCCGGCATCGTGATTTCCGGTGCCATGCCAACGGACGAACCATCACCCCTCGCCCCGAGCCGGGGGCTGATCCCTTTTGCCACAAAGGACGAATCATGATCGACGACGTCGAGATACTCCGCGAATACGGCCCACAAGGCCCCGCCCTCACCAAGTCAGTCGAGGATGCAGCCCTGTCGGCACTGCTCGACGAGATGCGGCAACCGGGAGCATCCCAGGCATCGGCCAGACGGCGGCCGGCCTGGCGTGTCGCCCTGCCGATGCTGGCCTTCCTGACCGTGATCACCTGCGTACTGGCGACTTTCCAGATGGGTACGAGCATCCCCGCCACCGCAGCCCCGCTGATACAGGCTGAAGCTCCGACATTCCCGCTCACAATCGAAGCCCTGCCAGCCGAGTTTCCGAACCCGACGTTCAACAAGGACAGTGACTGGGAGGCTGTCTTCTACCGGGCCGAGGGCCGCGACCTCGCACTCTTCGTGGCTACTACGGCCGAGCCACTTATCGACGCGCGTACCGTCACCGTCGGCGACCGCGACTTCGTGATCGGCCAGAACAGCTACGACCAGGTACCGGTAGTGCGTTGGACGTTGTCCACCGGGAAGATCGCGAGCCTCAACGGCCGCGAAGGATTTGGCCCCGACGAGTTGTTGCCGATCGCAGCCTCCACCAGCGAGAACCCCGTCGCGATCAGTCCCGCGCTGACTGTTCTGCCCGAGGGCTGGCAGCCAATCACCTGGAAGACCGACGTCACCACCTACGCCGCCAGCAGTGGCGAAGAACTCACGGTCATGGCCGAGACATCCGAACTGGACGCCCCGAGCTTCAGCGATGTCGTGGAGACCACGGTGCAGGGAAATCCTGCCGAGTTGGGTCGCAGCGCGATGGGGAGCGGTGCCTGGACCATCGCGGGGACGACATCGAACGGGAAGGGATTCACCATTCTGGCCGACCAGGGTTTCGAAGCGAACCGATTGGTCGAGATCGCGCAAAGCGTCCAGATCTCCTGACCAGGACGTGAGAATTAGGCGTCACGCCAACCGTCCCCTAGAGTGTCTGCCCACAAGCAGTGTGGTGGGCTGGGAAGTCTGGTCAGCACGCGGCGGGGTCGCCGCGTTCATCTCGTCGATGTTGGAGACCAGTATGGCTGCTACCGCCCGCACAAGCCCCCTCGAATTCCTGCGCACCGACAGGGTGGACGGCGCCCTCCTGCTCCTCGCCACCGCACTGGCCCTGATCTGCGCGAACTCTCCCCTTTCCGAGGCCTACCTCGGCGTTCGGGGGCATCACCTCGGCGGCACCGTCGCGGGGCTCGATCTCGACCTGTCCATCGGCCATTGGGCGGCGGACGGCCTGCTCGCGGTCTTCTTCTTCCTTGCGGGGCTGGAACTGAAGCAGGAGTTCGTCGCCGGCGACCTGCGCCACCCGGGCAGGGCCGTCGTCCCGGTCGCCGCAGCTTTCGGCGGGGTGACAGTGCCCGCGATCATCTTCGCGCTGACCAACCTCGCCGATCCGGACGCGTTGCGGGGCTGGGCGATCCCGACGGCCACGGACATCGCCTTCGCGCTGGCCGTGCTCGCGGTCATCGGCTCGCACCTGCCGGGCGCGATGCGCACGTTCCTGCTCACGCTGGCGATCGTGGACGACCTCATCGCCATCGCGATCATCGCCGTCTTCTACACCTCGGACCTCGATGTCGGCCACCTGCTGGCCACCGTGGTCCCCGTCGTGGTGTACGGGATCGTGGTCACCGTGTTCGAACGGTTCTTCCGCCGGCACCGCTGGGCCCCCTGGGCGGTGCTCCTGCCCATCGGGGTCGTGGCCTGGGCGCTGCTGCTCAACTCGGGCGTCCACGCCACGATCGCCGGGGTCGCGCTGGCCTTCACCGTGCCCGTCCACCCGCGAGGACGCGACAGCCGCGAGGACGGCCTCGCGCATCTGCTGGAGCACCACCTGCGCCCGCTGTCGTCCGGGGTGTGCGTGCCGCTCTTCGCGTTCTTCTCGGCCGGGGTCGCGATCGGCGGCTGGTCAGGGCTGACGTCCACCCTGGGCTCGCCCATCGCCCTCGGGATCGTCGCGGGGCTCGTCGTGGGCAAGCTGATCGGCATCACCGGCACGACCTTCCTCGTCACGAGGTTCCGGGGCGTGCACATCGACCCGCAACTCGCATGGGTCGACATCGCCGGGCTCGGCGCGGTCGGGGGCATCGGCTTCACGGTCTCGCTGCTCGTGTCCGAACTGAGCTTCGGCCAGGGCAGCCCGACCGACGACGCCGGCAAGGTGGGAATCCTCACCGCGTCCCTACTGGCCGCGGTGGTCTCGTCCGCGATCCTGGTGCCCCGTGACCGCCACTATCACCAGCTCGGTGCGCAGGCTCAGGCGAGCGGCGCCCACTCGGGGCCGGTCTCACCCAGCGACTCGTCCAGCTTGCGGAACAGAGGTGTCGGCTTGGCGAGCGGGGTGCCGACCGCGATCGGGCGCGATTCCCAGCGGGCGTGCTCCGAGGCGTAGTCGCCGGTGAGGATCGGATAGGACGCGGTGCCCTCGCCCTCGTCCACGACCTTGATCTCGGGCTGGGCAGCCCATGTTCCCTCGCCACCCAACAGCTCGTACACCTTCTGCGCCGAGTGCGGCAGGAACGGGGTGAGCAGGGTGTTCGCGTCCGAGACGACCTGGAGCGCCACATGCAGCACGGTGTCGCGGCGATCGGTGTCGTCCTTGAGCTTCCAGGGTTCCATCTGCGACAGGTACTGGTTGGCCAGACTCACCACCCGCATCGCCTCGGTGATGGCCGCCTTGAACTTGCGCTGCTCCAGCAGTCCGCCGACGGTGTCGAACGCCGCGCGGCTGGACGCGAGCAGTTCCTCGTCGGCCGTGCTGAGTTCGTGGGCGGGCGGGACGGCCCCGTTGTTCCGGTTGGCCATCGAGACCGACCGGTTCACGAGGTTGCCCCATTCGTTGGCGAGCTCGGTGTTGTTGCGGCGCACGAACTCGTCCCACGTGAAGTCGGTGTCGCGAGCCTCGGGGCCGGCCACCGCGATGTAGTAGCGCAGGGCGTCGGGGCCGAACTCGCGCAGGAAGTCGCGCACGTAGATGACGTGGCCGTGCGAGGTGTCGACCTTCGATCCCTTCATCGTCAGGAACTCGGACGACACCACCTCGGTGGGCAGGTCGAGCTTGCCGAACCAGGAACTCCGCTCACCGCCGCGGCTGCCCTCCCCGTTGGCGCCCAGCAGCATCGAGGGCCAGATCACCGAGTGGAAGACGATGTTGTCCTTGCCCATGAACATGTAGCAGCGGGCGTCCTCGTCGTTCCACCACGACCGCCATGCATCGGGGTCGCCGGAGCGGATCGCCCACTCGATGGACGCCGACAGGTAGCCGGTGACGGCATCGAACCACACGTAGATGCGCTTCATGTCCTCGTCGCGCCAGCCCTCGAGCGGGATGCGGATGCCCCAGTCGAGGTCGCGGGTGATCGCGCGCGGCTTGAGTTCCTTGGCGTAGTTGAAGCTGAAGTTCAGCACGTTGGGACGCCAGTCGACCCGCGTGTTGAGCCATTCCATCAGTTGGTCGGCCAGGGCCGGCAGATCGAGGAAGAAGTGCTGGGTCTCGCGGAACTCCGGGGCCTCGCCGTTGATCCGCGAATGCGGGTTGATCAGGTCGATCGGGTCGAGCTGGCGTCCGCAGTTGTCGCACTGGTCACCGCGGGCGTACTCGAACTTGCAGAACGGGCAGGTGCCCTCGATGTAGCGGTCGGGCAGCGTGCGACCGGTGGACGGCGAGATCGCGCCCATGAGCGTCTCGAGGACGATGTACCCGTTGTCGTAGAGGGTCTTGAACAGTTCCTGGGTGACCGCCTCGTGGTTGCGGGTCGTCGTCCGCGTGTAGAGGTCGTACGACAGCCCCAGGCCCTGGAGGTCCTCGACGATGATGCCGTGGTACTTGTCGGCGGCCTCCTGCGGCGTGAGCCCCTCGGCCTCCGCCTTCACCTGGATCGCGGTGCCGTGCTCGTCCGACCCGCTGACCAGCAGCACCTCGTGCCCCCGCATTCGCATGTACCGCGCGAAGACGTCAGAGGGCACGCCGAAACCGGAGACGTGACCGATGTGACGGGGGCCGTTGGCGTACGGCCAGGCAGCGGTAGCCAGGATGTGAGCGCACATATGGCTCAGTCTAGGGGCGGCACCTCTGCGAGTGCGACGCCAGTCATGGGGAGGTCGCTCATGTGGACGACCGGGATGACGGCGCCGGTCAGGCTCGGACGATCGGTTCGGCCGACGATCCGCATGCCGAGGTGCTCGTAGAGCGCGATGTTGCCGGGCTCGTTCGCGCGGACGCAACAGGTCAGCCCGCGCGTCCCCTCGTCCCGCGACCTCACCCTCAGCTCACGCACGAGGAGACCGGCCAGTCCCTGCCCGCGCGCCTCGGGGAGCACTCCCAGACGCCCGAAGTACAAGGCTCCGTCGGCCGTCCGGTGATACTTGACCATCGCCGTCATGCGTCCGTCGACGCGGACGACCGCCAGGTGCGTCCCGTCGGCCATCTCGGCCCTCAGGGAGCGGGCGTCCTCGACGAGGGCCCCCGATGGTCTTCCCTTCAGCGAGTACTCGGCGAACGCCCTGTGCATCACCTCACACGCCTCGTCGACGCATTCGGGCCCCGCATCGAGAGTCACTTCCGGCTCGGTGGAGGCTTGCGAGGTCACTTCGGCATCCTATCGTCGGCTCCGCCCCCGGTCCCCGCGTGTCGTGCCTCCCACGAGACCGCGGAGGGATGCCGTCATGCGCCGTGGGTGACGATGATGGGACATGTGAGTTCGCGCACCCCAGCATTGCGAGTCGTCGGTCAGGCACTCTGGCTCGGCCCCGCGCTCGCCTGCGTCTCCCTGATCATCCTCGGCACGGTGATCAGCGCGACCGACCACGATCCCGACTTCGGTACTGGGCTCGCCGGAGGTTTCTGGGTGACCCTCGTGTCCGCGCCGGTCTGGCTCCCGCTCGTTGTGGCGCTGTCCGGCCTGGCAGGGCTCGCCGCGAGCGGGATCGTGGGCGCACCCACCAGACCTGCGCGTTGTGCGGCCGTTCTCGGTGGCTTCGGGCTGGCAGGCGCGGTCGCCGCATTGACGTACACGTTGGCGTGGCATCGTATCGGGTGGACGCTGGCATCTGCGGCATGGGTGGCCGTCGTCGGGGTGGGCGCCGTGCTGCTGGCCCGTCGCCGGGACGGCACCGACCTACGCCTGTCGCCCGCGGGCCGGATCGCCGCATGGTGGGGCCTGGGGTTCGCGCTGGCGGCCATCTGCACATGGATCGGCGCGGTGGTCCTGCGGGTCAGCACAGGCCTGATCTCCGACGGTGACGCGACATGTGCATCCCAGTCCGACGATCCCGGATGGCAGGCCGTCTACGCCCAGACGTCATTTCCCCCACAAGCCTGGTGTTTGAGCGGGGATGTCGCAGATCCCTGGGTGCCCCTGTGGACCGGGCCGGCGCTGGTCTGCGGGCTGACGCTGACGCTCCTGCTCGGGTTGATGGCGCTCTACTGGCACGGACGCGACCATGACGTGCGCATTCCCCATCAGCAAGCCGCCGGCGTCGTCACCGCCGTCCTCCTCCTCGGCTTGGTCGCGGCCGCCCTGGTGTCCGACCCGAAGCCGCCCGCCGACGCTGTGGCACGCGCCCACGCGCTGACCAGCCCATCGTCATCGCCCACCGAGCCGTCATCGCGATCCTCGGGGACCGAAATTCCGACCACCCCGGCCACCTCCGCGCCCACATCCCTGGCTCCGGCCGTCCCCGCCGCCGCGGTTCGCGACGACATGTCCGGGCTGCAGCGCATCGCCGAACAGACCGGGGGCCCCGAACTCCTGTGGCCGAGTCCGCTGGCAGTCACCGAGGCGCCGTGCACCGACACCTCCGGCACCAGCGGGACGCTGGTCACCCTGACCGGCATGTTCACCACCCGTGACCTCGACACAGCCACCGACAACGTCGATTTCCTGGAGATCACCCAGGCGAACGAGCAGGTGGCCGAACAGATCGTGGACGCCTGGACCGCCAGCGGGCTGGTCGCCGGCGTCGCCGACAAGATGCACGGCGAGTGGTACACGGGCGGGGGCGATCGCGGAACCATCGACCTGGCCCACGTGGGGTTCACCGACGGCGTCGGCGACATTCGCGTCACCGGGCGGTGCGCCACCTACGCCTGAAGCGGTCGTACTTCGGTAATACCTGGGTAGCGTTATCCCCCATGAAGCTGAGTGTGAGCCTCTCGGAAAGCGACGTCGCCGCCCTGGACCGATACGCCCGGAGAACGGGTCTGGAGTCGCGGTCGGCCGCGATCCAGCAGGCGATCAGACTGCTGGACGATCCCGATCTGGAGAGCGCCTACGCCTCTGCCTGGCAGGAATGGGAAGCGTCCAGTGATGCCGGTGCGTGGGAGGCCGCCACCGCCGATGGGCTCGGCGATGACGGGCCTGGCACGGATCGGGCCTACGATCGGCCACGTTCCGCAAGACCTGATGGCGCAACTCAGCGCAGCGCTGCGACTCTATCTCCAGTTGTGAACGCGGACTACCGCTCCGGCGGAACCGGCGTCCCCTGGGCGAAGCGGCAGCGCCAGGAACCCTCGACGCGCTGCCACACCGAGCTGCGAAGCCAGGTGCCGTGTGCGCCCACGGCCCGCCAGCGAAGCAGGATGACGTCGTCCGCGAGCCGCTCGGTGCCGATCGGCTCGAACGCCAGCCGGACGGGCAGCGGGCCGGTCTCGGCCAGCAGCCGGTTGCGCGTCCAGATGCGCCCGGACGCGCCGAACTCGGTGAACTCGGGATGCAGCAGTTGGCGCAGCCGACCCGGATCGGTTCGCACCGCGTCGGTCAGCAGCGCCTTCTCCAGGTCGACGACCAGCGCGAGGTCCGCGTCCACCCGCGACGTGCCGGACGCGGGGGCGGGTTGCGCCGTTGCGGCGGGCTCCGGGGTCCGCGGCGCCGCCGCGTCCCCGGGGCGCCGCGAGAACCCTGGCCCCAGATCGGGCGTCGTCCCCTTCTGATAAGCGGTGGCGACGGCACGGGCGCGCACGTCGGCGGCCTCGTTCATGCGGTGCCCAGCATGCCCCTTGACCCATTCGAAGCTCACGTCGCGGCCTGTGAGCGCCGCGTCGATGGCCTTGAGGAGGTCCTGGTTCAGCACCGGCTTCCCGTCGGCCTTCTTCCACCCCTTGCGTTTCCAGGACGGCATCCACCTGGTCACCGAGTTGATCACGTACTGGCTGTCACACAGGATCTTCAGCGGCTCGTCGGCCGCCACGGCGGTCTGCTCCAGCAGGTCGAGCACGGCCTTCAGCTCGCCCATGTTGTTCGTCCCGCTCGGCCATCCTCCGGCCGCCCAGCGATCGTCGTCGATGTACCAGGCCCACCCGGCAGGCCCCGGGTTCGACAGGGACGACCCGTCCGCCGCGGCGAGGATCATCGCATCCCCGCCAGGTCGTCGGCGTCGAATGCCTGGGGCAGTACGGCCTCCATCGTCCGGACGCCGCCGGGTGTCTCGACCTGGAGTTCGCGTCCCCCGTGCTCCCACAGGAGCTGCCTGCACCGGCCGCACGGCATGATCACCCGACCCGCGCCGTCGACGCAGCAGAACGCGACAAGCTCACCCCCACCTCCGGCGATCAGGTCGCTCACCAGCCCGCATTCAGCACATAGCGTCAACCCGTACGACGCGTTCTCCACGTTGCAGCCGCGGACGATCCGCCCGTCGCTGACCAGTCCCGCCGCCCCCACCGCGTAGTTCGAGTACGGCACATAGGCGCGCTCGGTCATCTCGAGCGCGACACGGCGCAACTCGTCCCAGTCGATCGACCCCATGCACACAGTGTGTCAGTTCACCGCGGAGGGTGACGTGACCGTGATCGTGCCGTCGATGATGCCCTGTGAGACAGCGTCCAACTCGGTGCGGGTCTCGGCGGGCACGTCGTCGGCCAGATCGGACAGATGCGTCCCGCCGTTGCGCAGCGTCCCCGCCAGCACACCGGACGCGCCGCTGCCGTCGTGGTCGGCCTTGATCGCCTCGAACACGCTCGCCTCACGGTCCTTGACCACCGAGGTCAGGATCTGGGCACACGAGGCCGCCTGCGTCTGGCAACCGTCGGTGTCCGACCAGATCACCCGAACGCCCCCGGTCTGCGCCGCCAGTTCCAGCGCTCCCGTCCCGGCCGCTCCGGCGACCGCGAAGACGACGTCCGCTCCCTCGTCGGTGAGGGACTGCGCGGCGGTCAGGCCGGCCGCGGTGTCGTCCCACGGCGAGGTGGCCGAGTGGACGAACGTCCCGCTCTGATCGGTCACGTCCCAGCCGAGGGCCTCGACCTGCGCCTGCTTGGTCTGGTTGTAGTAGTCGACGCCCTGGACGAAACCGTCCATGTATATCGTCACCGTCGCCACGTTCAGAGCCCCGAACGTGCCTACCTTGCCCGTGGACGACTGCGAGGCCGCGAGGTAGCCGGCGAGGAACGCCGACTCCTGGGTGTTGAACAGCACGGGACGAAGGTTCGACAGCGATTCCGTGGGCGTCGCGTCGACCAGCACGAACCGCACCCCGGTGTTGGCCTTGGCAGCGGCCTGGACGGCTTCCGTCGCCGACGACCCGACCCCGACGACCAGCGTGCACGACTCGTCGACCAGTCCCTGGATCGCTGTCGCGTAGTCGGCCGAGGTCGCCACGGTCACCTGATCGGTGTCGACACCCAACTCGGACGAGGCCCTGGTGAGCCCCGCGACACCCTCCTGTGCGGGCGATCCCTCGGCGGTGTCGGCGTCGGTGACCAGGCAGGCCTTGTAGTACGCGGACGCGGTCGATGTGGGCGTCGGCGTGGAGGATCGGACGGACGCGGGCGGCTCGGCGCAGCCGGCGAGCGCGATCGCCAGCAGCCCGGCGGCAAACACGGCGAATGGCTTGTTCATGGCGCGGTCAAATCTACGTGATTCACCCCTGCTCAGTCCTTGATGCGCCCCGGCGAGTCCCGCGCAGAACCCGTTACCCTCAATCCCATGAGTGATGACCGCACGAAGATCGTGTTGTCGGAGGACCAGATCCCGACCCGTTGGTACAACCTGGCCCCCGACCTGCCGACCCCGCCTCCGCCGCCGCTGAACCCGGCCACCGAGCAGCCGGCCCAGCCCGCCGACCTCGCCGCCATCTTCCCGCCCGCGCTGATCGAGCAGGAGATGACCATGGAGCGCTGGGTACCCATCCCCGAGGCAGTCCGCGAGATCTACAAGCTGTGGCGTCCCTCTCCCCTTTACCGCGCACGCCGCCTCGAGCAGGCCGTCGGCACCCGGGCTCGCATCTACTTCAAGTACGAGGGCGCGTCCCCGGTCGGCAGCCACAAGACCAACTCGGCGGTCGCTCAGGCGTACTACAACAAGCAGGCCGGCATCGAGCGCCTCACCACCGAGACCGGGGCCGGGCAGTGGGGTGCGGCCCTGTCGTTCGCCTGCAGCGTCTTCGGCCTGGCCTGCGACGTCTTCCAGGTGCGCACCAGCTACGAGACCAAGCCGTACCGCCACATCCAGATGGAGACCTTCGGCGCCCAGGTGACACCCAGCCCGTCGGAGCGCACCGAGGCCGGACGCTCCCTGCGCGAACGCTTCCCCGACACCACCGGTTCGCTGGGCATGGCTATCAGCGAGGCAATCGAGGAGGCGGCCAAGGATCCGCACGCCAACTATTCGCTGGGCAGCGTGCTCAACCATGTCGCCCTGCACCAGACGGTGATCGGTCAGGAGGCTCTGGCGCAGTTGGAGGCCGCCGGCGAGCGTCTGCCCGATCGGCTGTTCGCCTGCGCGGGTGGTGGCTCCAACCTGGCCGGCATCGCGTTCCCGTTCATCCACGAGAACCTCGAGGGACGCGGCCAGGTGCACGTCACGGCCTGTGAGCCGGCGGCGGCCCCCTCGCTGACGCAGGGCGAGTACCGCTACGACTTCGGTGACACCGCCGGCCTGACGCCGCTGCTGAAGATGTACACACTGGGTGCCGACTTCGTCCCCGATCCCGTGCATGCGGGCGGCCTGCGCTTCCACGGCATGGCACCGCTTGTCAGCGCCGCCTATGACCAGGGCCTGCTGGACGCGGTCGCCATCCGTCAGCGGGCGGCGTTCGCCGCTGGCATCACGTTCGCGCGGGCCGAGGGAATCATCCCTGCGTCCGAGTCGAACCACGCGATCGCCGGCGCCCTCGACTATCTCGCGACCGCGGAGGACGACGGGGACGGCCAGGTCGTCCTGATCGGGGTGTCCGGCAACGGTCAACTCGATCTGCCCGCCTACGCCGACTACCTGAGCGGGGACATGCTGGACGCCTGAGGCGATGCGCGAGCCGGGGCACGGACGACCCGCCGGTCGGGTATGGAAAGCCTGTCCTATGCTGACCCCATGACCGCCGTCCTGAATGCCCAGCTCGGACGCCGCACATTCGTGGGCGGCATGCTCGGGATGGCCGTGGCCACCGCGGGCATGCTGTCCGGTTGCGGCAGCGAACAACAGGCTCCCGACGGACTGGTGGAGTTCACCTCGTCCGACACCTGCTCGCGCTGCGGCATGCCCATCTCCGACCTGCGGTCCGCCGCCGAGATCGTCGGCACCGACGAAGTCTGGAAGTTCGACGACACCGGCGAGATGTTCATGTTCTACTCCGAGCAGCACCTGGACGCCGGCCAGGTCGAGGCCATGTTCGTCGCCGACTTCGAGACCCAGGCGTGGCTGTCCGCCGAATCCGCGGGCTACGTCGTCAGCCCCGACATCGACACCCCGATGAGCACCCATGTGGCGGCTTTCGCCGACTCCGATGCCGTCGGGCAGTACACCGCGTCCGGCCACGGCGAAGCCCGTTCCTTCGATCAGCTGCTTGCCGACCCGCCTGACTGACAGGGTGAGATGCCCGCCGCTTACCTCAGCGGCGACATCCTGGACGCCTGGGTGATCCACCCCTCGGCGGCGTCCAGGATCCGGCGGGTGGTGGCGGGCCAGTCGCGTTCCTGCCCGCGGAACGGGCCGGTGGCCAGCGAGATCGACACCGCGGCCGCCCGCAGGCGTAGCTCGATCGGGTCGACCCGGTGGTCGAACACGGGGAGCCAGGCGTCGATGAGCCGACGCAACCGGTCGGCCTGGGTCGCGTCCATTCCCTGCACGGTGGACAGGTGCGCGAGCAGGCAGCCCAGGTCATCCGCCCGGCGCCCCGGGCCGATCGTGTCGATGTCGAGCAGCCCGGTGATGCGTCCGTCACCGACGAACACCTGGGCCTCGTAGAAGTCGCCGTGGATCGCCTCGTCCCCCGGCGGGATGCCCGCGAGCCCACTGCTGATCGTCTGCACCATCCACTGCAGCCGCGGGCGCTCGCCGGGCAGGGCCGAAGCGGCGACGTCGGCGAAGTGCGCCACGTGGTCGGCCCACGGCCGCCGCCTGGGAAGGCTGCGGATCGACCCGGGGAGCGCGTCCAGCAGGTCGACGATCTGCTGGCCGTGCACCGGCGGCTGCGGGTCGAACAGGGCGGACGCGAGCGGCCTACCAGGCAGTGCCGGCATGACGATGACCGCGTCGGAGGTGGTGGCGACGATGTCGGCCACGGGGATGCCGTGGTCGCGCAGCATCCGGTACCGCTCCAGCGTCATGGTCACCCGCGAGGGACGCATCGCCTTGAGGTAGTAGGTCAGGCCGTAGCGCGGCAGGTCGGCCCTGACGACCGCCCGGCGCCTGGGACGATACGTCACCATCTGCAGGACCACATCGTCACGACCCAGGTCGGGAGGCGCCAGCTGCCGCTCGACCAGCAACCCCGCCACGGCACTAGCGAAGGCCGCGGTCCTCAACCCCGGCAACTCGGGGTCATGGGGGTAGCGCCACGCCACCACCTCGCGTCCCTGTTCGGTGAAGACCCGTGCGATCCGGTCGGACTCGTCGGGTCCACCGGCGCGGGCCGTCACACCGATGAGTTCCTCGTCGGTTCGCGTGCCCCCGTCGTGCAGCGGCCACTCGGCGAGGACGAGGTAGGCCGCCGTCGTCGCCTCGCCCGGCAACCGGTCGACCTGGTCGAGCGTCCAGCTGACCAGGCGTCCACCGTCGCCGGCGAGCACGGCCTGCAGCAGGCGCCCCATGCTCGGGGAGCCGAGCACACCCCAGCCGTCGTCGCACACCCCGCCGTCTCGCATCAGGGGTCCACCGCCTTCTCAGATGCCGGGCGTTGCCTCGTCCGCGGCCTGGGAGGCCTCCGCCAGACGCCGGCGGACCATCAGGTCCTGACGCCTGGCCCGATCATTGTCGTCCAGGGGTTCACCGCCCTGGCCGCGGTCGAGCCGATTGATACCGATCCAGGCGATGCGGCGGCCGTCCATCTCGGCGACGCGCATCAGCACGTCGATCCCGGGCCTGGTGTCGTCGGGGTCAGGCGGGTCGAGATGCGCCTCGACCACGTCCCCCACCTCGGGCACCCGGCCGAGGCGGGCCATGAAGTAGCCCGCCAGAGTGTCGTAGGGACCCTCGGGCACCTGATACCCGGTGCGGTCGGCGAAGTCCTCGAGGCTGATCAGCCCCTCGACGTCCGACAGTTCCTCATGCATGAGCTGATCGTCGTCGATCACGTCGTACTCGTCGGTGATGTCGCCGATGAGTTCCTCGATCAGGTCCTCCAGCGTGACGATGCCCGCCGTCCCACCGTACTCGTCGAGGACGATCGCCATGTGCGAATGCTTGCGGCGCATCTCGGCCAGTGCCCGGAGCACCTTGACTGTCTCGGGCAGGCTCAGGATGGGACGAGCCAACTGCTTGACGAACGCGTGCCGGGCATCGGTGTCCAGGCCCATGAGGTCGCGCACGTGCAGGAACCCGACGATCTGGTCGGGAGACCCGTCGGTGACCGGGTACCGGGAGTGCTGATTGTCTTGCACCAGGCGAAGTGCCTTGTAGACAGGCATATCGCCAGCGAGGAACTCCACCTCGGTGCGCGGCACCATCACCTCGCGCAGGCTACGGTCGCCGGCGTCGAAAACGTCGTCCACGATGCGCCGCTCCTCGTCGGTGAGCATGTCGGCGTTGGCGACCATCGACCTCAGCTCGTCCTCCGTAACGGCCTCCTTGCCCGCCTCGGGGTCGCCGCCCAGCACGCGCACCATGACGTTGGTGCACTTGTCGAGCAGCCAGATCAACGGCGTCGCGACCTTGGCGATGGCGCTGACCATCGGGGCGAGCGCCAAGGAGAACTCCTCGGGACGCTGCATCGCCAGGCGCTTGGCCGTGAGCTCGGACAAGACGATGGAGAAGAACGAGATCACGGCCGTGACGATGACCACGGCGAGCACGGACGCCAGTCCCTGACCCAGCCCCCGGTCGACCAGCCACGGCGCCAGGAAACGCCCGGCCAGCGAGTCGCTACCAAAAGCGGACGACAGGAATCCCGCGAGGGTCACACCGATCTGCACCGCCGACAGGAACCGGTTGGGGTTCTCGGTCAGGGCCGCTATGGCGCGTCCTCGCTTGCCCTTGCCCTGAAGCCTGGCGATCTGCGAATCGCGGAGCGTGACCAGCGCCATCTCGGCCGCCGAGAACAGCGCCCCGACGAAGAAGAGGGCCAGGATGACCAGAATGCTTACCAGTAGGTCAGACATCTGTGCTCACGAGTTGCGCCGCCACGGGGTAACTCTACTTGATCCGGGTCGTCCCCAGTCGTGCCTCAGACGACCATCACCGCGACACCGTCGGGGATGGCGACGATCGATGCCCGCTGATCGCGAAGGATCTGCTCGGCTTTCGTCACGCCCTCCTCGACACTGTGAGCGGGAGTCATGTGCATGTCGGTCACCATCTCCGCAGGCGCGTCGGACACGTAGACGACGCTCGCCTTCGTCAGGACACGCGCGAGGATCTGCGACTCCCACTGGTCCACACGCGTCTCGTCCTTCGGGGTCGACAGGAACGTGCTCGTCAGGCGCCCGAGATCCTTCTCGTCCCGGAAGGTACGGTAGAACTCCTCGCCGCCATGCCCGTCGTTGGACTTGGCCAGCATGACGACCACGCCTCCCGGGCGGACGCACGCCTCGGCCGCCGTCATCCCCTTGACGGCCTGGTAGATGTTCTGGTCGAGCGGGTACCCGCCGTTGGTCGAGATGACGATGTCGGCCTCGGCCGCGTCGACCTGGCACTTGCTCGCCAGGAAGCGGCAGCCCGTGCGATGCGCTTCGTCGGCGTCGCCTGCGACGGCGTACACCACTTCCTTGTCCTCGTTGATGACCACGTTGCAGATGAACGCGAGACCCACGGTGCGGGCCGCGTAGAGCATGTCCGCATGAATCGGGTTGCCGTCGAGCACCCCCGTGCGGGCCTTGTCGCTGGCGATGAACGCCGCGTTGTGGTTGTAGAGCACCGTCGTGCGGGACGCAACCCCGGGCAGGACGCTCTTGCGTCCGCCGGAGTAGCCGGCGAAGAAGTGCGGCTCGATGAATCCCTCGGCCACGAGAAGGTCGGCGTCGACAGCGATCCGGTTGACGACGAGATCGCCGCCGGAGGGCAACTGGCCGACGTGGGTCATCTCCGACTCGTCACAATCGTGCACGACGATCTTCTCGTCCTGGACGATCTGCGGCCCGAACTTGCCCACGAGTTCGTCACGCGTCGTGCCGCGGTGACAGCCCGTGGCGATCAGGATCGTGATGTCCGCGTCGGGGTTCTGGCTACGGATCTCGGCCAGCATCTGGGGGACGATGACCTTGCTCGGCACCGGGCGTGTGTGGTCGCTGGCGATCAGCACGACGTTCTTCTTGCCCCGCGCGAGTTCGGAGAGCCGCGGGCTCCCGATCGGGTTCGCGAGGGCGGCGGCTACGAGGTCGGCCTGCGACGCGGGAGCCTGATACTCCCTCAGATGGGAGACGAGCTCCCCGGCGAACCTGTCATCGGGGATCTGGTAGGGAATCGAATCCTTGCCGTAGGGAAGTGTGACTGTGGGCATGGCTGCTGGGCTCCTCCCGGTTGCGCGTCTTTGCGGCCTTCACGAGTGTTCGACATGGAGCCTAACCCAGGCGGGCCGACAGTCCTTCGTCCAGTGCCGCGAGGAACTCCTCGGTGGTGAGCCAGCCCTGATCGGGGCCCACCAGCAACGCGAGGTCCTTGGTCATCCGGCCCGATTCGACGGTCCTGATGCAGACGTCCTCGAGGGTCTCGGCGAAGCCGACCACCTCGGGGGTCTGGTCGAGTCGGCCACGGTGCTTGAGTCCGCCGGTCCAGGCGAAGATGGACGCGATCGGGTTCGTGGACGTGGCCTTGCCCTGCTGGTACTGGCGGTAGTGGCGGGTGACGGTGCCATGAGCCGCCTCGGCCTCGACGGTCCGGCCGTCCGGCGTCATGAGGATCGAGGTCATCAGCCCGAGCGAGCCGAACCCCTGGGCGACGGTGTCGGACTGCACGTCGCCGTCGTAGTTCTTGCAGGCCCACACGTAGCCGCCCTCCCACTTGAGAGCGGACGCCACCATGTCGTCGATCAGCCGGTGCTCGTAGGTGATCCCGGCGGCCTCGAAGTCGGCCTTGAACTCCTGCTCGTAGACGGCCGCGAAGATGTCCTTGAAGGCGCCGTCGTAGGCCTTGAGGATGGTGTTCTTCGTCGACAGGTACACCGGGTAGCCGCGCTGCAGCCCGTAGCTCAGGGACGCGCGCGCGAAGTCACGGATCGAGTCGAGGAAGTTGTACATGCCGAGCGCGACGCCGCCCCCCTCGGGCACCTTCACGACCTCGAACTCCATCGGCTCCGATCCGTCCTCCGGAGTGAAGGTGAGCGTGACCGTGCCCGCGCCGGGAACCTTGAAGTCCGTGGCCCGGTACTGGTCACCGAACGCGTGTCGGCCGACGACGATGGGCTTCTTCCAACCGGGGACGAGCCGCGGGACGTTGCTGATGACGATGGGCTCACGGAAGATCACGCCGCCGAGGATGTTGCGGATCGTCCCGTTGGGCGAACGCCACATCTTCTTGAGACCGAACTCGGCGACGCGGGCCTCGTCCGGCGTGATGGTGGCGCACTTGACGCCGACGCCGTATTCCTTGATCGCGTTGGCCGCGTCGACGGTCACCTGGTCATCGGTCGCATCGCGGTTCTCGATGCCGAGGTCGTAGTACTCGAGATCGACATCCAGGTACGGCAGGATGAGCCGCTGCTTGATGAACGCCCAGATCACCCGGGTCATCTCGTCGCCGTCGAGTTCGACGACCTTGCCAGCCACCTTGATCATGCGGACCAATCTAGCGGCACGGCTCGATCACCTGTGCGTTTCTCGATCCCGGTAGTCTCGTCGGGTGCACCAGTTGATCCTCACGTTCAGTTGTGACGACACCGCCGGCATCGTCCACGCCGTCACCGGGGCCATCGTCGCGTGTCAGGGCAACATCCTCGAGTTGCAGCAGTTCAGTTCGACCGACACCGGGCGGTTCTTCATGCGGGTCGAGATCGACGTCCCCACCGCCCCGGAGGAGTTCCGGGCGGCGATCGCGCAGGTCGCGACCCGGTTCGCCGCCACGTGGGCCGTCGTCCCGGCAGGTGTTCCCACCCGCACACTGGTTCTCGTCAGCAAGGCGGCCGGCCCGCTCAACGACCTGCTCTTCCACGTCCGCGCCGGCGACCTGCCCATCGAGATCCCCCTCATCCTGTCCAATCACGAGCAGCTCGGCCGCCTGGCGCACTACCACGGCATTCCCTTCGAGCACCACGCGGTGCTGCCCGACTCGAAACCGGCGTTCGAGAACCGGATCCGCCAGGCCGTCGACGAACTCGGCATCGATCTGGTGGTGCTCGCGCGCTACATGCAGATCCTGTCGCCCGAACTGTGCACCGACCTCGCCGGGCGGGTCATCAACATCCACCACAGCTTCCTGCCGGGCTTCAAGGGCGCCAACCCCTATCGCCAGGCCCACGAGCGCGGCGTGAAGCTGATCGGGGCCACCGCCCACTTCGTCACCTCCAACCTGGACGAGGGCCCGATCATCGAGCAGAACGTCCATCGCGTCGACCACTCCGCGACCGTCGCCGAGCTGACCAGCATCGGCCAGGGGCTGGAGTCCGACACGCTGACCAGCGCGGTGCGCCTGTTCGCCGAGAAGCGGATCTTCCTCGACGGGATACGCACGGTCATCTTCCACTAGGGGCGCTCGCTCTTGGCGGGCTCGCTCGCTTCGACAAGCTCAACGAGCGCGGACGACCCCTGAGCCCGTCGAAGGGCCCCCGAGCCTGTCGTTTTCGACGGGGCTCGCTCGTTCAACGAGCGCGGACGACCCCTGAGCCTGTCGAAGGGCCCCTGAGCCTGTCGAAGGGATGCCCCGGGGGACCACGACCGAGCACTCGGGACTACTCTGCTGTCAGGATCACATCCCGATGTTGAGAAGAGGAATCCTCGTGAGCGAGACCCCAGTAAAGGTGGCCGTGACCGGTGCCGCCGGCCAGATCTGTTACAGCCTGCTCTTCCGGATCGCCAGCGGATCGCTGCTGGGTGATCGTCCGGTCGAGTTGCGCCTGCTCGAAATCACCCCGGCCCTCAAGGCCCTTGAGGGCGTTGTCATGGAACTCGAGGACGGTGCCTTCCCGAACCTGACCAACGTGGTCGTCGGCGACGACCCGCTGAAGGTGTTCGAGGGCGCAAACCTGGCGATGCTCGTCGGCGCAATGCCGCGCAAGGCGGGCATGGAGCGTGGCGACCTGCTCGGCGCCAACGGCAAGATCTTCACCGCCCAGGGCAAGGCCCTCAACGAGGTCGCGGCGGACGACATCAAGGTGCTCGTCACCGGCAACCCGGCCAACACCAACGCCTTGATCGCGATGAACAACGCCCCCGACATCCCGAACGAGCGCTTCACCGCCCTCACCCGGCTCGACCACAACCGCGCCAAGGCCCAGCTCGCCAAGAAGCTCGGCGTCGGCGTCGGTGCGGTCACCCACATGACGATCTGGGGCAACCACTCGTCCACGCAGTACCCGGACGTCTTCCACGCCCTGGTGAACGGCTCGGCCCCGCAGGTGGACGAGGAGTGGATCGAGAACGACTTCATCCCGACGGTCGCCAAGCGCGGCGCGGCGATCATCAACGCGCGTGGCGCGAGTTCGGCGGCCTCGGCCGCGAACGCCACGGTGGAGTGCATGCACGACTGGGTGCTCGGCACCCCCGAGGGCGACTGGGTGTCGATGTCGGTTCCCAGCGATGGCTCCTACGGTGTGCCCGAGGGCCTGATCAGCTCGTTCCCGGTCACCACGAAGGATGGTGCCTACGAGATCGTCCAGGGCCTGGAGCTCAACGACTTCAGCCAGGCGAAGCTCGACGCCACGATCGCCGAGATGGCCGACGAGAAGCAGGCCGTCACCGAACTCGGGCTCATCTGACCCGAACCCTCGTTCAGCCGACGCGTCGTGCCCGGGATCTCACACGTAGGTCCCGGGCACGACCATGCCCAGCACCATCATGCCGACGCCGGCGCCGAGCATGAGAGCCACATCGAACGCGCGGTGACGCACCGCGAGGATTCCCGCGATCCGGCTGGGAAGCACCAGCCGTAGCAGCGCGGCGAACACCAACGATCCGCCCATCATCACCGAACCCCGACGCCAGTGCCGCAGGATCACCAGGACGATCCCGGCCGCGAAGAAGACCAGGACGAGCAGCAACGGCCAGGGGTTGAGGCTGCCGCGCGGATCGGGTTGCGGGGCCGCGGTCGACATGAGCTATGCCGCGGTCTGCTCGGCGGCGTCCACGACATTGGACAGCAGCATGGCGCGGGTCATCGGCCCCACCCCGCCGGGGTTCGGGGTGACCCAGGCCGCCTTGTCCCACACGTCGGGTGCCAGGTCACCGGTGGTCTTGCCGTCGACGCGGCTCACACCGACGTCGACGAGCACCGCACCGGGCTTGATCATGGCCGCGTCGACCATGTGCGGCACGCCCGCGGCAGCCACCACGATGTCGGCGCGGCGCGTGTGCTCCACCAGGTCGCGGGTGCCCGTGTGGCACAGCGTCACCGTCGAGTTCTCGCTGCGCCGGGTGAGGATCAGGCCGAGCGGTCGTCCCACCGTGATGCCCCGCCCGATGACGCACACCTCGGCCCCCGCCAGGGGGATCTCGTTGCGCCGCAGCAGTTCGACGATGCCCCTGGGTGTGCACGGCAGCGGGCCGGGCTCCCCCAGCACCAGACGGCCCAGGTTCACCGGATGCAGGCCGTCGGCGTCCTTGACGGGATCGATGAGCTCCAGCGCCGCGTACTCGTCCAACTGCTTCGGCAGCGGCAGCTGGACGATGTAGCCGGTGCACGCCGGGTCGGCGTTGAGTCGTTCGATCTCCTCGCGCAGTTGCTCGGCCGACGCGTCGGCGGGCAGCTCCACCTGGATGGACGCGATGCCGACCGCCTCGCAGTCGCGGTGCTTCATGCGGACGTAGTTGTGGCTGGCCGGATCGTCGCCGACGAGCACGGTGCCGAGCCCTGGTACGGCACCGCGAGCGCGCAGCGCCGCCACCCGTGCGGTGAGCTCGGCCTTGATCGTGGACGCCAACTGCTTGCCGTCGAGTCTTTGCGCAGTCATCTCGGAGGCCTCCGGTCAGTGGAAGAAGTGGCGGATGCCCGTGAAGTACATCGTCACGCCCGCATCCTGAGCCGCCTTGATCGTCTGGTCGTCACGCACCGAGCCACCGGGCTGGACGATCGCGCGCACCCCGGCGTCCAGCAGGATCCGGGGGCCGTCGTCGAACGGGAAGAACGCGTCGGACGCGGCCACCGACCCCGCCGCGCGATCACCGGCCCGCTCCACCGCGAGGCGGCAGGAGTCGACGCGGTTGACCTGCCCCATGCCGACGCCGACCGAGGCGCCGTCGTGGGCGAGCAGGATCGCGTTCGACTTGACCGACCGCACGGCCCGCCACGCGAACGCCAGGTCGGTGAGGGTGTCCTGGTCGGCGGGTTGGCCGGCCACCAGCGTCCAGTTCGCCGGGTCGTCGCCTGGGGCGTCGATACGATCGGGCTGCTGCACCAGCGCGCCGCCCGAGATCAGCGTGAGCTGGTGGGGGCGGTGGGTGTAGGCGGGCGCGCGGAGGATGCGGATGTTCTTCTTGCCCTCCAGCACCTCCAGCGCCCCGTCCTCGTACTCGGGGGCGATGATGACCTCGGTGAACACCTTGGCGACCTGTTCGGCCATCTCCAGGCTCACCGGACGATTGGTCGCGATCACTCCGCCGTAGGCCGACACGGGGTCGCATTCGTGAGCCTTGCGATGGGCCTCGGCGATGTCTGCGCCCACGGCGATCCCGCACGGGTTCGCGTGCTTGATGATCGCCACGGCCGGCGCCTCGAAATCGTAGGCGGAGCGGAAGGCCGCGTCACCGTCGGTGTAGTTGTTGTAGCTCATCTGCTTGCCGTGCAGTTGCTCGGCCTGCGTGATCCCGGCCGGTGCCGCGGGCTGCGCGTACAGCGCCGCCGCCTGGTGGGAGTTCTCGCCGTAGCGCAGCGTCCCCTGCTTGTCCCACGAGCCGCCGACCCACTCGGGGAAGCCGTCGTCGGCCGGGACGAGGGTCTCGCCCATCCAGGTGGCCACCGCGACGTCGTAGGCGGCGGTGTGCCGGAATGCCCGTGCGGCCAGCTCCTGGCGCTGCCGCAGGTCGGTCCCGCCGGCGGACAGCGCGTCACGCACCAGGTCGTACTGTGCGGGCGAGGTGATGACCGCGACGCTGGGATGGTTCTTCGCCGCCGCACGCACCATGGAGGGACCGCCGATGTCGATCTGCTCGATGCACTCGTCGGGCGTGGCACCCGAGGCGACGGTCTCGGTGAACGGGTACAGGTTCACCACGACCAGGTCGAACGGCTCGATACCCAGTTCCACGAGTTGGTCACGATGCGAGGCCAGGCGCCGATCGGCCAGGATGCCCGCGTGGACGCGCGGGTGCAGCGTCTTCACCCGGCCGTCCAGGCATTCGGGGAAACCTGTGAGCTGTTCGACCGGTGTGACGCCGATTCCCGCATCCGAGAGCCTGCGCGCCGTCGACCCGGTGGAGACGATCTCCACGCCGGCGCCGGCGAGCGCCTGTCCCAGCTCGATCAGCCCGGTCTTGTCATAGACCGAAACCAGGGCTCGTTTGATCGGTTGCAGCTCAGCCATCGCTCTCCTCGGTTGCATGTGCCAGCTCGTTGATGACGCGGACGAGCAGTTCACGCTCGACCACCTTGATCCGCTCGTGCAGCGTCTCTTCCGTGTCGCCCGCCGCAACATCGACCGCACGCTGCGCGAGGATCCTACCTGTGTCGACGCCCTCGTCGATCATGAAGATCGTCGTCCCCGTGACCTTGACCCCGGCGGCCAGCGCGTCCCGGACGCCGTGCATGCCCGGGAAGCTCGGGAGCAGCGCGGGATGGCTGTTGATGCATCGTCCACCGAACCGGGCGAGGAACCGCGGCCCCACCAGACGCATGAAGCCCGCGCTCACCACAAGGTCGGGGTCGTGCGCGGCGACGGCATCGGTGAGACGAGCGTCCCACTGGTCCCTGTCGGGGCCCATGGGCTCGACGAACGTCGGTAGCCCGGTATCCCGGGCCCTCGTCAGCCCGAACGCGTCGGGACGATCGGCTCCCACCGCGACCAGGTGCGCACCCAGGCGACCGTCCCGCTCGGCATCGAGCAGAGCCTGCAGAAGGGTCCCGGATCCCGACACGAGCACGACGACACGGCAAGCCACGGGTGCAGCCTACCCGGAGCCGCCGGCCGGAGGCCTCTTGTCCGCGACGACCCTTGTGGATTGCTCCTCCTCGCCGGCTCCCCCGGGTTGTACCCGCTGGCGGGTGACCAGGATCCGGCCCGTGACGGCCTCGCTCATCGCGGCGGTGTCGAGTGCCTGACGATCGGGCCGACGCGCCACACGCCAGGCGATCAGCCATCCGGTGACCATGCCCGCGACCCCCATCGAGGACGGCGCCATGATCACCAGAGCGCCCATCCGGGCGCCGAGATCGACGAGTCGCACAGAGCCGAGGTCGCCCGACGCCGGCACCTGGAGCAGGACGAACACCAGCCCGGTCACGATTCCGCTCAGCGCACCACTGATCGCCCCGACGTCGGCGCCCAGCAACCGGCCGCGCGAGGCTGCGTCCCTCACCTGCGATGTGACGACCACGAACGCAGCCACCGCGCCTGCGACCACACCCGACAGCAGGCAGAGCATGCCCAGCCGCGGCGCCGGCCCGGCCGGGGGCACCGCACCCAGGACGGGGATGGCCGGCAGCATGCCCACGTAGCTCTGGGCGGGTGAGATGACGGTGTCGAGACCGAGTTGGACGCCGGCTCCCAGCGCCCACGATCCGCACCACAGAATGTAGTTCGGCAGCCACGCCAGCTGGACGAGGATGAGCATCACTCCGCCGATCACCCCGGCCGACAATGAGTCGTGGATGGTCTCGATGCGGGTGCGACCCGACACGAGCGAGACGGCCAACACCAGGGCACCCGCGACGATCATCACGCACAGGCCGGCCACCAAGGCCGGCACGATGGCCCGCGTCCAGGCCCAGCGCTCGGCCAGACGACTGAACGGGTCCCAGTGCAGCGACCTCGCGCAGCCCCCGATGCCCAGGAACAGGACGATGACCACGACCGGTGCCAACGTGGTCGACGGGGCCGATGCCCCCACCCAGGCCCGCACTCCCAGCAGAGCGATCACATAGGCGAGGGCGAACAGGCACCCCATCCGCACCGCACGTCGCGGCCTTTCGTCCGGCTCGGAAGGGGCGTGCCCGTGCAGGACGGCGAACCGGCATCCACCCAGACCCGTGACGATAGCGATGAGGGTCAGCCCGAGCGGTGGGATCGACAGCCAGGCTCCCGGGAGCGAGATCGGGATCCCGTGTGCGAGAAGCCAGCCCTGTGCGGCCATGCGGAAGACCTCTCCGCCGCCGAGCTCGGGAACCACGATCCAGCCGAGCAGGCACAGGCCGACCATCAGGAGCCAACCGACCATCGCCGTGATGAGCGCCGCCGCGATCGTCACCAGCGGCCAGGGGGCCTGCCACGTGGGCCGCTCCGGGCTCGCGGCCGCCAACTCCCGGACACGCACGCTGGGCTCGGACCTGCCACGACGCCATGGGCGCCGCCCGCCCAGCACGGCCATCGGTCTCCTCCGCTCATCGGTTGCAACCCCGACCCTAACCGAATGAGCACCAGGCGTCGCGGACGACCGGCTCGTGTCTCAGGCGCTCACAGCGGACTCGTCGAGCCGGAACTCGTCGGGCACGTCGACCTCGTGCATGGCGATGCTCTGCTCCAGTTGGCGAGCGACTCCTTCGGCGTCGCGGGTTCGCAGAGCATCGACATAAGCTCGGTGCTCCTGCACCATGCGGACCCCCGCCTCACGATCGCGAAGATACTTGCGTCCGTAGATCAGTTTGTAGACAGCGAGCTTGTCCCACGCGGCGCGGATCGCCTCGACCACCACCGGCATCCCCGCAGCCTCATACCACGTGAAATGGAATTCACGGTTGCACAGATAGATCTCCTTCGGGCTGGGAGATGCGTCGAGAGTTGCGGCCTCCAGCTCGCCGAGCTTGTCCTCGACGGCGGCCACACCCTCATCGGTGATGCGTTCACAAGCCGTCCTGGCCACGATCGGCTCCAGGGCCTGGCGGATGATGTACCCCTCGCGTATCCGCTCCGGATCCAGCGAGACGACCCGGTAACCGCTGTAGGGGGTCGCATCCACCAGGCCACTGACCTGCAGGTTGATCAGCGCCTCGCGCACGGGCATCCGGCTGACGCCGAACTGATCGGCCAGGTCCTGCGTGCGGAGCTTGTCGCCCATGCGGATAGTGCCGTCCATGATGGCGTCCATCAGTGCATCACTGATCTGATCCGCCATCGTCTGGCGCTTCACCTTAGCCACAGCCACCTCTTCAGTATGACCGATCCACCCCGCTGTGGGTCAGGCGAACGCGCCGACCGCGCCACCCGCCAGGCGGAGGATCTCGGCGTATCCCTCACCCGACCAGGCGGAGCGTCCCACGAACAGGCCCGACACCCCGGGGATCCCCAGCAGCCGAGCGGCGTTCCCGGGGTTCACCGATCCCCCGTACAACGTTGCTTCCACCCGATCGCCGTAGCGGCCCTGCAACGCGTCGAAGACCTTCTCGAGATCGCCCGGCATGGGCTCGCGCCCCTTTTCGCCGATGGCCCAGATGGGTTCGTAGGCGAGCAGGATCGTCGACGTGTCGTCGACTCCGCGCAGGGCGGCATCCACCTGGGCGCAGACGTGCTCGACCGATCCGCCCGCCTCGAAGACGCTACGATCCTCCCCCACACACACCAGGGGCCTCAGGTCGTGGGCCAGTATGGCCTTGACCTTCAGGTTGACCGTCTCGTCGGTCTCGTTGAAGTACTCGCGGCGCTCGGAATGACCGATCTCCACGATCTGCGCTCCGGCGTCGGCCACCTGGGGAACCGACAGTTCACCGGTCCAGGCGCCCTTGTCCTCCCAATGCGCGTTCTGGGCACCGACCAGAACGCCCGCAGGACCCAGCGCTGCCCGCACGGCCGATATGAGGGTCGCGGGCGGGATCACGAACGGCTGCAACCCCTCCCAGGCTGACCGGTCAGCCGCGAGCAGGGCCGCGCAGTACTCGCGGGCCGATGCTGCGTCGCCGTTCATCTTCCAGCTGGTTCCAACCCAATACATGAAGTCGATTCCCTTCGTCGTTGGCAGTGCTCGACATGTCCTTGGCGCTAAAGACCCTCGCCGAACCTGACCGCTCACGCTCGAGCGTCGGCCAGGTCCTCACCGTGGGGGGTCGGGGCGACATCGTCCAGCAGGAACAGGATCGCCGCGAGACCGACCACGGCCCATGCACCGATGTATACCAGCATGGCGTTGTAGCCGCTCGACGACACCAGGTACCCGGCCACCACCGGCGACAGAGCTCCGAACAAGTTGGTGAAGAACCCGTAGGTGCTGTTGGCCAATGCCGATACCTCCTTGCGCGACACCTCCGCGGGCAGCACCCATGCGCAGTTGGCCATCGACGCAGAGAAGTACGCAACCGAGATGACTGTCAGGCCCGCCGTCTGGCTGTGCGCGAGCGGCATGAGGAACACGACGCTCGTCCCGATCAGGCCGATGCTGATCGGCCACTTGCGTGCGACCTTGGCCGGGATTCCGCGCTTGATGAGGTGATCGCTGAGCCACCCCCCGAAGACGATGCCGGCCAGAGCGAAGATGTAGGGGATCGTGCCTTTCATTCCGCTCGACAGACCGCCGGTGACGTCGATGCCCATGCTGTCCCTCATGTACTTCGGCAGCCAGGTCATGAAGAAGAAGAACGCCGTCGAGGTCGCGCCGGTGATCACGTACAGTGACAGCAGGCGGCGATCAGTCAACACGTAGCGCAGGTCTTCGCGTGTGATACGCCGACGCGCCTGTTCGGGCTCCCTGTCGGCGTCGATGAGAGCGCGTTCAGCACTGTTCACGCGCGGGGTCGACCCAGGCGAGTTGTGAACGAATCTGAACCACAGCAGCGCGATGACGAGCCCGAACGCTCCCGCCGCGAAGAACCCCGCGCGCCATCCCCACTGGTGGGCGATGAGCCCGATGATGGGTATCCCGAAGGCGGTCCCGGCTGTGGCGCCGAACTGATAGGTGGACACGGCCTTCCCTCGTTCGGATCGAGGGAACCACCGACGTACCAGGGTCGCGTTCATGGGAAAAGTCGGGGCCTCGAAGACGCCCAGCCCCAGCCGGCAGCCGAGAAGCGGCCAGAAGCCCGCCGTCGTACCGCTGAGCAGCGTCGCCAGCGAGAAACCGACCAAGCCGATTCCGCCGATCAGACGCTCGCCGAACCGCTGCATAAGAGCCCCGAAGACGAGGATGACAGCCACGATCCCCCAGACGAAAGCGGATGACAGCCAGCCGTACTGGACGTCGGTCATCCCGAACTCGTCCTGGAGCGTCGGGCCGACCACAGCGAGTGTGGCCCTGTCCAGGTAATTGGTGAAGGTGGCCAAGAAAAGTAGTGCGAGAATCCCTACTCGATATCGGGTCGGCCCGGCAGAGGTTCGGACCGTGGAGGACATGCTGGTTGTGGAAGACATGGGTCATCTCCATCGCTAGGAAGAACGGTTACCCTGCGCGACGATGCGCATGGGAGCCGAGGGACGCGATGATCGCGCCGGTGTGTGAGTGTGCTGACCGGGGTCTAGCCCCTGCCCGCCATGTGGGTCAGGAATGCGATCTGTGCCGTCTCTTCGACGAGTTCGGCCAGGTGCTCCGCGTTGTCCGGGCTCTGAGCCATGGCGACGATGCCGTGGTCACGCAGGATGAACGCGTCGACGTGCGGCTCGGCGAGCAGACATCGTTCCACGATCGGCCAGTCCGAGGGCCGGACCATCGGAGACTGCACGTCGAGCACCGGGATGCTCCCGGGGATCTTGAGACGGGAGTGCCAAGTCACGAGCGGCAACTGCGAAACTGCGTGCGCCATGGCGATCGCATACGGCGCATGCACGTGGACGACGGCCGACACGTCCGGCCTGCACTGATAGATGTGGCCGTGCATGTAGGTCTCGCGAGTCGGCTTCCCCTTCCCTTCCCTGACCGTGCCGTCGAGATCGGTGGTCAAGAAGGATTCCGGTCGGCAGTCGCCGAAGGAACCACCGCTGGCTGTCACCAGCATCGACCGGCCATCGGGTAGACGGGCGCTCACGTTGCCTCCATTGCCCGTCTGGATGCCGCGTGTATAGGCGCGCCCGGACGCAACCGCCAACTGCTCGCGAAGTTCGTCGACGTCGGTCACAACGATCCCACCTCCTGCCGTGTCGAGGGACGGGCACCGGCATGGTCGAACGCCTCGATCATGCGATCGGCGACCAGGGCACCGAACTCCTCGGTGTTGAGATTCATGGCGACCCTTTCGACCTCCACGCCATCGCCCGCGTGCTCGACGATGGCCTGGACGAGGGCCTCGTCCACCGGCGGATCATGCATCGGCTCTCCGGGGTCCGTGTCGGCTCGCAGCCCCGCTGTCGGAACCACGAGGCGAACCGGCACCCTCGCCCCACGCAGCCGCTCACCCACGACCCCACCGACCATCGCCGCCTCGTCAACCGTCAGCTTGATGTGGGCAAGCGTCCCGTTGTGCAGGACGTATTTGCGCCCCGCCAGGCCCGGTTCGAACTCGTTGACCATGTAGTCCACGAAATCGAGGCCTCCCGGCGTCACCACCAAAGGGATGCCTCGTTCAATCGCGGCGGACAGCCGGTTGCGCACACCGAACGAGTAGCCGCCCTGAAAACACTCGTTGACGATCTCGTGCAGGTTCATGTCGAGCACCGCGTCGACGAGCCCGGTCCGCACGAACTCTTCGAGGACGCCGCCGCCTGCGCCTGTCGCGTGGAACCCGACAGCCTCGAAACCGTGCCGTTCCAACTGGTGTATCGCCCCGGCGGCTCCGGCATTGGTCACGCCCATCAGGGTCAGGCCGACGACGGGGCGGTCGGGGCGCTGGAGTTCCGTCCTGTTCGACATCAGGCCTATGAGACAGTCGCAGGCAGTGTTGAGGGTCGATCTGGTGGCGAAGTTGAGCCCGGCCATGTCTGCCAGGGCCGGCACCACGACCACGTCGCGATCACCCACGACCGACATGAACGAGCGCCTGCCTGTGGCGACCGTGGTGGCCATCACCTTGGGGAACCCGATGGGCAGGGCTTTCATCGCGGCGGTGGCCAGTGTCGTGTTCTGCAGCCCGCCGGCACTGATCACGCCGTCGATCTGCCCGCGCTCCTGCAACAGCACGACGAAGTCGCGGGTCGCCCTGGCCATGAAGTCGATCTTCGCCCCTCTACCGGCTCCGGCGAGTTCTCGCCACTCGTTCTCCAGAGGCCGCCGGATGTCCTGCGCCGAATACCCGTTCGCGTCGTCGAATGCCTCGGTCACAACCGTCGACACGTCGACGAGGACGACTGCTATCCCTGCGTTCTCCAAACGGGACCGCATGTACCGCATCTCGTCCCGTTTGGTGTCCCAGCTACCGAGTACCGCTGCTGTCGACCGCATCGCTGGCTCCGCCGATGATCGGATTTTCGGCCACACGATCGGGCAGCGTCGCGTCGTGCGCGAGCAGCAGATGGCTCGGCGACTTCGCCCGTTCCTTCTGGAGCTCCACGCTCCGCCAGCACTCGACGATGTTGTAGAACCGCCCGGGCGGGGTCACGTCGTAATGGAGTTCCGGGATCGGGTCAAGGTTGCGCAGTGAGAACATCGAGTCTCCCGCACAGATGTAGCTGTCCCCGTCCGCGCAGTCGATCTCGACCGAGATGTGGCCCGGTGAGTGCCCGAACGTCTCGAACGCACGGATCCCGGGGACGATCTCCGTCTCCCCCTCGATCGGCTCCAGTTCGACACCCTTGAAAGGCGCCTCCAGCCCCAGGACCGGATCTTCGTACGACTTGTAGTAGAGGGGAATCGGATGCAGGGCGAAGTCGAGTTCCCGGCGATGACAGATCACACGTGAGTTCGCGAACTTCTGGGCGTAGTAGGTGTGATCCCAGTGGAGGTGGGTGAAGATCACGGTCCCGATGTCCTCACACGAGTACCCGCACGCCTTCAGTTGGCTTTCGATGTCCTGACCGGCGTCCTGCCATGAACCAGGATGGTGCACCCCCGAGGCCCTCTCGGTCCACGCCATGCCCGTGTCCACCAGGACGGGCTGGTCGCCGCCCTCGACGAGGAAGGTGAAACAGGGGAGCGGGATCTTCTCGTTGGGGACGTCCTTCAGATACGGACCCGCCGAGAAGTGGAAATGGTACTGAAGCGGCACAGTCGGGATATACCCCGTGTTCAGCGGCCGGATCGTGAGCGTTGACGCAGCCATGCGTCTCCTCCTTGGTTGGTGACCTGCGGCTTTGCAGATTGGATATTGGCTACAACATCCAACATCCAGTGTATGGTGAGGTTTCGGTGATGTCAACGACTGCGTCACCCACAGCATCCAGGAGGCGATCCCCGTGACGATGACGCCGACGAGAGCGCTCGAAAAGCGCCACTTCCGCTACTCACTGAGCATCGGATGGTTCTGTACGGACGTACCGGTGCCCGCAAGGTTCGACCGAGCCAGACAACTCGGCTTCCGAGCGGTCGAGATGTTCTGGCCCGGCGAGCCCGCCGAAGAGCTCCGGCGAGCCCAACGACGATCGGGAGTCGATGTCGCCCTGGTCAACATGTTCGAAGGCGACTACGCAGCAGGCGACCGGGGCTTCGCCTGCGACCCGGCGCGCCGAGAGACCTGGCGTGAGGCCTTGGACAGGGCGCTCGACCTGGCGACGGACTTGTCGTGCCGGCGCGTCAATGTGCTCACAGGGGACGTCCCCCGCGGACGGACGCGCGCGGAGGCTCAGGACTGCGTCCTGGAGAATCTTGACTGGGCCGCGCCCAGGGCAACCGATCGCGGGGTGACTCTGCTCATCGAGCCGCTGAACCACCTCACCCACCCGCACTACCTGTGCCAGCGGACGAGCGATGTGCTGGCCATCCTGGACGAACTCGACCGCGCGGGCGTCGCCCTGCAGTACGACCTCTTCCACGCACAGTGTTCTGAGGGGAACCTCATCGGCACGCTGAGACAGTCCCTGCCACGCATCGGGCACGTCCAACTGGCCGATGTGCCGACGCGGTCAGCACCCGGCACCGGCGAGATCAACTTCGGCAATGTGCTAGGCGAGTTGGCAGAACTCGGATACGAAGGATTCGTCGGCCTGGAATACGATCCCAGCCAGGTCGAGGACCCATTCGCCTGGCTCCCGTTCCCCGAGCGATCGAGGATTCCCCGGCTGTCCGGGTCCCTCAGCCCTTCAACAGCTCCCGCATGAGATCGGCGGTACCGCTCGGTGTGCGTCCCACGGTGACACCGACCGCCTCGAAGGCACGTTTCTTCGCCTCGGCGGTGCCGGAAGAGCCCGAGACGATCGCGCCGGCGTGGCCCATCGTCCGTCCTTCGGGCGCGGTGAAACCGGCCACGTAAGCGACCACGGGCTTGGTCACATGCTCCGCGATGAAGGCCGCGGCGCGCTCCTCGGCGTCTCCGCCGATCTCCCCGATCAGCACGATCGCCTCGGTCGCGGGATCGTCCTGGAACGCCTGGAGCGCGTCGATGTGGGTCGTGCCCACGATCGGGTCGCCGCCGATGCCGATGGCCGTCGAGAAGCCGAGGTCGCGCAGTTCGTACATCATCTGGTACGTGAGCGTCCCCGACTTGCTGACCAGCCCGATCGGCCCGGGCCCGGTGATGGACGCGGGGATGATGCCCGCGTTCGACTCCCCCGGCGAGATGATCCCCGGGCAGTTCGGGCCGATCAGCCGCACGCCCGCGTCCAGTGCCTGGTTGACGAAGCGCGCCGAGTCGGCCACCGGGATGCCCTCGGTGATGCAGACCACCATGTCGAGCGCGGCGCTCACCGCCTCGGTCACGGCGGCTCCCGCGAACGGCGGGGGCACGAAGACGACCGAGGTGTCCGCGCCCGTCGCGGCGCTCGCCTCGGCCACCGTGTCGAACACCGGCAATTCGACGCCCTCGAACGCCACCGACTGACCACCCTTGCCGGGGGTCACGCCCGCCACCACCGCTGTTCCCGAGTCGAGCATTCTCTGCGTGTGCTTGCGTCCCTCCGACCCGGTCATTCCCTGGACGACGATGCGCGACTGCTTACCCAGCCAGATGGACATCTCAGGCCTCCTCGTCGGTCTCGGCCGCCGCGAGCGCGGCGAGGCGCGCCCCTGCGTCCATGGTCTCGGCCAGCCGGATCATCGGATGCCCGTACTCGGCCAGGATCGCCCGGCCCTGTTCCACGGCGTTGCCGTCCAGTCGGACGATGATCGGGAGCGTGGCCTGGTCACCCAGCATGTCGAGTGCCTGCCGGATGCCGTTCGCGACCTCGTCGCAGGCCGTGATGCCACCGAAGACGTTGACGAACACCGATGTCACCTGTGGGTCGGAACAGATGATCGACAGTCCGTCGGCCATCACCTGCGCGGACGCGCCGCCACCGATGTCGAGGAAGTTCGCGGGTCTCGGCGTCCCCGGCAGGTCGGCCCCGGCGTAGGCCACCACGTCGAGCGTGCTCATCACGAGACCGGCACCGTTGCCGATGATGCCCACCGAGCCGTCGAGCTTCACGTAGTTGAGGCCCCGGGCGGCCGCCGCGAGTTCGAGGGGGTCGGTCGCCCCGACGTCTCGCAGTGCCTCGTGGTCGGGGTGACGGAAGCCGGCGTTGTCGTCCAGGCTCACTTTGCCGTCGGCGGCGAGGAATCGGCCGTCAGCGGTCTTGACGAGCGGATTCACCTCGACGAGAGTCGCATCCTCGGCGACGAACACCTCACCGAGCCGGACGAGTACCTCGGCGATATCCGCCTGGTCGGCCTCCCGGAACCCGGCCGCCGCCACGACCTCGGCAGCCTTGGCGGCGTCCAACCCGGCCCGGGGATCCACAGGTATCCTTGCCAGCGCCTCAGGATGTTCGGTGGCGAGCGTCTCGATGTCCATTCCCCCCTGGACGCTGCACATCGCGAGCCAGCGCCGCTCGGCGCGATCGACGAGCAGCGAGAAGTAGTACTCCTCGGCGATGTCGATGCCCTCGGCCACCATCACGGCCCGCACGGTGTGCCCCTTGATGTCCATGCCCAGGATCGCCTCTGCGGCCTCCTTCGCGGCTTGTGGTGATCGGACCACCTTGACGCCGCCCGCCTTACCGCGCCCCCCGGTCTTGACCTGGGCCTTGACGACGGTGACGGGCGTGCCGAGTTGTTGTGAGGCCTCGGCTGCCTCGTCCGGTGTGCGGGCGACGATGCCCCGCGGAACAGGAACGGCATGCTTGTCGAACACGTCACGCGCCTGATATTCGAAGAGGTCCACGGCGACCCTCCCATGGGTGTGTCGGACGAATGACGACCACACTAATGGGAAGATCGGGCGCGGCGCGGCCCAACGAGCGCGCCGGTGTTACAAACTTCTACAGTTTCTCTATCGGCGCATACTTCACGGCCAGGCGCTTCACTCCGTTGGACCCGAAGTCGACGTCGGCTCGCAGGCCGTCGCCCGCGCCGGAGGTGGCGATCACCTTGCCGAGCCCGAAAGCGGTGTGATTGACGCGGTCGCCGGGCTTCAGCGCCGGCACCTGTTTGACCACAGGCCCGCGCCCCTGGCCGAAGACCGTGCCGGACGCGAAGGCGGCTCTCGTCGACGACTCCCGTTCGGCGGACGAGGAGTGCCAGGTGGTGGCCGACGGGGCCAGCCGGCGCCAGTCGATGAGTTCGGGCGGGATCTCGTCGAGGAACCGGCTCGCCGGGTTGTACTGCGGTGAACCCCACGCGGAGCGGACGCCGGCACGCGTCAGATAGAGGCGTTTACGCGCCCGGGTGATGCCCACGTAAGCCAGGCGGCGCTCCTCCTGCAGCTCCGAGGGGTCCGTCATGGCGCGCATGTGCGGGAAGACGCCGTCCTCCATGCCGGTGAGGAAGACCGTGTCGAACTCGAGCCCCTTCGCGGTGTGCAGCGTCATCAGCGTGACGACGCCGGCGTCGTCGGTGGCGTCGGGGATCTGGTCGGAGTCGGCGACGAGCGCGATCCGCTCGAGGAACGCTCCCAGGGACGCGTCCGGTTCGATCATGCCCAGGGCGAGTTCGGAGGCCAGCTCGTACTCGTCCGAGTCGTCCGCCAGGTCCTGAGTGGTCGCCTGCCCGACGAACTCCTGCGACACCTTGACCAGTTCGAGCAGGTTCTCCACACGGGTCTCGTCCTGCGGATCCGTGGAGCCGCGCAGTTCGTCCAGCATGCCCGAGCGCTGGAGCACGGCGGTGAGGATCTCGCTGGCGGGCAGGTCGGCGGTCACCATCGCCCGGAAGTCGCGCATCATGTCGGCGAACCCACGTATCTGGTTGAGCGACCGCGTCGCGATGCCCGGCGCCTGCGACGCGCGGTCGATCGCCTCGCTGAACGCGATCCCCTCGGACGCCGCCAGCATGCCCAGGGCCGCCTCGGCCCGATCGCCGATGCCACGCTTGGGCACGTTGAGGATGCGCCGCACGGACACGTCGTCCGCGGGGTTCGCGATCGCCCTCAGGTAGGCGACGGCGTCGCGGATCTCACGCCGCTCGTAGAACCGGACTCCGCCGACCACCCGGTAGGGCAGCCCCACCCGGATGAACACCTCCTCGAACGCACGCGACTGGGCGTTGGTGCGATAGAACACCGCCACGTCGGAGTATTTGTGAACGCCCTTGTCGAACAGGTCGTCGATCTCTGAGGCGACGAACCGTGCCTCGTCGTGCTCGGTGTCGGCGACGTAACCGACGATCTTGTCGCCGTCGCCCTGATCGGTCCACAACCGCTTGCCGGGACGATTCGTGTTGTGCCCGATGACGGCGTTGGCTGCCGACAGGACGGTCTGCGTGGAGCGGTAGTTCTGTTCGAGCAGGATCGTCCGCGCCCCCGGGAAGTCCTTCTCGAAGTCGAGGATGTTGCGGATCGTCGCGCCACGGAACGCGTAGATCGACTGATCGGAGTCGCCCACCACCATCAGCTCGCCCGGCGCGATGCGAGGGGTCCCGGACGCGGGGTCCTCGTCCGGGCCGAGGTCGCCGCACAGTTCCTTGATGAGCAGGTACTGGGCATGGTTGGTGTCCTGGTACTCGTCCACGAGCACCTGGCGGAACCTGCGCCGGTAGGCCTCGCGCACCTCGGGATGCTGCTGGAACAGCTGCACCGTGGTCATGATCAGATCATCGAAGTCGAGCGCGTTGGCGGCCCGCAGCCGCTTGTCGTATTCCGCATAGGCTTCGGCGAACACTTCCTCGGCGCCGTTTGCCGTCGTGCCAGCCTGCTCGGCGGTGACGAGTTCGTTCTTGCAGTTGCTGACCCAGTTCATGATGGTCCGCACCGGAAACTTCTTCGGGTCCAGTGACAGATCACGGGTCACCAGCGTCATGAGACGCTTCGAGTCGGTGTCGTCGTAGATGGAGAAGTTCTTCTTGTAGCCCATCGCGTCGATCTCGGCACGCAGGATGCGCACGCAGGCCGAGTGGAACGTCGACACCCACATGACACGAGCCCGGTTGCCCACCAGGTCGACGACGCGTCCGCGCATCTCGGCGGCGGCCTTGTTCGTGAACGTGATGGCCAGGATCGATCCCGGGTGCACCCGGCGCTGCCCCACCAGATAGGCGATACGCCGCGTGAGGACGCGGGTCTTGCCGGAGCCCGCACCGGCGACCACGAGCACCGGGCTCCCGGCGTGCACGACAGCCTCGCGCTGCGGCTCGTTGAGGTCTGCCAGCAGATCGGCAGGATCGGTGTGACGACGGGGTGCGGACGACTCGAGGGCCGGGAAGAGATCGGGATGCTCGGACATGGCCGTTCCACGATACGCGGTCATGCGCGGAAAGCTTCTACCGGACACCCTCGGCGGCTAGCGTCATGACCATGATGTTCATCTCATGGATCATTCTGGGTTTCATCGCGGGGTCGATCGCCAAGGCGGTCGTCGGAGGCGGTGGCGGCTGGCCGATCACCATCCTGCTGGGGGTACTCGGTGCCGTCGTCGGTGGCTGGATCTCGGGTGCGCTGCTCGGCGTCTCTCTCCGGGGCTTCTGGAACCCCGTCACCTGGGTCATCGCGATCCTCGGGGGCTTCCTGGTCACCTTCCTCTACAACAAGCTGACCAAGCGCAGCTGAGTCACACGAGCTTGCGGTCCGTCGCCCACTTGGTGAGCTGGTAGCGGTTCGACAGCTGCAGCTTGCGCAGGACGCTGGACACGTGGGTCTCGACCGTCTTGATGGAGATGAACAGCTCGCGGGCGATCTCCTTGTAGGAGTAGCCGCGAGCGATCAACTTGAGCACTTCACGCTCACGCTGGCTGAGACGGTCGAGATCCTCGTCGATGGACGCGACGTCGATCGATCCCGAGAAGGCGTCCAGGACGAAGCCCGCGAGCCGCGGCGAGAAGACCGCGTCGTTGGTGGCCACCCGTCCGATCGCCTCGATCAGTTCCGGGGTCGCGATGGACTTGGTGACATATCCGCGTGCACCGGCGCGGATGACGCCGATCACGTCCTCGGCGGCGTCGCTGACCGACAGGGCGAGGAACTTGATCTCGGGATGACGCGCATGCACCTGCTTGACGACCTCGGCTCCCCCACCACCGGGCAGGTGCACATCCAGCAGCACCACATCGGGCAGGGTGGCGACGATGGCCTTCACGGAGCTGTCCACGTCCTCACCCTCACCGACGACCTCGACCTGGTCGGCGTATCGCCCGAGCTCGTGGCGGACGCCGGCGCGGAAGATGCCGTGATCGTCCACGAGGACGATCCGCCAGGGCCCCGGGGTGGTCACTGTCCCGGCGTCGTTGCTCATGCCTTCATCTCCAATCGGATCTCGGTGCCCTCTCCGGGCGCCGACCGCACTCGCGCGGTGCCCCCATGGCGCTCCATGCGACCGATGATCGACCCGCGTACGCCCATCCTGTCATCCGCGATGGCGTCGAGGTCGAAGCCGCGGCCACGATCCCGGACGAAGACCTGGACTACGTGCTTGTCGCCGTCGGCCTCCTCCACCTCCGCATAGACGTCGATCGCGTCGGCCTGCGAGTGCTTGGCGGCGTTCATCATCGCCTCGCGCGCGGCTTTCACCATCGCCCGGAGGTCATCGGTCAGATCGATGTCTCCGACGCAGACCACCTCGACGGGGACGCCCCGCTCGTCCTCCACCTCTCCCCCGGCCTGGACGAGTGCCGCCTTGAGTGTGACGGGGCCGGTCACGTCCGCATACAGCCACGTTCGCAGTTCCCGCTCCTGGCGGCGTGCGAGACTCGCGACCTGCTTGGGGTCGTCGGCCTGCCGCTGGATGAGCGCGAGAGTCTGCAGCACCGAGTCGTGCAGATGCGCGGCCATGTCGGCACGTGTGTCGGCGATGAGTTTCTCCTCGCGGGCGCGGTCGAGCTTGCGGCGGTAGCGCAGCATCCAGGGGGCGGCGACGACGACGCTGCCCGCCACGGTCAACGCGACCACCCAGGCGACGATGGGCAACTGCTCCACGCCGATGCGGGACGCGGCCACCATCGACATGCCTGTTCCCAGCAGGCCCATGCCGAGCACGATCCGCAACATCGCCGCGAGCCGGTGACTGCCGATGAAGGGGGCCAGCCATTCGGGCACGTTCTTCGCCGCTGCCCCTTCGGCGTCGTCGGACTCGTCGGCCTGAAGCCAGAACAGGGCGACGCCGATACCCGCGAGCAGAGCCGGCCAGAAGAACGCGTTGGTCACTCCCAGGCCCATGGTCTGAGCCAGCATGATGACCCCGAAGCCCACCATGACCACTGCGGTGACGCGACCGGCGTTCGAGGCCGGGCGCTCCTGCTTGGGCTGGGAAGGCCTCATGTCGTCGTGACTGGCGGCCCGCAGGCCAGGGGGCTCCTCCTGGGTGGGCTCGGCCGCCATCAGCAGCCACAGCGCACCGTAGATCACGATCGACAGGTAGCTCGTCAGCGTGAGCGCGACGAAGCAGAGCCGGACGAGCCAGATCGGCCAGCCGAGGTGACGCGCCATGCCGCTGGCCACACCGCCCAGCCACGCCTCGTCGCGATCCCGGTAGAGCGGGGGCCGTGGCTGTGGAGGCATGGGGGGCCGCGGTGGCGCGGCCTGCCGGGGCGGGACGTGGGCACCGGTGGGACGCCCCGGCCTGGTGTAAGCACCGGTGGTCTGCCGAGGCGGCGCCTGCCTGCCCCGGGTTCCGCGTGGGGCGACCGGCGGATAGTACGCGGGTAGACGTGCCGGGGCCGTGGGCACGGGGGGATGCGGCCACTGCCCGCCTGGCTGTGGTGTGCTCGTCATCGCTGCTCCGGTCGTCTTCTCACGCGCGTCTCCCCTTCAAGACTCACACGTCGGGCGGCGAAACTCCACCCGTCGGAGGCGATTTTGGGGAGGTTTCAGGGTGCTACCCCATACTCTGAGACGGTTCTCGCGTCCAGACTGGATGCATGCCAGCAAACCAGTGGCCCCTGCGACCTGGGACCAAGGTACCCCGCCCGGGATGGGAGGAGTCCATGCTGGCATTGGAACGCGATCCCGGCAAAGGAAAGATCTCCGGGTTCTGCGCTGCCCTGGCCGACTACTACGGGGTCGATCCACTCCTTGTCCGGACGCTGTTCGTCGTCGCCGCACTGTCGTCCGGTATCGGCGTCGTGCTGTACCTGGCGGGCTGGGCGCTCACCCCCGCCTCGACGACCGGGAGGGCTCCGGTCGACAGGCTCGGCCCTCGGTGGCGCAATCTGTCGCCACGGACCTTGGTGTGGTGGGCGATCGGCTTGACCGCCGTCACCGCGATCGTTCTCGGCTCCTTCGGCGGTCTGGGATGGACCCCTTTGATCATCGTGGCCCTGACGATCCTGACCGGCCAGCGAACCCACCACCGTGCTCGTCCGACGGTCTACCGCTTCCCCACACCCCAAGCCGCCGCCGCTGCGCGGCAACGCGCGATCGAACGCGGCTCGCAGGCCCGGCGAAAGCCTCGTCCGACCGACGGACGCCGCTCGACCGGCCCTCTGACGCTGCTCGTCATACTGCTGGCGCTGGCCGCCGGGGGCGGATGCGCGACCCTGTGGCCCGGCGACCCCACGCTGGTGGTGTCGGCCGCCCTCGCCACCGTCGGTCTGGGCCTGGTCGTGCTGGCATGGCGGGGTCGTGCGGTCGGGCTGATCGTCTTCGGTGTCGTCTGCTCCCTCGCGCTCGCACTGACCGCCGCCGTCGGGCCGACCCCTCTTCGCACTCAGCAGCACATCGAGACCCTGTCGTCCGGCGAGCAGACCGTCGTGTCGTCGGAGTACTCGCTGCTCGACGCGGGCGACGTCCGCGTCGAGCAGGACACCGAGTGGGAACTGACGGTCGACTCGTCGTCCGTCGTGCTCCAGTTGCCCGCAGACGAGAACATCCAGGTGGAGACCGACTACTCCAACACCGTGATCGTCATGGACGATCAGGCCTACGCGGGCAACGGCCGTACCGCCTGGGGACGTCACCCCGACCCCGACGGGCCGACGCTGATCGTCCACATCACCACCTGGGACTCCGTGGTGGTGGTGAGGACGCCATGAAACCCCGCCGCCGTCCCAACGTCGCGGCCACCCTGTGGGGCCTGCTGTTCATCGCCATCGCCGCACTCGGTATCTGCCACGCCACCGGTGTCGAACTGACCACGACCACGCTCAGCATCATCGTGCCCCTGGCCCTGATCGGGCTCGGGGCGGTAGGGCTCGCGCTCGGGCGCCGGCCCTGAATCATCCCACCCGCAAGGAGGAAACCATGAGCAAGCAACTGACCCGAAGCCAGGATCACCGCGTGATCGCCGGGGTCTGCGGAGGCCTCGCCGACTACTTCTCCATCGACCCACTGCTCGTCCGCCTCGGAGCGATCGCCCTGGGGTTCGTCAGCGCCGGGCTGGCAGGTGGCGCCTACGCCGTCGCCTGGCTCCTCCTCCCCGAGGAGGGAACGGGCCAGACCGGGCTCGACCAGTTGTTCAGGCGCTACGACGCCTACCGCAACGATCGGAACGCCGGCGGTTCCCCGCGCCCCAACGACACCTTCCGCGCGGACGAGTGAGCGAGGCGGTCGATGCGGCCGGTCAGTACGCGAGTTTCTTCGCGACGATCGACGTGCCGGCCGCATCGACAGCCACGTAATCGCCGGCCGTTCCCTGCAGCGCCTGCGCGAACTCGTTGAACTGGTCGGTGGCCTCGGAGGTCCAATCCCCCGCCTGGCTCTGGCAAACGGAATACGTGCCGGCCGGCATCGTGACCATCCCGAACTCGCCCGAGTCGGCCTGCGCCGCCTTGACCTGCGCGTTGATCTCGGCCATTCGTTGCGCCCAGTCCTCCCAGCGGTTGGCCTGGCTCGTGATGTTGCTCGGGGACGCTGTCGTGTTGTTGCCCAACCCGGGTTCGTAGGTCGAGCCGGAGTAGTTGCCGGAGTACGACACCCCCGGGCTGTACCCACCCGAGCTCGATCCCGACGACGTGGAATACGACCCCACCGCCGATGAGCCCGTCTGACCGGAACCCGTCTGGCCAGAGCCGACGCCGGTCGTCCCGGGCGTATAGCCACCGCTCACGCCACCGTCGGCGGAACTGGAACCAGAGCCGGATCCGCTACCGGTCGCGCTACCGGCGCCCTGATGGCCGACCTGCGAGCCCGTCCCCGCGGAGCCCTTGCCGTCCGCGGCGGTCGTCCCCCCGCCGGCATACCCGCCGCTCACACCCGAGCCGGTCTGCGCACCGACGATGCCCGAGGACGCATACCCGCTCGTCTGCGCCGACCCGGCGGCACTGGTGCCACCGATCAGGCCGAACGAACTGCCCGAAGAACCGCCTGCCGTCCCGCTGCGGGAAGCCCCCGCCCTGCCCGCCACGCCGGTGCACGCCGAAGCGGTGAGCGCCGCGCTCGCGTTACCACCGGCCGCACCCGAGGCCACGCCGCTGGACGACACCGTCCCGGCCGCCGAGGTGCCCACGACCTGCGTACCTGCCGTCCCCTGCGTACCACCCATGGCCGCGGGCGGCATCATGCCCCCTTGACCGTCCTTGCGATCCCGGCGCTTGAGCGCATCGACCTCGATCAACGCCTCGTAGACGTCCAGGTCGCGCAACTCGTCGTCACTGCTCGCGCGGTAGCCGGAGACACCGTCCTGCGCGGCACGCGCCGCACCGCCCGCATCCGGGGTGGGCAGCCCCGAGTTCATGTCGGCCATGCCGACGAGTCTGCCATGGCGCGGGGTCAGCGCCCCGGAGCCCTCACTCCCATTCGATGGTCGCCGGCGGCTTGCTGGTGACGTCGAGGACGACGCGGTTGATCTGACGGCACTGATTGGTGATGCGCGTGCTGATCCGTTCCAGGACGTCGTAGGGCAGACGCGACCAGTCGGCGGTCATCGCGTCCTCGCTGGCGACCGGACGCAGGACGATCGGGTGGCCATAGGTTCGTCCGTCACCCTGCACCCCCACCGAGTTGACGTCGGCGAGCAGGACGACCGGCATCTGCCACACGTTACGGTCCAGTCCTGCTGCGGTGAGTTCCGCGCGAGCGATGGCGTCGGCCTCACGCAGCAGATCGAGCCGATCGGCCGTGACCTCACCGATGATGCGGATCGCCAGGCCGGGCCCGGGGAACGGCTGGCGCCAGACGATCTCGTCCGGGAGCCCCAGTTCGAGGCCCGCCGCGCGCACCTCGTCCTTGAACAAGGTGCGCAACGGCTCGATGAGGGTGAAGCTCAGGTCGTCCGGCAGCCCGCCGACATTGTGGTGGCTCTTGATGTTGGCCGCGCCGTCCCCGCCACCGGACTCGACCACGTCGGGGTACAGCGTCCCCTGGACGAGGAAGTCCACTCCCTTGGCGCCCGTGACCGAACGGGCGACGGCCTCGAAGCTGCGTATGAACTCACGCCCGATGATCTTGCGCTTGGCCTCCGGTTCGGTCACCCCCGCCAGCGCGCTGAGGAAGCGCTCCTGCTCGTCGGCGACCACGAGGTCGACCCCGGTGGAGGCCACGAAGTCCTCGCGCACCTGCTCCGCCTCACCCTTGCGTAACAGGCCGTGGTCGACGAACACACATGTCAGCTGACTGCCGATGGCCCGTTGCACCAGGGCGGCGGCCACCGCGGAATCGACGCCGCCCGACAACGCGCACAGCACCTTGCGGTCACCGACCTGCTCACGGATGCGCTGCACCTGCTCGGAGACGAAGTTCGCGCTCGTCCAATCGGGGGTGCACCCCGCGATGCCGAACAGGAAGTTCTCCAGCACCTGCTGCCCGTACTCGCTGTGCATGACCTCCGGGTGCCACTGGACGCCGGCGAGGCGCCGTCCCGCGTCGACGAACGCCGCCACGGGGGCCCCGATGCTGCGGGCGAGTTCGATGAACCCCTCGGGTGCGCGCGTCACCGCGTCCCCGTGACTCATCCAGACGTTGAACTGCACCGGCAGGCCGTCGGTGAACGACGACTCCTGGTCGTCCAAGCGGACGGCGGTGCGCCCGAACTCCGAGGTCTCGGTGCGGCGCACCTCGCCGCCCAGCGCCTGGGCCATGGCCTGGAAGCCGTAGCAGATCCCGAACACGGGCAACCCTGTGCCGAAGAGCCCGGGATCGATCTGCGGAGCCCCTTCGACGTAGACCGATTGCGGTCCCCCGGACAGGATCACGGCCTTCGGCCCGCGCGCCATGATCTCGGCCGCGGACGCCGTGTGCGGCATGATCTCGGAGTACACGTGCGCCTCGCGCACCCTGCGGGCGATCAGCTGCGCGTACTGGGCGCCGAAGTCGACGACGATCACGAGATCATTGGGCATGGGCCGAAGTCTATGACAAGGTCGGGAATCGGCGTTCAACGCCACCTTCGAACTCGACTGGGCTATCGGCGGGTGATTGGATGGACCCGTGAGCATCTACTCGACGATCCGCGCGATCGCCTCGCGCGTCAATGAGGACCTGTCCGCGGCCCAGCGCGAGGACCCCGCGGCACGCTCCAAGATCGAGATCGCCATCGCCTACTCCGGGGTCCATGCGATCTGGATGTACCGGATCGCCCATCGTATGTGGCAGGTGGAGCCGCTGCGCTTCCCGGCCCGGCTGCTCAGCCAGTTCGCCCGCTTCACCACGGGGATCGAGATCCACCCCGGGGCGACCATCGGGCGACGGTTCTTCATCGACCACGGTATGGGCGTGGTGATCGGCGAGACCGCCATCATCGGGGACGACGTGCTCATGTACCACCAGGTGACCCTCGGGGGCCGTGCCCGCGGGCGCTTCAAGCGCCATCCCACGATCGGCAACCGCGTCCTCATCGGCGCCGGGGCCAAGGTCATCGGTGACATCACCGTGGGGGACGACGCCAAGATCGGCGCGAACGCCCTGGTCGTCAAGGATGTGGCCCCGGGCTCGGTCGTCGTCGGGATCCCGAGCAGCGTTCACAAGGGCGACGTCATCGCCTGACGTCGTCGGCGATCTGGGTGTGGTGACGCACCACCTCGCTGACGATGAAGCCCAGGAGCTTCTCGGCGAACTCCGGGTCGAGGTCGGCATCAATGGCCAGCTCCCGCAACCGGGCGATCTGCTGCTGCTCGCGAGTCGGATCGGCCGGAGGGAGCCCCAACTCGGCCTTGAGCCGCCCCACTCGCTTGGTGATCTTGAAGCGCTCGGCCATGATGTGGATCAGGGCCGAGTCGAGGTTGTCGATGCTCCCCCGGAGCTGGGAGAGCTCGGGGGGGATCTGTCCGGTGTCGGCAGCCATGTCAGTGGACGATCAGATCGATCCGCTGGAACGACTTGACGTCGGTGTAGCCCGTCGACGCCATCGCGCGACGTAGCGCCCCGGCCAGGTTCATCGTCCCGTCAGGAGTGTGCGAGGGCCCCAGGACGACCTCCTCCAGCGTCCCGACCGGCTCCATGCGGACGCGGCGTCCGCGCGGCAGCGTCTGATGCCAGGCCTCCGGGCCCCAGTGCCAGCCGGCGCCCGGGACGTCGCTGGCACGTGCCAGCGGGGTGCCCAGCATGGCGGCGTCCGCACCGCAGGCCAGTGCCTTGACGATGTCGCCGGAATGCCCCATCGAACCGTCGGCGATGACGTGGACGTAGCGTCCACCCGACTCGTCCAGGTAGTCGCGACGCGCCTCGGCCACGTCCGAGATCGCCGTGGCCATGGGCACCTCGATGCCGACGACCTGGGCGTTGGTCGAAGTGGCCGCGCCACCGAACCCGACGAGGATGCCGGCCGCACCCGTGCGCATCAGGTGGAGGGCGGTCTGGTAGGTGGCACAGCCACCCACGATGACGGGCACGTCGAGTTCGTAGATGAACTTCGCGAGATCGAGCGGCTCCAGCGCGTCCGAGACGTGCTGAGCGCTCACCGCGGTGCCACGGATGACGAAGAAGTCGACACCCGCGTTCTCGACGACGTCGGCGAACTCCTGGGTGTTCTGCGGGCTGAGCGCGCCTGCCACCGGCACACCCGCCTCGCGGATCTCGCGCATGCGCTCGGTGATCAGCTCGGCCTTGATCGGCTCGGCGTAGACCTCCTGCATCCTGCGGGTCGCGGCGCGTTCGTCGTCGATCGACGTCAGTTCCTCGAGCAGCGGAACCGGATCGTCGTAACGCGTCCACAATCCCTCGAGGTTGAGCACACCCAGGCCACCGAGCCGCCCGAAGGCGATCGCGGTCTGCGGGCTCATGACGGAGTCCATCGGGGCGGCCACCATCGGGAAGTCGAAGCTGATCGCGTCGATGCGCCAGCTCAGGTCGACGGTCTCGATGCCTCGCGTACGACGCGTCGGCATGATCGCCACATCGTCCAGTGAGAACGCCCTCGCCGCGCGCTTGCTTCGTCCGATGTCGTACATGGTCCCTCCGATTCGGTTTGCCGCCTGACCAATCTAGCGTCGGTCGGCCTGCGCCACGACGGCCGCCAGCGTCTGGTCGAAGTCGGTGTGGCTCTCGCCGAGCATCGTGCGCGCATCCGAGTCGTCCATGACGAACGGTCGCTCGAACTGGTAGAGCTGCTGGCCGACGGACCTGAGGTCGGCGCTGACCAGGCCGGCCGACCGCACGACCCAGCCCGGGAGCGCCGAGACCCGCGCCGGGCCGGGGAGGCCCGCGGTGGCGCGCAGGGCGTTGCAGTACTCCCGCATCGACACCGCCGGGGCGCTCGGCACGTGCCACGCCCGGCCCCACATCGCCTCGTCGCGGGTGGCCCTGGCCAGCAAACGGCCGAAGTCGTCCACCGCCGTCCAGGTGTGTGGCTGTTCGGGATCGCCCAGCGGGCGAGCCGTGCCGCCGCCCAGCACCGCGGGGACGACGCGCGTCGCATGCGAGTTCGCTCCTGCTCCCGGCCCCACGTAGTCCGAGCCGCGCACCTCGACCACGCGAACGCGTCCGGCCTCGTGGGCTGTCATCGCCTCGCTCCACACCAGGGCGCGGACGCGTCCGTTGATCGTGGTCGAGGTCTGGGGATCGGTCTCACGCATCGGGCGGGTCGGCGGCGCGTAGGCGTACAGATTGCCCGCGAGGACGAGGACGGCACCGGATCGCTCGGCGGCGGCGATCAGGTTGCGTATCGCCGACGGCCAGTACCGGTCCCAGCGACCGTACGGAAAGTTGCAGCAGGCGACGACCGCCTCGATGTCATCGGGCAGCCGGGCGGGAAGATCGGCCGATGTGACGTCCGCCGCCAGCGGCCGGGCGCCGGGCAGGGATGTCGCCGAGCGTGTGACCAGCGTGACGCGATGGTCGTCGGCAACCAGGTGGGCGGTGGCGGAGCGGCCGAGCGGGCCTGCTCCGACGACGAGTGCGTGCATGGCGACCTCCTATAGTGAACAGTGTTCACAACAAACTTAGGTGAGCACTGTTCACCACGTCAAGAAGGCATGGCATCGTTGTGGCATGCCCAGACGATCGGACGAGCAGACGGCGGCCATGCGCGAGCGGATAGCCGTGGCGGCCCGGGAGGAACTCGCCGCCACGGGTGCCTCCGGCCTGTCGATGCGGCGCGTCGCGGCTCGGGTCGGCGTCACCGTCGGAGCGCTCTACCGGTACTACGCGGACCGCGATCAGTTGCTGACGGGGCTCATCATCGAGGCATATCTCGCCATCGGCCAGGCAGCCGAATCCGGCGAGCGATCGGTCGGTGCGCCCGCGGAGCGTTGGCTGGCCATCTTCCGCGCGGTCCGTGATTGGGCGAAGGCGCACCCGCACCAGTTCGACCTCATCTACGGGTCACCCGTGGTCGGCTACATCGCCCCGGAGACCACGATCGGCCCCGCCACCAGGATCCTCGCGCCCCTGATCCGCACCGCCCTGACCGCACCGGGGCGCGTGGACCCTTCCCCGGTGACCGACGCCGGGCTCGCGTCCGACCTCGACCGGGTGCGCGGCTGGCTGTCCGATCAGGGCTACGAGGTGGACCCCGGCACGCTGCCCGACTCCGTCATCCTCGGGGTCCTACGAGCATGGACGGAACTGGTGGGGACGATCGGCCACGAACTGCACGGCCACTTCGTCGGATCCATCGAGCACACGGACGACTACCTCGACGAGATCGCGCGCCGCACCGGGCAGGCCATCGGGCTGTGAGCCGCCCGGGCCCGCTCACCCCTTGTTGGACGCGTAGTTGGGCGCCTCGACCGTCATCTGGATGTCGTGTGGGTGAGACTCGCGCAACCCGGCCGACGTGATACGGACGAAACGCCCGTTGCTCTGGAGATCGGGCACGGTGCGGGCGCCGCAATAGAACATCGACTGGTGCAGGCCGCCTGCGAGCTGATAGATCACCTGGCCGAGCGGGCCGCGATAAGGAACCTGTCCCTCGATGCCCTCGGGGATGATCTTGTCGTTGCTCGTGACGTCGTCCTGGAAGTACCGATCCTTCGAATAGCTCATGTGCCGACCGCGCGTGGCCATGGCGCCCAGCGAGCCCATGCCGCGGTAGCTCTTGAACTGCTTGCCGTTGATGAAGACCAGCTCGCCGGGACTCTCGTCGCAACCCGCCAGCAGCGAGCCGAGCATCACCGTGTCGGCACCCGCCACGATCGCCTTGGCGGTGTCGCCGGAATACTGCAGGCCACCGTCCCCGATCACCGGCACTCCCGCAGCCTTCGCCGCCCGGGAAGCGTTGTAGATCGCGGTGATCTGAGGGACGCCCACTCCGGCGACCACGCGGGTGGTACAGATCGATCCCGGTCCGACCCCCACCTTGATGCCGTCCGCGCCGGCGGCGATGAGAGCCTCCGCGGCCTCGAACGTGGCCACATTGCCGCCGATGACGTCCACCCCGGCCGCGGCCGGGTCGGCCTTCAACCGCGTGATGAACTCGACCTCCGCACGCGAATGCCCATGGGCGGTGTCGACGACCAGCAGGTCGACACCCTCCTCCACCAGGGCCATCGCCCGCTCCCAGGCGTCCCCGAACACCCCGACGCCCGCACCGACGCGCAGCCGGCCCTGCTCGTCCTTGCTCGCATTGGGGTACCGGTCGGACTTCGCGAAGTCTTTCAGCGTGATGAGACCCTTGAGGCGCCCCTGATCGTCCACCAGGGGGAGCTTCTCGATCTTGTGGGCGGCCAGCAGCTTCAGGGCGTCGTCGCCCCTCGTACCGACAGGCGCCGTGACCAGGGGCATCGGCGTCATGACCGCGCCCACCAGCCGGGTCGGGTCCGTCTCGAAACGCATGTCACGGTTGGTGATGATGCCCAGCAGCACCATGTCGTCGTCGACGACCGGGATGCCGGAGATGCGGTAGGTGGCGCAGAGCTCGTCGGCGTCGGCGATCGTCGCGTCCGGGCTGATCGTGATCGGTTCGTCGATCATGCCGGCCTCGGACCGTTTGACCTGATCGACCATGTGGGCCTGCTCGACGATCGACAGGTTGCGATGAAGTATCCCGAGACCACCCTCACGTGCCATGGCGATTGCCATGCGCTGCTCGGTGACGGTGTCCATGGCCGCCGACAGGAACGGCATCTTCAGCGTGATGCGACGGCTGACTCTTGAGGAAGTGTCGACCTCACTGGGGATCACATCGGATTCCCGGGGCTGGAGCAGGACATCATCGAAGGTGAGTCCAAGCGTCTCGAACAGTGGTGGCACTCCGGCAGGCGTCAACTGGTCAGTCACTCACATACCCCTCGTCATCTGGTCGAGCCGCCATACTATCTCGCGCCCACCGCCGCAGCAGCAGCACGACCACCACCGCCACGCCCTGCCCCACCGGAATCGGCAGCCCCGCCGTCTCCAGGCAGACGCTGAGGGCGAACAGCCCGCCCACGACGGCGACAGCCCAGCCCTCGATGCGGGAGTCGTGCCCCACCGCCCCCAGCAGAACCCCGCCCCACAGCACGTACCAGGGCTGCAGGCTCGGGGTCGCGAACGCGAACACGACGAGCGCCCAAGCGACGAAGGCGACAGGACGCGTCGCGCCGCAGCGCCAGCCGAGCCAGGCCATGACGCCCACGCCGGCGAGGACGAAGACCGGCCCGACGATCGCCAGGCAGTCGGCCAGCGGACGCCCGGTCACGAGCGCCGCAGTAGCGGCCACCGTGCGGGGCAGTGAGGGATTGCCGGTCGAATAGGGGGTTCCCGATCCCCTCGCCCATCCCAGTCCCCAGCCCGTCGACGCGGACACGGCCCCGAACGTGGCCAATGTCACGGCGACCGCCACCGGCACCCGCCACAGGGCCGGACGGATCGCCTCGCGCCACGCTCGACGAGGTGGGGTGCCTCCTGGCAGGGCGATGCCGAGCATCGCCACGGCTACCGCCATGAGCCCGACGGGCTGCTTCACACTCATCCCGAGGCCGACCAGGGCGGCAGCCGCCAACCAGGCGATCGCGGACCGCCATCGGGCGGCCAGCCAGACGCCGGTCACCGCGAGGGCGAGCGCCCACGCGTCGTTGTGCATGCCGCCCACGAAATAGACGATGACCAATGGGTTGAGCAGCGACCCCCAACGAGCGCGATCGGCGCCGTGCCCTGTCAGTTCGGCGATCCGTGGGACGAGAGTCCCGATCACCACCACCGACGTCAGTGCCGGCAGGCGCATCGCCATGAGCGACCAGAACGGGTCGGCGCCGCTTGCCACCACCACGCCCGCCTGGACGAGCAGCGCCCCAGCCGGGTAGACAGGTGTCGTCCCCTGCCAGTACGAGTCCACCCGGTCGGCGAACGGCCCGCCGATCGTCGCGAGCCCCGTGGAATAGGGATCGAACCCCTGCGCGACGATCCACCCCTGGTCGAGGTAGGCCCAGGCGTCCTTGCTGAGCAGCGCGGGAGCCAGTACGAGCGGGACGCTCCACAGCGTGAAGGCCCGCCAGGCCGTGCGCCGATCCGCGTCGCGGATCCCGACCCAGGCGAGGAACAGAGCACCGAGGCCCAGGACCGCCGGCACCGTCTGCACGACGGTGACGCCTACCGGATTCTCCCGGGACGCGAAGCCCAGGCCCCAGGGAGAGGCGAGCCAGGCCGACGCCGCCAGCAGCAGGCTGCCTGCCAGCCCCAGCAGCTCATCGCGGCGAATCAGCACCCTCGAAGAGTACCGGGCCCTGCCCACGTGGATCGCGTCCACGGGGCAGGGCCCGGATCAGTGTGCCGTACTACCGGCTGGGCCGGTCAGTGCGCGTGCGCTGCGGCCTGCTCGTCGTCCTCTTCCTTCTTCTCCACCACGATGGCCTCGGTGGTGAGGAGCAGAGAGGCGATCGACGCGGCGTTGGCCAGCGCGGAACGGGTGACCTTGACCGGGTCGATGACGCCCTGGTCGATGAGGTTCCCGTACTCGCCGGTCTTCGCGTTGTAGCCCGCGTTCGGGTCGTCCAGTTCGGCGACCTTCGACACGATCACGTAGCCCGGCTCGCCGCCGTTCTCCGCGATCCAACGCAACGGCTCGACGACGGCCTTGCCGACGATCTGGGCGCCGACCTGTTCGTCCGAGTCCGCGGTCTCGACCGAGTCGAGCACCTTGACGGCATGGACGAGCGCAGCGCCGCCACCAGCGACGATGCCCTCCTCGATGGCCGCGCGAGTGGCCGACACGGCGTCCTCGATACGGTGCTTCTTCTCGTTCAGCTCGACCTCGGTGGCCGCGCCGACCTTGATCACGCAGACGCCACCGGCGAGCTTGGCGACCCGCTCGGCGAGCTTCTCGCGGTCCCAGTCGGAATCCGTGCGCTCCATCTCGGCACGCAGCTGCTCGACCCGGCCCTTGACCTCGGCCTGGTCGCCTGCGCCGTCGACGATGGTGGTCGCATCCTTGGCGACGACCACGCGACGGGCGCGGCCGAGCACCTCCAGCCCGACCTGATCGAGCTTCAGGCCGATCTCGGGGGCGACCACCTGGCCGCCGGTGAGGATCGCGATGTCCTGAAGGATGGCCTTGCGACGATCGCCGAAGGCCGGAGCCTTGACGGCGACGGAGGTGAAGGTGCCGCGGATCTTGTTGACCACGAGCGTCGACAGAGCCTCGCCGTCGACGTCCTCGGCGATGATGACCAGCTGGCCGTGCGCCGCGATGACCTTCTCGAGGATCGGCAGCAGCTCGTTCATGTTGCTGATCTTGCCCTGGTTGATCAGGATGTACGGATCGTCGAGGACGGCCTCCAGGCGGTCCTGATCGGTCACGAAGTAGCCCGAGATGTAGCCCTTGTCGAACTGCATGCCCTCGGTGAAGTCGAGCTCGGTGCCGAACGTGTTCGACTCCTCGACGGTGATGACGCCGTCCTTGCCGACCTTGTCGAAGGCCTGGGCGATGATGCCGCCGATCTCCTCGTCCCGCGAGCTGATCGTCGCGACATTCGCCATGTCGTCGGCGCTGTCGACCTCGCGAGCCACGGAACGCAACTCGGTGGTGATCGCCTCAACGGCCTTGTCGATGCCGCGCTTGAGACCCACGGGGTTGGCGCCGGAAGCGACGGCCCGCAGGCCCTCGTGCACCAGGGCCTGCGCCAGCACGGTGGCGGTGGTCGTTCCGTCACCCGCCACGTCGTTGGTCTTGGTCGCGACCTCCTTGGCGAGCTGGGCACCGAGGTTCTCGTACGGATCGGCGAGCTCGACATCCTTCGCGACGGTCACACCGTCGTTCGTGATGGTCGGCGCACCGTACTTCTTGTCGAGGACGACGTAGCGGCCCTTGGGGCCGAGCGTCACCTTGACGGTGTTGGCGAGGGTGTCCACGCCGCGCTCGAGGGAGCGACGAGCATCCTCATCGAACAGGAGTTCCTTGGCCATGAGGTATCAATGCCTCACTTCTCGACGACGGCGAGGATGTCGCGCGCGTTGAGCAGCAGAAGGTCCCTGCCGTCGTAACGGACCTCGGTGCCACCGTACTTGCTGAAGATGATCACGTCGCCATCCTTGACGTCCATGGGCACACGAACGCCCTTGTCGTCCACGCGGCCGGGGCCGGCGGCGATGACCTTGCCCTCCTGCGGCTTCTCCTTGGCGGTATCGGGGATGACCAGGCCCGAAGCGGTGGTGGTCTCGGCCTCGAGCGGTTCGACGAGGACGCGGTCCTCGAGCGGCTTGATCGTGGTTGCCACGTCAAACCCCTTTCTTGTTGTCCAGAGGTGTTCAACTTCGAAAACGAACGGGACGTCGTCGCGGGGCCGTTCCGTCGTTGGCACCCGACGCATTCGAGTGCCAGGAATCACATTAGCCCCGCCTTGGCACTCACACAACCTGAGTGCCAAGGCCGCGACGTCATGCTGCCATCGGCCTCCGCCGCTTGCGCAGAACCCCGCGCAGACGCCGCAGAAACCCTTCGGGATCGGACTGCAACTGCGCCCAGGTGACACGGACCACGACCCAGCCCAACGAGGCCAGCACTTGGTCACGCAACCGGTCCGCCTCGAACCCTGCACGTCCACCGTGATACTCGAATCCATCGACCTCCAGGCAGACCCGTTTGCGCTTCCATGCGATATCCAGGAAGTAGTCCCCCACACGCACATTGGTCTGCCAGCCCTCGAGGTTCGCCCGGCGCAGGATCCGGTGCGCGAGCCGCTCGGCCTCACTCCACGGTTCGTCGCGCGAATCCAGCAGAAGTGCCCGTCGTTCACTGTTTCCGCGGCGGCCGGGCATCGCCGCGAACGCCTCCCACAGTTGCGTCAACTGACAACCCGAGCGCAGGGCCTCGTCGATGGCGGAGGACGCACCGGAACCCGCGAGGTCGACCGCAGCGTAGGCAGGGTGCGCGAACCTGAGTGTCCCTCGACGGACGATCCACTCCGGCGGTACAGCCCGCCGGTGCCAGCGCACAGCATTGCCGCTGCCCACGGCGTTCCTGTGAAAAGCCGTCACTTCGTGCACCATGCATCGGTGCCAGTACCCCAGAGCTGCCGCCGCCTCGCCGGTGATGACAGCGTCGTCGGCATAGGCGCAGGCCGCCAGGGCCCGGACCTGCCACGTGATGTCGGTCTCCGCGGCGACCATCACCCCCGGCAACACGGACTTGAGCAGACCTGCGCTGGCTGCGTGATCGAGCGACGCCCTGAGCCTCCCTGCCTTGCGGCGCACCAGAACCCCTTCTTCGCGAAGCCGATGCCACAATTCCTCATCCACAACCCAACTGTCGGGTGCAGATCGTCCTCGGCAGGGGTTATCCACAGGGGCGATCCGGGATTTATCGGCTATCCACAAGAGAATCTGACGGCGGATCGAAATATCGGCCCGCCGAACCCCGATCAGCCTAACGAGCGTCAGATTTTCTCGCGGTTTGTCCCTCAGACCCGCCGGACGACGAAGGCACGAGCCCCGTGCACCGTGCGGGCGAGGATCAGAGTCGCCTGATGAGGCCCGGCCGGCCGCAGCCGGCGCCGCAGGGCGGCCGGATCGAGATCGAGGGCTCTCTTCTTGATCTCCAACGTCCCGATGTGATGCTCACGAACCCAGGTACGCAGTGTCCGCTCATTGGTGTCCATGGTCTCCAGCACTTCGAAGACGGACGCGAAAGGCGTCACCACCGGCTCGTCCGTGGAGAGGTAGGCGACTTCGGCGTCGAGCAACCAGGCCCCCGGGACGATGTCGCCCACTGCCCGCGCCCGTATCACCGCCCCATCGGGTTCCAGGATGTACCGCCCGGGTGCCGCGACCGGCAGACGCCGTCCCGTCCCTTCGACACGGTCGCCGGAGGGCAGCAGCTCCGCCACGCTCGCGGCCGTGCCACCCGGCAGGCGCCACAGCCCCGCCTCGACGACATCGCCCCGATGGGAGACCCAGCAGGCCTCGACATCGTCGGGAACGAGCTCGCGCGGAAGACCGGGCCCGAGTTTGACGCATGCCACATGCCGCCCGTCCAGCAGCCCGCACACGAACGACCACGGCGGACTGAAGTCCTCGACGCGCCAACTCCGACCCCGACCGGTGCGTCTCGCGGGATCGCAGAACACAGCCGTCCCGGGCCCGAGCAGATCGGACGCGGCCTCGGTCGCGTCCGCCACGACCACCGTGGCCCCTGTGCCCTCCAGGTTGGCGGACGCGACGGCCGCGGTCGCCGGATCGCGCTCGACGGCTACCACCCCGAGCCCGGCATGCGCCAGGGCGAGCGCGTCGGCACCGATGCCACAGCCCAGGTCGACGATGCGGCTCACACCGGCCTCCGCGAACCTGCGGGCCCGCCACGCCGCCACCTCGGGCCGGGACGCCTGCTCCAGCCCGTCGGGCGTGAACAGCATCTCGCCCGCGGCCTCACCGAACTTTGCCCGGGCCCGTCGCCGCAACGACGCCTGGCTGAGCGCCGCGGCAGCCAGTTCCGCAGGGAAGTCGCGGCGCAGGCGGGCTCCGGCCGCGAGCGAGTCCGGATCGTCCTCGGCCATCGCAGCGGTGAGCGCCGCGGCCCCCTGACCGGCCGACAGCGGATGCCTCACCTGATCGTCCCGTGCCAGCCGAGGGGACGTCCGCCCTGGTAGGGGATGACGAGATGGAACTGCTCGACGCCCGGGTCGAAGACCTGCGGCAGGAAGTAGCGATCCCCCTCCCACATCGGTAGGTCGGCCAGCGCCGTGATCGGCTGCCACGCCAGCGGGCCCTCGACGTTGTGCTCGGGCACATCGCCGGTCCACTCGTCCACCACGAAGACGAATCCGAGGACGTCCGACCCGTCGGTGTGGAACCCGGGCCAGCTGACCGTGCCACGCAGACGCATCGACACCACCTCGATGCCGGCCTCCTCGCGCAGTTCGCGCGCCATACCGGTCCAGATGTCCTCGTCGCGCTCGACCTTGCCGCCCAGGCCGTTCCATTTGCCAAGTTGCTCGTCGTCCGCCCGGCCGATGCGATGCACCATGAGCACCCGCCGCCGGTCGGGCGACAGGACGAAACCCAGCGTGGTCAGTTCGGGGCTGTACGACACAGGTCAGACGCAGGTGTATCCGCCGTCGACGACGACGCTCGTGCCGGTCACGTAGCTGGACTCGGGGGATGCGAGGAACAGCAGCGCGGTGTTGAGCTCACCGGCCTTTCCCTGGCGACCCAGCGGCACCCACTGCTTGACGTACTCCTGGAACTCGGGGGTCTTCAGGGCCTCGGCGGTGAGCTCGGTCTCGAAATATCCCGGGCAGATGCAGTTGACGGTCACGCTGTCCTTCGCCCACTCGGCTGCCAGGGCCCGCGTCAGGTTGACCACACCACCCTTGGCCGCGTGGTAGGCCGACGTCGGTATGGTCGTGTTGCCGACCAGCCCGTACATGGACGAGATGTTGATGACCCTGCCGCAGTCGGAGCGTTTGATGAGCCGGTTCATGAACTCGCGGGTGACTCGGAAGGTGGCGGTCAGGTCGAGGGCGATGTCGGCGTCCCACTGCTCGTCGGTCATGTCGAGGGCAGGGGCGACTCCGCCGGTGCCCGCGTTGTTGACCAGGATGTCCGCACGCCCGAACCGTGCGTCCACGGCATCGACGGCGGCCCGTACCTGGTCGAGATTCGTGACGTCGCAACCCACCGGCAGCACCTCGACGCCGAACATGTCGCGCACCTCGTCGGCCACCGCCTGGAGCTTCGGGACCCTCCGGGCGAGCAGGACCAGGTTCGCACCCTGAGCCGCGAGCGCCCTCGCGAACTGCACCCCGAGCCCGCTTGATGCCCCCGTGATGACCGCGACCAGACCGCTGAAGTCGAACATGCTGGGCCTCCTCGCTCGTATGCGTGACAACAGCCTAGTGGTCAGGCCAGCACCCGCATGACGGGCATACCGGAGTCCGCGGAGATACCTGGGTCGCTGGGATCACGGCCGGCCTCGACGACTGCGGCACCGAGCACCGCGATCATGACTCCGTTGTCGGTGCACAGGCCCGGACGTGGACGGCGCAGCACGACACCGGCGTCGTCCGCCCGTTCGGCCATGAGCCCCCGAAGACGCGAGTTCGCGGCGACCCCGCCGCCGAGGACGATGTGATCCACCCCGAAGTGCCGGCACGCGTCGATCGCCTTGGCGGTCAGCACGTCGGCGACCGCCTCCTGGAAGGACGCGGCGACATCGGGGACGCTGATGGGGCGCCCGTCGACCTCGGCCTGCTCGACGTACCGTGCGACCGCGGTCTTGAGCCCCGAGAAGGAATAGTCGAAGCGGTGTCGTTCGAGATCGTGCCGGGCGGTCAGGCCGCGCGGGAACGCGATCGCGGCAGGGTCGCCTTGCTGGGCCAGCCGGTCGATCACGGGGCCGCCGGGGTAGGGCAGGCCGAGCAGCCGGGCCACCTTGTCGTACGCCTCGCCTGCCGCGTCGTCGATGGTCGTCCCCACCTCGGTGATGTCGGAGGCGATGTCGCGGACGAGCAGCAGCTGGGAGTGTCCGCCCGACACGAGCAGGGCGAGCACCGGATCGGGGAGCGGGCCGTGCTCGATCATGTCCACGCCCACATGGCCCACCAGGTGGTTGAGCCCGTATAGCGGTTTGTGCAGGGACGCCGCGAGAGCCTTCGCGGCTGCCAGCCCCACGACCAGCGATCCCATGAGACCCGGCCCGGCGGTCACCGCGATGGCATCCACCTCGGTGAGATCGACGTCGGCCTTCGCCAGGGCGCGTTCCAGTGTGGGCACCATGGCCTCGAGATGGGCACGGGACGCGACCTCGGGGACCACGCCACCGAACCGGGCATGCAGGTCGACCGAACTGGCCACCTCGTTGGCGAGCAGTTCGCCGGTGCCCCGGACGATTCCGACGCCGGTCTCGTCGCAGCTGGACTCGATGCCCAACACCAAGGGACCACTCACTCAGGCCACATCCCAAACACCGGGGCCCACGGCCGCGCACGGGCGGAGTTCCAACTCCATCACCACGGCGTCGTGTCCCGGATAGTAGTTCTGGCGGCGGGCGATCGGCTCGAACCCGGCCCGGCGGTAGAGGGCGAGCGCCGGCGAGTTGTCGTCGCGCACCTCGAGCAGCATCCGATCGGCGCCGGCCGCCTCGGCCCATTCCAGCCCGAGTTGCAGCAGACGCCCGGCCGCCCCGCGGCGACGGCACTCGGGGGCGACGACGATTCTCAGTAACTCGGCGGTGTCGCCGACCACACGGAAGGACGCGGCGGCCTCGACCCGGCCCATCGAGTGGCTCATGACCACCAGGCGGTCGGGCGCGTCCAGCTCGGCACGCCATGACTCCATGGACCAGCGCTCGCCCTTGTCGAACCCGGATTCCTCAAGGGCGACCAGTGCGGGCAGGTCGGCGGTGGTGACGGCGGAGATCAGCATCTGTTCACCTCGGCAGCGTTGGTGGTGTGGGCAGGGCCAGCAGGCGTCCGCCGGCGAGGGCCGACTTGCGGGTACGCGGCAGCTCCGCGTCGGGTTTGCGCAGGTAGAGAGGTTCCAGCCCCACGTCGGGCAGGTCGTCGATCCGGGCGGCCAGCAGCGCCGCGTCGAGGGTGGGCGCGGCACCGACGCCGGGACCGGCGGTGGGCAGGTTGGGAAGATCCGCGGGAGCACTCACCTCGGGCGCACCGAGGCGTTCCCCCGAGGGGGCGTACCGCGCCCAGTACAACTCGTGGCGCCGGGCGTCGGTGGCGACGACGACGTCGGAGCCGGGGGGCGGCGGAGCGAAGTCGCCGCCCGCGAACCAGCGCAGGGCGATGGCGTCCAGGGTGCAGGCCCCGCGGACCGGCACGCCTGTGACGAAGCCGAGGGTGCGGGCGGTCACGATGCCGATCCTGAGCCCGGTGAACGGCCCTGGCCCGACGCCCACCACGATCCGGTCCAGGTCGCCGAGAACGACCCCGGCGTCGGCGAGGAGCGCGTCCACCATCGGCTGCAGGAGCTCGACATGCTTGCGGGACGACTCCTCGGATCGGGCGGCAACCGGCTGTCCTCCGTGGGCCAGGCCGACGTTGATGCCGGTCGCGGTGTCGATGGCCAGCGTCCAACCGGATGGGATCGTCACAGGGCCTCCTGATCGGGTACGAGAGCCTGTAGATCAACACCTTGCCAGCGCTCACCGACGCCGCGCAGCAGAACCGTGCGAGTGTCGTCGGCGACATCCCCGCTGCGGTCGATCTCGATCTCCAGCCGGTCGTCCGACAGTCCCTCGGCCAGGCCCTCGCCCCATTCGACGATGGTGATGGTCTCGGCCAGGGACGAATCCAGGTCGATGTCCTCGAGTTCGGCCGCCGAGCCCAGCCGGTAGGCGTCCACGTGCACCAGGGCGGGGCCACCGTTTCTCGCCGGGTGAATGCGGCTGAGCACGAATGTGGGCGAGGTGATCGGGCCCTCGACGCCGAGGCCCTCGCCGAGGCCCTGTGTGAGGGTGGTCTTGCCGGCGCCCAACTCACCGCTGGCGACGACCAGGTCGCCGGCGCGCATCAGTCGGGCCAGACGGACCCCGAGGAGCCGCATGTCATCGGCCGTCGGCACGACGACCCGCACCGGCAGTTCCGTGCTCAACACGTAGCGGTGCTCGTCGAGCTCGTCGACCACCGTGAAGCCGTGTTTGCCCCACCAGGCAACCATCTGCGGCAGCTCGCGGCGTGCGATCAGCCGGATCCGGCGCAGGCCGAGGTCGAGCGCCACGTGGGCCGCGGCACGCACCATCTCGGCGGCCACGCCGTGCTGGCGCTGATCGGGAAGGACGCTGACCCGGTGCAGCATGCCGACGCCGTCCTCGTGGCTCGACAGGAACAGGCAGCCAGCATCGCGTCCGCCGACGGAAGCGATGATGCCCACCTGCGACGCCAGCCGGTCGGCGATCGCGGCGAGATCGTCGCCGAATGCGTCGGCCGGAGGGTCCAGCGAGGGACGAGCGCTGAAGGCCTCACGGATGATGCGGAGCATCGACGGGGCGTCGCCGATCCCCGCGATCCGGAGTGTCGGCTCCCCCGCCGCCTGCCCCTCCTGCTCAGTCACGGCAGCCGAGTTTACGCCGGTGTAACGTGGCGTCCCAATCGTGTGTGCCGATGTCCCTTCCTCGGACCGTGTGCGGGGCGCGACGAGCGGGCCTGGCGAGGCGGGGCGATGATCGCCTTGTCGTCCGAATCGGCGATGGCACGGCCATGGGGTTCGTGACCCCGAGAGGCACCACAATGCCGGTGCCGAGGCGATGGGGGCGGATCGCCCCAAGACGGGCCTCGTCCTACAGGTTCGCGTGAATGGGTCACTTTCCCAGAAGTTCACCCATCGTTCCCCGTCTGACCCGTTTGCGGAAAGCTCCTCGTCCGCGCGGGGGTCGTAGCATGGGGCTGTGCGCGTTGCATTTGTGACGGAATCATTCCTGCCTTCGGTCAACGGGGTCACCAACTCGGTCCTCCGAGTGCTCGAGCACCTGCGGCGCACCGGCAACGAGGCCATGGTCATCGCCCCCAACCATCCGGGTGGCCTGCCCGAGACCTACGCGGGCTTCCCCATCGTCCCGACGGCCTCGGTCACCCTGCCCTGGTATCCCGACATGCGCCTGTCGGCGACACTGACCGCCCAGGTGGAGAAGCACCTGGCAGAGTTCGGGCCCGACGTCGTGCATCTTGCGGCACCCGTGGTGCTCGGTTCCAAGGGAATCCTCGCGGCCGCCGAGCTCGGGCTGCCGAGCGTCGCGCTCTACCAGACGGAGGTGCCCCAGTACGCGGTCCAGTACGGCTACGCCGCCGCCGAACCACTCGTCTGGCACCACCTGCGCAAGCTCCACAACATGGCCACGATCAATCTCGCCCCGTCGAGCTACACGCGTGACCAGCTCATCGAGCAGGGATTCTCGCGCGTCGGGGTGTGGGGACGCGGGGTCGACGTCGAGCGGTTCAGCCCGTCGAAGCGTGACCAGGCGCTGCACGACTCCTGGGCGCCGAACGGCGAGGTCGTCATCGGCTACATGGGCCGTCTGGGATCCGAGAAGCAGGTGGGAGACCTGGCGGTGCTCAGCAACATCCCGGGCACCCGCATGGTGATCATCGGGGACGGCCCCGCTCGCGCCGAGGTCGAGGGCCAACTGCCCCACGCGATCTTCGTCGGCATGCGGCGCGGGGACGATCTGCCCCGGCACCTGGCGAGCGTCGACCTGTTCGTCCACCCCGGTGAGTTGGAGACCTTCGGCCAGGCGATCCAGGAGGCGCAGGCCTGCGGGCTGCCGACGATCGCCCCGCGCCGGGGTGGCCCGATAGACCTCGTCGCACCGTCACACAACGGCTGGCTGTACACCCCCGGCGACCTGTCGATGATGCGGCAGTACGTGGTCGATCTGGTCGGCGACGGGTACAAGCGGGCCGCGTTCGGGCACACGGCCAGGGTTCGCGTCGAGGACCGCACGTGGCCGAAGCTCTGCGACGAGCTGATCGGTCACTACGAGACGGCCATCGAGTTGGGCGCCAGTGTCGGCGCCCGCATCGCCTGATTCCTACTGCTCCACCGGAAGCACGAACGCCCGGCTCCGCAGGGTCGTCCACAGCCCACCGAGCACTTCGGGCAGTGTGCGTGCGATGACGGCCGGAGGGAACGGCCCAGGCTTGTGTGCCGCTGCCATGGCCTGCACCGAGGCGCCCAGTGCCCCCGCCTGCCAGGCGGGAAGCCCGGCCGCGAGCAGCATCCCGCAGATCCCCGCGAGGACGTCACCCGATCCGGCCTGCGCCGTCCATGCCGGCCCGGGAACCGCGATCGTCACCCGTCCGGACGGTTCCACCACGTACTGGGTGGCCCCCTTGAGCAGAACGGCCGTGTTCCACCGCGCCGCCGCCTGCCGTGCGTGTCGGATCGGATCGACCTCGACGACGCGCCGGTGGACGCCGAGCATCGCGGCCAGCTCGCCTGCGTGCGGCGTCAGCAGCCAGCCGTCCGGCACGGTCTTGGGCAGGTGCTCGAGGGCGTCCGCGTCGACCACCGCGGGCAGCCCTGATTCGAGAGCCGCCTGGAGGCGCGCGGCATGGGCGTCGCGATCCTGCTTGCCCCAGCCGCAGCCCATGAGCCAGGCCTCGACGCGGCCGGGACCGATCGTCACCGAGGGCATGGCGTCGAGGATCAGGTTCGCCGCACGCTCCGGCCCCACGAAACGGATCATCCCCGTGCCCGCGTTCAGTGCGCCGGTCGTCGAGAGCACGGCGGCACCCGGATAACGCTCGGAGCCGGTGTCGATGCCCAGCACCCCGCGTGAGTACTTGTCGTCGACGGCGGTCGGCCAGGGCCACCAGCGGGCGATGTCGACCTCGTCCAACCGTCGCACATCGGGCTCGGGCAACGACAGGCCGACGTCGATCACTTCGACCGACCCGCAACGCTCGGCCGCGGGCTCGCCGACATGACACAGCTTGGGCGCGGCGAACGTGACGGTGTGCGCGGCACGGAAGGAGGTCGCGGTGGGGGTCACCTCGTCGGTCGACAGGCCGGAGGGCACGTCGACCGACAGCACCGGGATACACAGGTCGTCACAGGCCGTCGCGAACCGTTCGACGACGGGGAACAACCCGGGCCGCCCGCCGATGCCGAGTACGGCGTCGATGACGAGCATCACGTCGGGCAGCATGTGCATCGCCGTGCTCGAGTCGACGAACTTGACGCCCACCTGACGGGCGGCGATGACGGCCTGCGGATGCGCCTGGCCGGTCACCAGCCAGGCCACCGCGGGACGCCCTGCCGCGGCGAGGTTGCGAGCTGCGAACAGCCCATCACCGCCGTTGTTCCCAGGCCCGACGACGACCAGAGTCACCCCTGTCGGGGCCATCTCGCGCGCCCGGTCGCTGACCGCCCGGGCCGCGATCTGCATGAGGTCGGCGCCAGGGTTCTCCTCGAAGAACCTGTCTTCCGCCTCGCGGATCACCTGAGCGCTGTGCACCCCGATCATGATTCCCCTTCACATACGACGAAGGCCGCCGCCATGCCGGCCTCGTGGCTCAGCGAGAGCTGGATCCGACGGACCCCCAGCCGCTCCATCAGCGCGGCAACGGTGCCCCTCGTCTCGAACACCGGCCGCCCGTCCGGTCCGGAGTGAACCTCGGCGTCCACCCAGACCATACCGCCCGGGGAGCCCAGTGCCTTGGCAAGGGCCTCTTTTGCCGCGAACCTCGCGGCCAGGGACGCGGGGGTCCGCAGTGTGCCGTCGGGGCGATGGGCCTCCTGATCGGTGAACAAGCGCCCGAGCATGCCGGGGCGCCGGCGCAACATCGCCTCGACCCGGTCGACCTGGCAGATGTCGACGCCGATCCCGACGATCATCGCCTCACTCCACCGTGACGGACTTCGCCAGGTTCCTCGGCTGGTCGACGTCGTGACCCAGCAGGGTGGCCAGTTCACAGGCGAACAGCTGCAGCGGCACGGCCGCCACGAGCGGCTGCAACAGCGTCGACACCCGTGGAAGCCGGATGATCACGTTCGAGTAGGCCTCCACGTCCGCATCGTCCTCCTCGACGAGGACGATCGTCCGAGCACCGCGCGCCCGAACCTCCTGGATGTTGCTGACGACCTTGTCGTGCAGCTGATCACGCCCCTGCGGGGGGACGATGACGAACACCGGCATGCCGGGCTCGATGATCGCGATCGGCCCGTGCTTGAGTTCACCGGCCGCGAAGCCCTCCGCGTGCTGGTAGGCGATCTCCTTGAGCTTGAGCGCGCCCTCGAGCGCCACCGGGTAGCCGACGTGGCGGCCGAGGAAGATGAAGTCGTTGATCGACGACAGGTCGCGCGCGAGGTCGTAGACCTGCTGGGCGTTGTCGAGCAGCTGCTGGATCATCTGCGGGGTGCGTCCCAGCTCGTCGGTGACCGCACGGATCTCGTCCGCGTACTTCATGCCCCGCACCTGCGCGAGGTACAGCCCCAGGAGGTAACAGGCGGCCACCTGTGTGAGGAAGCCCTTCGTCGAGGCCACACCGATCTCCGGACCGGCGTGGGTGTAGATGACCGCGTCGGACTCCCGCGGGATGGTGGCGCCGTTGGTGTTGCAGATCGCGATCACCTTGGCGCCCTGCACCCGCGCATGCCGGATGGCCATGAGTGTGTCGGCCGTCTCGCCCGACTGACTGATCGTCACGCACAGGGTGAGCGGGTCGATGATGGGGTCGCGGTAGCGGAACTCCGAGGCCACCTCGACCTCGCAGGGCACCCTCGTCCAGTGCTCGATCGCGTACTTGGCGACCATCCCGGCGTAGTAGGCGGTGCCACAGGCCACGATGACGATCTTGTTGACGCGGCGCAGATCCTCCTGCGAGATCGAGCGCATCTCGTCGAGGACGAGTTCCCCGCGGTTGTTGTACCGGCCGAGCAGGGTGTCGGCGATCGCCTGGGGCTGCTCGAAGATCTCCTTGCGCATGAACCAGTCGAAGCCGCCCTTCTCAGCGGCCGAGGTGTCCCAGTCGACGTGATAGCGGCGGGTGTGCGCGGGGGTGCCGTCGAAGTTCACCACGGTGATCTCGTCGCGGCTGATGAGCACCGCCTCGTCCTGGCCGAGCTCGATCACGTCGCGGGTGTGCGCGATGAACGCCAGCACGTCGGAGGCGAGGAAGTTCTCGCCGTTGCCGACCCCGACCACCAGCGGCGAATTGCGACGGGCGGCCACCACGTGCTCGGGATCCTGGGCGTCCACCGCCACGAGGGTGAAGGCGCCCCGGAGCCGGTTGGCCAGCGCGCACATCGCTTCGAGCAGGGGCACCGACCGCAGTTCGCGGGCGAGCAGGTGCGCCGCAACCTCGGTGTCGGTCTCACTGACGAAGGTGGTGCCCTCCGCCTCGAGTTCGGCGCGCAACTCGGCGAAGTTCTCGATGATCCCGTTGTGGACGAGGGCCACGCGGCCGTCGTTCGACACATGCGGATGGGCGTTCACGTCCGTGGGAGCGCCGTGGGTGGCCCAGCGGGTGTGTCCGATCCCCTGGTTGGACGCGGGCAGCGGCGCCGAGGCGAGCACCGCCTCGAGGTTCGTCAGCTTGCCGGCCTTCTTGGCGGTCGAGAGCCGTCCGCCCGCCACGACGGCGATGCCGGCGGAGTCGTAACCGCGGTATTCCATGCGCCGCAGGCCGTCGATGATGACCTGCTGCGCGTCCTGCGGCCCGACGTATCCGATGATTCCGCACATGCTCCCACCCTATCCATGCCTCACGATGTCTTCCGAACCGCGCCGCGCACGTGCGAGCCAGCGTAGCTTGGGCGACTGGTCACCTGCCCGGCAACCGCATTGGGACCGCATGTGACTCCCCGCTAGGCTATGGCGAGCGAACGGGGGAAAACGGGGGAAGGAGACCGGCTGTGAGCAGCCCCTGGGTAACTCTGGCCAGGCAGGACTGGGCAGACCTGGCGCGGGACGGGCACATCCGCCTCGACAGCACAACGGTCAATCGGCTACGCGGCCTTGGCGATCCCACCGACGAGCGCGACGTCGCCGAGGTCTACCTGCCGTTGACTCAGCTCATCCACCTCCATCGGATGCACCACGACCAGCTGTACGCCGAGTCGAACGACTTCCTCCACATCTCCCCGAGCCCCACCCCTTTCGTGATCGGCGTGGCGGGCTCGGTCGCGGTCGGCAAGTCCACCACGGCCCGCCTGCTGCAAGAGCTCCTCCGCCGCACCCCGGGCAACCCGAAGGTCGAACTCATCACCACCGACGGGTTCCTGTATCCCAACGCCGTCCTGATCGAACGTGGCATCCTCGACAAGAAGGGCTTCCCCGAGAGCTACGACCGGCGGGCTCTCCTCGACTTCGTCGTCGCGGTCAAGTCCGGTGCCGCGACCGTCACCGCACCGACGTACTCTCACGTCATCTACGACATCGTCCCCGACAAGCTGCTGACCATCGAGAGGCCCGACATCCTCATCGTCGAGGGCCTCAACGTGCTGCAGCCTGCCCACGTGGCCCGTCCGGGGGGCGCGGGGCTCGCGGTCAGCGACTTCTTCGACTTCTCCGTGTACGTGGACGCCGATGCCGCAGCCATCCGCGACTGGTTCATCACGCGTTTCCTCGCCCTGCGCGACACCGCGTTCCGCGACCCCGACAGCTACTTCCGCGCATACGCACGTATGACCGACGACGAGGCCGTCGAGGCCGGCGGGCACGTGTGGGACACCATCAACGCCCCGAACCTCGTGCACAACATCGAGCCCACGAAGGACCGGGCCACCGTGATCCTGCGCAAGTGCGCGAACCACGTCATCCACAGCGTGCAGATCCGCAAGATCTGACCCGCCGCCGCAGACCTCAGCGGGCCAGACGCCTGGCGACGATCGCCGCGAGTTCCTCGGCGACGTGCTGCGCCTTTTCCTGCGTCACGGCCTCCACCATCACCCGCACGAGGGGCTCGGTTCCCGACGGGCGCAGGACGACTCGTCCGCCCTCGCCGAGCTCGCGGTTGGCCGCCGTGACCGCCTGGGTGATCTCGGGATCGATGCCGGCGCGCATCTTGTCGACGTCGGGAACGTTGATCATCACCTGGGGCAGGGTCGTCATCACGGACGCGAGGTCGGCTATCGACCGTCCGGACGACGCCATGCAGCCAGCGAGATGCAGACCCGTGAGCACCCCGTCGCCGGTGTTGGCGTACTCGCTGATGATGACGTGTCCCGACTGCTCCCCCCCGAGGCTGAAGCCGTTCTCGGCCATCGCCTCCAGCACGTAGCGGTCGCCGACGCGCGTCTGGTCGACCTTGATGCCGTGGTGTTTCATCGCGTTGATCAGCCCGAGGTTGCTCATGATCGTCGCGACCAGCGTGTTGCTGTGCAACCTGCCCTGTGACTGCAGATACAGGGCGAGGATCGCCATGATCTGATCACCGTCGACGATCTCCCCGGACGCATCGACCGCCAGACATCGATCGGCGTCACCGTCGAGGCCGATCCCCAGATCGGCTCCGTGTGCGACCACGGCCGTCTGCAACCCCTCGATGTGGGTCGACCCGCAGTTGTCGTTGATGTTGAGCCCGTTGGGAGTGTCGTTCGTCCCGATCACAGTGGCGCCGCTGGCCTCGAAGGCGGGGACGGCGGTGAGGGATGCCGCTCCGTTCGCGGCGTCGACGACGATCTTCAGCCCGTCGAGACGGACCCCCTCAAGACTGGCCACCAGATAGTCGATGTAGCGGTGCAGCAAGGTGCCGTCGTCCCTGGAGATACGGCCCACCGCGGCGCCCGTCGGGTGACGCCACGGTTCGTTCAGGCGCTGCTCGATGGCGTCCTCGATGTCGTCGTCCAGCTTGACCCCACCACGCTGGAAGAACTTGATGCCGTTGTCGGGCATCGGGTTGTGGGAAGCCGACAGCATGACTCCGAGGTCGGCGCCCTGTGCGTTGACGAGATGGGCCAGACCAGGGGTGGGGACGACACCGACATCGACGACGTCCACACCGGCGCTCGCGAGCCCCGCGTCCACCGCGGCTTCGAGGAACTCGCCCGAGATGCGGGTGTCGCGGCCGACGAGTGCGAACGGTCGTCTGTCATCGAACGCGCCGGCTTCGCCCAGCACGTGGGCAGCGGCCACCGCCAGCTCCATCGCGAGTTCAGCGGTCAAGTCGTCATTGGCGACGCCACGCACGCCGTCGGTTCCGAAGAGTCGTGCCATGGGCACAGAGCCTAGCGTCAGCTCCGGAGCACTGCGATCGGGGCGATGCGGCCCGATCGCTCCGGCGGACACGAAGCCGCGATCAATGTTTCCCACAGGTCGCGACTTCCGGCCCGAAGTGTCACAGCCGACCTCTAGAATCGTACACATGTTCGATTGGTTGGGTGAATGGGTGCCGGACGACCGCAGCCCCATGTGCGAGCGCCGCCGGGCTGCAGTGGAACACCTCGCGGCCGCCGATCGCGCGGTACGGCAGGCCGAGGCCGACCGGCTCGCGGCCGCAGCCGAGTTGTGCCAGGTGTTCGCCGACACCATGCCCGCCGACGAGGCCCCCATCGACAGCACCGACGACGGGGTGCCGCCCATCCCTCGGTACGCCCATCTCGAGGTCGCGGCCAGGCTGAGCACCTCGGCAAGAGCCTGCCAGGCCCTGCTGGCCGACGCTCACACCCTGCGCCACCGTTTCCCCACCGTGTGGCGACAAGCACAGACCCTGGACGTTCCCGCCTGGACAGCCCGTCAGCTCACCCGCTGGTGCAGCGAACTCACAGCGCACGAGGCCGCGTGGGTCGATCGGCAACTGGCCGACCGTCCCATCGGTGGCTGGACGCAAGCACGGCTCCACAAGCTCGTCGACGGTTTGTGCTCGATCGCCGCACCACAACTCGCCGCCCAACAGATCGCGGCCGCGAAAGACCGGCGCCGCGTCTGGATCGGACCGTGCGATCCAGACCTCACCAACGAGGTCTGGGCGCGTATCGACGCCGCCGACGCCCGCTACCTCGACGACACCGTCGACCGCATCGCCGCGGCCTACGCCGACCGCGGCGACACCTCGCCACTCGACCAACGACGCGCCAGGGCCCTCGGACTCCTTGCCTTCCCCGCCCGGGCCCTCGCTCTGCTGCACGGCGACGACCCCGACGTAGACAAGCTGCTCCCCCGTGCGAAGGTCTACGTCCACACCACTCCGCAGGCTCTCGCCTCGGGCCAGGGCATCGCCCGCGAGGAGACCCTCGGCGCGATCCCCGTCGGGCTCCTCAGGGACGTGCTGGCCACCCACCGCATCCAGATCCAGCCCGTCATCGACCTTGCCGGTATGGCACCGGCCGATTCGTACGAGATCCCCCACCGCATCCGCGAGGCAGTCGTCCTGCGCAACCCGGTCGAGGTATTCCCCGGCTCGTCGCGGGCCGCACGCGGCTGCGACCTCGATCACACGATCCCCTACTGCTTCGCCGGGCCGCCCGGCCAGACCAGGCCCGGTAACCTCGGCCCGCTCACGCGCACCGTACACCGCGCGAAGACCCATGCCGGCTGGCAGCTGCGTCAGCCCACTCCGGGCGTCTTCGACTGGGCGAGCCCCCTCGGCTACCGTTACCGCGTCGATCCCACCGGAACCCATCGCCTTGAGGACACGCCACTCGAGTAGCGCTCGTCCCACAACGGACGACGCCCGCTCCCACGAGCGGGAACGGGCGTCGCTGCTGTCTACTGGACAGCGCTGGGAGTCAGCGCTTCGAGTACTGCGGAGCCTTGCGGGCCTTCTTGAGACCGGCCTTCTTGCGCTCCTTGACGCGAGCGTCACGGGTCAGCAGACCCGCCTTCTTCAGCGACGGGCGGCTCGCCTCGGTGTCGATGGCGTTGAGAGCACGAGCGATGCCGAGCCTCAGCGCACCGGCCTGGCCGGTGACACCGCCGCCGACGATGCGGGCGATGACGTCATAGGAGTCGACGACGGCCGCGGTCACGAAGGGCTCGTTGATCGACTGCTGGTGCACCTTGTTGGGGAAGTACTCCTCCAGGGTGCGGCCGTTGATCGACCACTTGCCGGTGCCGGGCACCAGCCGGACGCGGGCGATGGCCTCCTTGCGGCGGCCGGTGCCGACGCCGGGGGCGACGACCGCCGGACGCGAGGTCGAGGCGACCTGCGTGGCACCCGCGGAATCGGATCGGTAGGCGATCTCGCGGTTCTGCTCGTCGACGAACGGGGTGGTCTGGGTATCGACGACAGTCTCGTCGGTCTGGGTCTCGGACACGGTCACTTCCTCGCGGTTCGGCGCGCTCACTGCGCGACCTGGGTGATCTCGTAGGGCTGCGGACGCTGCGCGGAGTGCGGGTGCTCCGGACCTGCGTACACCTTGAGCTTGGTCATCTGCTGGCGGGACAGCTTGTTCTTGGGCATCATGCCCCACACGGCCTTCTCGACCAGGGTGCGCGGGTCCGCGTCACGGAGATCGCCCGCGGTCCGCGTGCGCAGGCCACCCGGGCGGCCCGACACCGAGTAGCGCAGCGAGTCGGTGGTCTTCTTGCCGGTCAGCGCAACCTTCGACGCGTTCACGACCACGACGAAATCGCCACCATCGATGTGAGGGGCGAAGGTCGCCTTGTGCTTGCCACGCAGCAGCTTGGCGATCGTGGTGGCCAGACGGCCGAGCACGACATCGGTGGCGTCGATGACGAGCCACTCCCTGGTGATCTCACCAGGCTTTGGGCTATACGTAGTCACGGGTTGTCTTCCGTCCAGTTGATTTTGCGAGGACACGAACAAAAAGGCGTTCCCATTCTTCCTGGGACCCGGGATCTGCGAACAGACCCCGCGCGGGAACGACCGCCGTCCAGATTAGTCGACGACGGCCGACCGCACCAAATCGGGGTGACGAGCAGGCGTCCGGAAGATGTCCGGAATCCTTGCAGACCCCTGCACAGGGGGGCAATGTTGGTTCATGAGTTCAAAGGCGAGCACATCAGCACCCCAGGCAACCGATCCCGCAGACCTTCGCAACGTGGTCCTGATCGGTTCGTCGGGATCGGGCAAGACCACGTTGTTCGAGAACCTCATTCGCACCCGCGTGCCCGGCTACCGCGGGGAGAAGGACGATCCCGAGCGCGCCGCGGCCCTCACCCTGGCCACGATCACCAACGGCAGCACCGTCATCAATCTCCTCGACGCCCCGGGCAACCCCGATTTCGTCGGCGAGTTGCGCGCAGGTCTGCGCGCCGCCGACGCCGCCGTCTTCGTGATCAGCGCGGCGGACGGCATCGACATCACCACCAGGCTGCTGTGGGCCGAGTGTGCCGGCGTCGGCACGCCCCGGGCGATCGTGGTGACCAAGCTCGACACGGAGCGAGCCAGTTTCGAGGCCACCGTCCAGGAATGTCAGCAGGCCTTCGGCGAGGGCGTCCACCCCGCATACATGCCGTTCGTCGACGACGACGGCCAGATCGTGGGGAGCCTGTCGCTGCTGAGCCGCAAGGTGCACGACTACTCGTCCGGACGCCGCGTCGCCCGCGTGGCCAGCGACGCCGAAACCGAGGCGATCGACGGGTTCCGCACCGAGTACCTGGAGTCGATCATCACCGAATCCGAGGACGACGACCTGCTCGAACGCTACTTCGACGGCGACGAACTGGCGGTCGACGAAGTGGTCCAGGATCTCATGAAGGCCCTCTACCTCGGCCGGTTCTACCCGGTGATCCCCGTGCTCACCAGCGGCGTCGGCACCGAGGAACTCATCGGCGTCATCGACCGGGGGTTCCCCACACCGCTGCGCTGGAAGCCACCGCTGGTCACGACACCCGCGGACGACCCCGTCGACGTCCCGGACGTACAAGCCGACGGGCCGCTCATCGCCGAGGTCATCCGCACCACTTCCGACCCCTACGCGGGCCGCCTGTCCATGGTGCGCGTGTTCAACGGCACCCTCCGCCCCGACGCCTCGGTGCATCTCTCGGGGCGCCGGGGCCGTCAGGTGGACGACACCGAGCGCGTCGGCCTGCTGTCGGCGCCCGCGGGCATCGACCTGGCGAGCAAGGACAAGGCCATCGCCGGGGAGATCGTGATGGTCGCCAAGCTCACCACGGCCGAGACCGCGGACACACTGAGCGACGCCTCGTCCCCCGTGGTCGTCGAGCCGTGGCCGCTGCCCGAACCACTGCTGCCGACGGCCATACGCGCCGCCACCCGGGGTGATGAGGACAAACTTGCCGGGGCGTTGCAGCGCCTGCTGGTGGAAGACCCGACCGTGCGCATCGAGCGCGCCTCCGGCACCGACCAGCTGCTGCTGTGGACCACAGGTCAATCGCACCAGGACCTGCTGATGACGCGCCTGAAGGAGCGCTACGGCGTCAACATCCAGGTCGACCAGATCCACACACCGCTTCGTGAGACGTTCGTGGCTCCGGCCAGCGCCCACGGGCGCCATGTCAAGCAGTCCGGAGGCCACGGGCAGTACGCCGTCTGCGACATCCGGATCGAGCCGAACGTGCGCGGTGCCGGGTTCGAGTTCATCGACAAGGTCGTCGGCGGAGCGGTGCCGCGCCAGTTCATCCCGTCGGTCGAGAAGGGTGTCAGGACGCAGATGGAACGCGGCACGATCACCGGCTATCCGATGGTCGACATCAAGGTGACTCTCTACGACGGCAAGGCGCACTCGGTGGACTCGTCCGACATGGCCTTCCAGGCGGCCGGGGCCCTCGCCCTGAAGGAGGCGGCCTCGGCCAGCACCGTCGCACTGCTGGAGCCTCTCGACGAGATCGGCGTCGAGGTGGCGGACGAATACCTCGGCGCCGTCATGACCGATCTGGGTAACCGGCGCGGCCAGGTGCAGGGCACCGACTCCGTGGGTGAGGGACGCAGCGTCGTCCGGGCGCTCGTCCCGCAGAGCGAGCTGTGCCGGTACGCCATCGACCTACGTGGCATAGCCCGCGGCACCGGCACCTTCACCCGGTGTTTCCACGGCTACGAGTTGATGCCGGCGAACGTCGCCCAGGAGCATCTGAAGGGCTGAGCGGCGTCCCACCAGTAGGCTGGCAGGCATGCCACAGCCAACGCGTCCGGTTGCACCGAGCCGGACGATCGTCTCGTACGTGCGCAGGAGCCCGCGTATGAACGACTCGCAGCGCCAGGCGCTGACCCGGCTGTCGGACGAGTACATCGTGGAGGTCCCGCGCGGCGAATTGAGCACCTCGGTGGCACCCGGGACGACGGTCGAGTGGCGCGAACGCTTCGGACGCGAGGCCCCGCTCGTGGTCGAGATCGGCTCGGGCACCGGGGATTCTCTGGTGGCGATGGCAGCGGCACGTCCGGCGATGAACGTGGTGGCCTTCGAGGTCTACGAGCGCGCAGTGGCCAGTTCCCTGCTGAAACTCGCCGATGCGCGGGTGCACAACGTGCGGCTGGTGGTGGCCGACGGGGTGCAAGGGCTCGAGCAGCTGGTGTCTGTCGGCACACTGGCCGAGTTGTGGACCTTCTTCCCCGATCCGTGGCACAAGACCCGCCATCACAAACGCCGCCTCGTCTCGCCCGCGTTCGCCGCGCTCGTGGCCACACGGCTCGTCCCCGGTGGCCTGTGGCGGCTGGCCACCGACTGGCCCGACTACGCCGAATGGATGCGCGAGGTGCTGGACGCCGAGCCCGCGCTGGAGAACGCACACGCCGATGCACCCGGAGGCCGGGCTCCCCGCCCACCCGACCGGCCGGTCACCCGTTTCGAGGCACGCGGGCTCGCGGCCAGGCGTCCCGTCGTCGACCTGCTGTACCGGAGGATGCCGTGACCCGCCGCTGGCGCCTCGACATCGCCTACGACGGCACCGCCTTCCACGGCTGGGCGACGCAGGAGGGCCTGCGCACCGTGCAGGGTGAGCTGGAGCACTGGATCACCATGGTGCTGCGGCTCGACGAGCCCGCCCGGCTGACCGTTGCCGGACGCACGGACGCCGGCGTCCACGCTCGCGGGCAGGTCGCCCACGTCGACCTGCCGAAGGAGGTCGACGGCACGCACCTCGCTCAGCGGCTGGCACGAGTGCTGCCCGAGGACGTCGCCGTGCGCACGGTACGCCGGGCCCCGGAGGGATTCGACGCCAGGTTCTCGGCCACGTGGCGCCGCTACGTGTATCGCCTGTGGGATCCGGACTCACATCCCGACCCGGTGCTGCGCGGCCAGGTGACGCCCGTGCGAGAGCGACTCGACGTCGCGGCCATGGACGCGGCTGCGGCCGGTCTTCTCGGGCTCCGTGACTTCGCCGCCTTCTGCAAGCACCGGGAGGGGGCCACGACCATCCGGAACCTCACGCTCCTCTCGGTTGCCAGGCAGGACGATCCCAGTCGTACCATCACCTGCGTGGTACAGGCCGATGCCTTCTGCCATTCGATGGTGCGCTCGCTGGTCGGCGCCCTTTGGGCGGTCGGTGCTCACAGGCGGGATGCCGCCTGGCTGGCCCGCATGGCCGCGCAATCCGTGCGGCAATCCGACATCCACGTGATGCCCGCACGAGGTCTGTGCCTCGAAGAGGTCGGCTACCCACCCGACGAGCTGCTGGCCGAGCGGGCCGCCGAGGCGCGTGCCTTCCGCGAACTGCCGGCCCCACCCTGTACAGGATGCGAATGAGCCACTATTTCGAGACCCCCGACAAGCCCGCCGCGCTCCACGAGGTACAGGCGACCATCTGGGACGACGAGTACACCTTCTGGTCGGCCCCCGGCGTGTTCAGCGCACACAGGCTCGACCCGGGCACCCGGGTGCTCTTCCGCGCGACCCAGCCTCCCCCGGCGTCCGCTCGAAGACTTCTCGACCTGGGGTGCGGCTTCGGACCGATCGCTGTCGCACTGGCGCGCAATTGTCCGGACGCCCGGGTGGACGCCGTGGACGTGAACGCGCTCGCCTGCGAGCTCACGGCTCGCAATGCGGAGCGGTTCGGGGTGGGCGATCGCGTCCACTCCGGTCATCCCGGCAGCATCGAGCCACAGGCGAGCTACGACGAGATCTGGTCCAACCCACCGATCCGTGTGGGCAAGACCGCCCTCCACGACCTGCTGATGACCTGGTTGCCGAGGCTTCGAGCCGGCGGGATCGCCTGGCTCGTCGTCGGGCGCAACCTCGGTGCCGACTCCCTGCAGACCTGGCTGATCGATCAGGGCTGGCCGACCGACCGGGTCGCGTCGAGCAAGGGGTACCGCGTCCTGCGCATACAGCCGGAATAAACGCGGCCGACCTTGTCGCTGTACCAGACAGCGGCCAAGGCCGCGGCATCGACCCCCGAAAGGAAGCGAAGCAATCATGGCCATCTACACCCTGCCTGATCTGGACTACGACTACGGTGCGCTGGAGCCCTACATCAGCGGCGAGATCATGCAGCTCCACCACGACAAGCACCACAAGGCCTACGTGGACGGCGCCAACACCGCGCTGGAGAAGCTTGCCGAGGCCCGCGCCACAGGCGATTTCGGCGCCGTCAGCAAGCTCGAGAAGGATCTGGCCTTCAACCTCGGCGGCCACACCAACCACAGCATCTTCTGGAAGAACCTGGCCCCCAACGCCCCCGAGCGTCCCGACGGTGAGCTGGCCGCCGCGATCGACGAGTACTTCGACAGCTTCGATGCCTTCAAGAAGCAGTTCGGCGCTGCCGCGCTGTCGATCCAGGGTTCCGGGTGGGGCGCCCTCACCTACGACCCGGTCGCCGGACGGCTCAACACCCTGGCCTTCTACGATCAGCAGAACAACCTTCCCGTGGGTTCGGTGCCGCTGCTGTTGCTCGACATGTGGGAGCACGCCTTCTACCTGCAGTACAAGAACGTCAAGGCGGACTACGTGAACGCTTTCTGGAGCGTCGTCAACTGGGCCGACGTCGCCGCCCGCTTCGCCGCCGCCAAGTAAGCCGCGACAAGCAAATTCAAAGACGCCCTCGTCCTCCGGGACGAGGGCGTCGCCGCGTCCGCGGACAACAGAATCCCAACGATTTACTTAGATCTTCTTTGCAATCTCTCAGGTTCCACGTAGAGTGTTCACCGCGGGTGGGCTAGGACCACCCCGTACCCGGACAACCAACCTGGAGAAGACCAATGAAGAAGACCGTTGTCGCGATCGTAGCGGGCACCGTCACCGCGGTGTCCGTTGGGGTCGGAGGCATCGCCAGCGCCGCCGACAAGGCGATCACGCTGTCGGTCGATGGCCAGGAGCAGTCGGTCCACGTGTGGGGAAGCACTGTCCAGGACGCTCTCGACAAGAATCAGATCGTCCTCGGCGCGCACGACCAGGTCGTGCCGACCGCAAGCGACAGGATCTCCGACGGGACCACGGTCGTCGTGAAGTACGGCCGCCCGCTCACCATCATCGTGGACGGCAAGAGCCGGACCATCTGGACCACGGCTCTCACGGTCGACGAGGCGCTCGCCGAGTTCGACCTGCACGACAAGGACACCCGGCTGTCGGTCGACCGGTCCACACCGCTCGGACGCGAGGGCCTCACCTTGTCGGCCACCACTCCCAAGAACGTCACGATCACCGTCGACGGCGCGACGGTGGACGCGAAGTCCACGGCGTCCGACGTCGACGCGCTGCTCACCGAGAAAGGCGTCAAGCTCGGTTCGGACGATCGGGTCTCCCCCGACCGCGCCACCGCGTTGAGCACAGGGCTCGCCGTCGTCGTGCAGCGCGTGTCGAGCCAGGAGGTCACCGAGACGCAGCCGGTCGACTTCGAGACGGTCTCCACCGAGAACGCCGACCTGGCTCAGGGCACCGAGCAGGTGACCCAGGAGGGCCAGGCAGGCGAGAAGAACGTGGTCATCAAGGTGGTCACGGTCGACGGGGTCGAGGAGTCACGGAGCGTCGTCCGCGAGGACGTGACCAAGCAGCCCGTCCCGAAGCAGGTGTCGGTCGGCACCAAGGCCGCGTCCACCTCGACGACCTCCACCAACACCGGTGCGTCGGCTCCGACGGTGGCCAGCGGCTCGGTCTGGGATTCCCTCGCCCAGTGCGAATCCGGCGGCAACTGGGCCATCAACACCGGCAACGGCTACTACGGTGGCCTGCAGTTCTCGGCCGGTACATGGCAGGCATACGGAGGCGGCACCTACGCGTCGACCGCCGACCAGGCCACTCGCGAGCAGCAGATCGCCATCGCGTCGCAGGTTCAGGCCGCACAGGGCTGGGGAGCCTGGCCCTCCTGCACCGCCAAGCTCGGCATCAGCTGACCCGACGGATGTGCCGGGGGTCTTCACCCCTGGTCGTGGAACCCCCGGTACATCCACCGCGGCACTGCCTCACCCGTGAACCACGCCTTCCACACCTGGTAGGCGACCGGCCCGGCGAGTCCCAGCCGGGTGTCCACGGTCGACCAGGGATAGACGGGACGCACGTCGCTCAACGGCGCGAATCTCACATGGCCCGCTCGATGGTCAGCCCTCGACGCGCAGACGTCCAGCGTCCGACCCGCATGAGTGACCCGCAACCACGTATGCCGGATGACCCACCACGGCGCGCTCCCCGGCCTCGGCGGAGTGAATCGGACGCGAGCCGCCTGCACGACCTGCACCTCGAATCCGAGCCCGGCGAGCACCCGCCCCAGCGCCATGTTGTATTGATCGGAGAACCCGCGGCTGTTGCGGAAAGCCACGCCCGAGCCCTCCCACAGATGCCACAGCGAGTAACGAGTGAACTTCTGGTTCACCAGCCGTGTGGCGTAGTCCACGAGCTCCCAGCCGTCGAGGCTCGTCGCGAGGCAGTCGTCCAACGCCTCGTCGAGCGTTCTGACATCGCGCGGAAGATTCGGGACAGGCTTGGGCGCTCGCGCCACCACGGGCACGGCGATGACGCCGACGACACCCGCGACCGCCAGCCAGAACTTGCTCTTTCGGTTCACAGTCCCCCCCCAAGGTCGGAGTGGATGGAAAGCATGGCTTCAACACTGCGCTGCCAGCCGAACTGCTCTGCCCGCGCTCGGGCCGCGCTCCGCAGACCGGGCGACAGGCGCGCGATCAGGCGTTGAACGGCATCGGCCAGACCGTACGGGTCCGGCGGCGCCCATTCGCCACAGGTGGCGTCCACCAGCTCGTGTGCGCCTCCGCGATCGGACGTGACGACGGGGGTTCCACAGGCCAACGCCTCGAGCACGGCCAGGCCGAAGGTCTCCGTCGGGCAGACCGACAACGAGATGTGCGAGCGAGCGAAACGACGGGCCATCTCACCACGCCCGCTGACGTGTCCGTGGAAGAAGACCGGCGCATGCCCGGCCTGGCGGCGCAGCCGACTCGCGTCCGGGCCGGTTCCGTACATGTGCAACTGGACGGGCACGCCACGCCGATGCAGCTCGACGGCCGTGGCGACGGCGAGCTGCGGATACTTCTCGTGCGACATGCGTCCGACATAGCACAGCTGAGTGGTCGCGGATCCCGGATCGGGCTCGCCGACCGTGGGAGTGAAGGTGTCGAGATCAACACCGAGCGGCACCTTCACCAGGTTCGCGCCTGTTCCCTCAAAATCACCAGCGGAATAGTCGGAAGTGACGACGACGACGTCGAACTCCCTTGCGAGGCGCCGGTTGAGGGCGCCGACGGTCGACTCGACCCCAACCGCCGACCGGAGCCACCCGGCAAGCATGTCGTCCAGCCGTTCGTGGCTGAGGAGCACCGAGCCGACCCCCCGGCGGCGGGCCCAGCCGCCCACGGGCGACAGCGTCCATTTGTCGGAGCATTCCACCGATGTGGGCCGGAAGCGCTTCAACACGTCCAGTGCGCGCCATGGCCTGGCAACCATGCGATATGTGGACGACACCCGCGGCGACCGCACCTGGACGATGATGCCGTCAGCGGTCTCGGTGACCAGGTCACGAGCCCCGGGGACGAGCAGGACGCGCTCCGCGCCGGCCGCGACGTAGCCCTTGCCGAGCTGGTCGATCGCGACTTTCATGCCCCCCGATGTGGGACCGACGAAGTTGGCCAACTGGGCAATACGCAGTTGCCCCATGAGCACCTCCCTCGGCTGTCTGGGGTGAGCTTACCAAGCCGAGGGAGGTGGGGTTCGATCAGGCCTGCTTGGCCTCGGCCTCTTCGGCGCTCTCCTCGGCCTCCTGGGGAGCGACCTCTTCCTCGGAGGTCTCCTCCTCGACGACCGGCTCGGCGGCCTCGGCCGCCTTCGAGGTCTTCTTGGCCTTCTTCGGGGTCACGGCCTCGGTCACGAGCTCGATGATCGCCATCGGAGCGTTGTCACCCTTGCGGGGCCCGATCTTGGTGATCCGGGTGTATCCACCGTCCCGGCCCTCCATGGTGGGGGCGATCTCGGTGAACAGCACGTGGATGACGCCCTTGTCGGCGATGGTCTGGTTGACCAGACGCCGGGCGTGCAGATCTCCCCGCTTGGCCTTGCTGATCAGCTTCTCGGCGAGCGGCTGGACGCGGCGCGCGCGGGTCTCCGTGGTGGTGATACGGCCGTGCTCGAACAGCTGGCTGGCCAGGTTGGCCAGGATGATCCGCTCGTGGGCGGGCGTCCCGCCGAGGCGGGGGCCCTTCGTTGGCTTGGGCATGTCGGTGGTTCTCCAGTGTCTAGTGAGGGATCAGTACTGTTCGGTCTCGATGAACTCGTCGTCGTCATCGCCTTCGGTGGCTGCGTACTGGTCTGCGGCCGCCAGCGGGTCGAAGCCCGGCGAGCTGTCCTTGAGCGACAGGCCCAGTTCGGCCAGCTTCTGCTTCACCTCGTCGATCGACTTGGAGCCGAAGTTGCGGATGTCCAGCAGATCCTGCTCGCTGCGGCTCACGAGCTCACCCACCGTGTGGATGCCCTCGCGCTTGAGGCAGTTGTAGGAACGCACGGTGAGGTTCAGATCCTCGACGGGCAGGGCGAGATCGGCAGCGAGCTGCTCGTCGATCGGGCTGGGCCCGATCTCGATGCCCTCCGCGTCCAGGTTGAGCTCACGGGCCAGGCCGAAGAGTTCCACCAGGGTCTTCCCGGCGCTCGCCACGGCATCGCGGGGGGTGATCGCGGGCTTGGTCTCGACGTCGATGATGAGACGGTCGAAGTCGGTGCGCGTCTCCACGCGAGTCGCCTCCACCTTGTAGGTGACCTTGACGACCGGCGAGTAGATCGAGTCGACCGGGATGCGGCCGATCTCGGAATCGGGGCCCTTGTTCTGCTGGGCGGACACGTAACCGCGTCCCCGCTCGACGATCAGCTCCATCTCGATGGCGCCCTTGTCGTTGAGCTCCGCGATGTGCAGTTCGGGGTTGAGCACCTCGACGCCGGCGGGCGCAGCGATGTCGGCAGCCGTCACGGCGCCGGCACCCGACTTACGCAGGTACATCGCCACGGGCTCGTCCTCCTCGCTGGTGAGCACCAGCGACTTCAGGTTGAGGATGATCTCGGTGACGTCCTCGACGACGCCCGGCAGCGTGCTGAACTCGTGCTGGTTGCCCTCGATCTTGATGCTGGTCACAGCCGCGCCCGGAATGGACGACAGCAGGGTGCGACGCAGCGAGTTGCCCAGGGTGTAGCCGAAGCCCGGCTCCAGGGGTTCGATGACGAACCGTGAACGAAACTCGCTGACGACCTCTTCGGCAAGGGTCGGACGCTGAGCGATGAGCATGATTGTTCTTCCTTTCCGCGCCGCCCGCTATATGACGACGCGCCCAGGGGGGCGGGGAACCGTTCCCCGCCCCGTGAACGGACGATTACTTCGAGTAGAGCTCGACGATCGCCTGTTCGTTGACGTCGATGGTGATCTGCTCGCGGGTCGGCAGCTGGTGCACGAGGATCCGCATGCGGTTGGGCTTGACGGTCAGCCAGCCCGGCACCTCGCGCTCGCCGAACGTCTCGCGGGCGATCACGAAGGGAGTCAGGTTGAGCGACTTCGGCGCCACGTCGACGATGTCGAGCGGGCTCACCCGGTAGCTCGGGATGGTGACGCGCTTGCCGTTGACCAGCAGATGGCCGTGGCTGACCATCTGGCGGGCCTGGCGCCGCGTCGAAGCGATGCCGGAGCGGTAAACGACGTTGTCGAGACGCGACTCGAGAATCTGCAGCAGCGCGTCGCCGGTCTTACCGGGAACGCGATCGGCCTCTTCGTAGTAGCGACGGAACTGCTTCTCGAGGACGCCGTAGGCATAGCGAGCCTTCTGCTTCTCCTTGAGCTGCAGCAGGTACTCGGAGTCCTTCGTCCGACCGCGGCCGTGCTGGCCCGGCGGGTAGGGACGATGCTCGAATGCCTTGTCGTTGCCGACGAGGTCGGTCCCGAGGCGTCGGGACTTCTTGGTGATGGGTCCGGTGTAGCGGGCCATGGTGTGTCAGTCCTTTCTGGTCTCGGGCGGTACTAGACGCGACGACGCTTCGGCGGGCGGCAGCCGTTGTGCGGCATCGGGGTGACGTCGGAGATCGTCCCCACCTCGAGGCCGATGGCGCCGAGCGAACGGATCGCGGTCTCCCGGCCCGAGCCGGGACCCTTCACGAACACGTCGACCCGCTTCATGCCGTGATCCATCGCGCGCCGACCGGCGGCCTCAGCAGCCATCTGCGCGGCGAACGGGGTCGACTTGCGCGAGCCCTTGAACCCGACGGTCCCCGACGAGGCCCATGAGATGACCGCACCGGTGGGATCGGTGATCGTGATGATCGTGTTGTTGAACGTGCTCTTGATGTGGGCCTGACCGGCGACCACATTCTTCTTTTCCTTGCGCCGCACCTTGGTCTTGGCAGCGGCTGAGCCCTTGCGGCCTGCAGTAGCCATAAGTCTGTTGTTCTCCTTGGCAGTTCGTGGTGTGGGTGGTTAGCCCCGAGGATCAGCGGGCCTTCTTCTTGCCCGCGACGGCCTTCTTCCTGCCCTTGCGGGTGCGGGCGTTCGTCCGGGTGCGCTGACCACGGACGGGCAGGCCACTGCGGTGGCGGCGGCCCTGGTAGGTGCCGATCTCGATCTTGCGGCGGATGTCCGCGGCGACCTCGCGCCGCAAGTCGCCTTCCACCTCGTAGTTCGCGTCGATGTGATCACGCAGGACGACCAACTGCTCGTCCGTCAGATCCTTGACGCGGGTGTCACCACTGATTCCAGTGGCTGCCAGGGTTTGCGCGGCACGGGTCTTCCCGATGCCGTAGATGTAGGTCAGTGCGACCTCGAGGCGCTTCTCGCGCGGGAGGTCAACACCCTGGAGGCGTGCCATGTGGCGGTTACCTTTCTGGTTGTCCCGTCAGCGGCCGGTGGCCTCGACGGGCGAAGGTGTCTGGCGTGAGGCGTTCCCGGATCGCCAGCCGGGATATGTCCCGACTCCGGGTCCCCGGCCTTCGTCCGGGGGTGTGCCACATGACCCCGAGGGGCCAGGCTGCACTCACGTTGTGTGGTGTATTCAGTTGTCCCGATTGGGTGTGCTCAGCCCTGGCGCTGCTTGTGCCGCGGGTTGTCACAGATGACCCGGACAACACCGCGGCGACGAATCACCTTGCAGTTGTCACAGATCCTCTTGACGCTCGGGTGGACCTTCATTCGAGTGTCTCCTTCTCCGGTTCGCCGGGCGAGCAATCAGCTGTCAACGCCTCACCTGTGGCGGTAGACGATCCGCCCGCGAGTGAGGTCGTACGGGGAAAGCTCAACGACGACCCGGTCCTGGGGAAGAATCCGGATGTAGTGCTGGCGCATCTTGCCACTGATGGTGGCAAGCACTTTGTGGCCGTTGTCCAACTCCACGCGGAACATCGCGTTGGGCAGGGCTTCGACTACAGTTCCCTCCAGCTCAAGCGCTCCCTCTTTCTTTGCCAATGCACTCCCGATCTACCCGATGGTTTTGGTGGTGTTGGCCGCGTACAACCCCGAACATGCCTGTGGGCATGCCAAAGCGCACGTGACCGACGTCCAATGCTACCGTGCCCCCGGGCTGGTACCCAAATCAGGGCGGGATCAGGCCGGAGCGGCTGATCGGAGCGGGGCAAGTAGCGCTGACGCAGCGCAACGGTGACGGTGGAACAGCATCGGGCGGCGTGTGTGCTCCGGTTCCCCTCCAATAGGCTGAGCCCATGTCTTACTTCGCCGTCCAGTACGTCTACCGGGCCGACGCCGACGTCGCGGCCGTCCGCCCCGAGCACCGGGCCTACCTTCGCACCCTCGTCGACGCGGGGCAGCTGAAGGCGTCCGGGCCCTATGTCGGCGCCGAACGCGACTCTGCACTCCTCGTCTTCCAGGCCGAGGACGCGGACAGCGTCCAGCAGCTCGTCGACGCCGACCCGATGTCACGCGAGGGCATTCTCGAATCGGCGACGATCACGCAGTGGAACCCGCTGCTGGGGGTCTTCGCCGAGTGAGGTGCGCGGCGCACCGGCCCTGTGCGACGCTGGGACGGTGCGCAACTACCACATCGTCGAACTCGACCAGCCGCGCGACGACGCTCCCGGTGCGATCCTGACCGCGTTCCAGGGCGTCGAAGCTCTGGAACGCGATTTCGATCTCGCTCGCCACGGTAATGACGATCAGACCGATCCCGCCGCCGCGATGCTGTCGCAGTACCGTCCGAGTAGCGACAGCGAATACGTGTGGCTTCTGGCGATCGCCGGCGACGCCCCGGCCGGTTCCACGACGGGACGCTTCGGACTGCTCGTGTTGCGTCCCGACGACGCCCTCGTCCCCACTGACGTCGTGGGGGCCGTCAACTTCGCTCTCCCGCTACGCGACAACCGCGACGCGGTGCAGGACATCATGATGCACGTGCGCCCCCAGTGGCGCCGCCACGGCATCGGGCACGCCCTCCAGACGGCCGTCGAGCAGGTCGCCGCGCTGCGCGGGCGCACCGTGCTCCAGGGCTACAGCGATGCCCGTGCCTCGCAGGCCGCGGACGCATTGCATCCCGCCCGAGGACCTTTCGCGATCGAGCCGGACGAGGGCACGGCGTTCGCACTGGCGATGGGCTACCAGTTGGCCCAGGCCGAGCGCCACAGCGTGCAGGATCTGACCGCGTACGACTTCGCCGCACCCGTTTCACCGGACGGCTACCGCATCGAGACGTGGACAGGCCGCACTCCCGAGCCTCTCCGCACTCACATGGCCGAGATGCTGCGCGTCATGAGCATGGCTGCCCCCGCCGGTGACTTCCACTTCGAGGAGGAGATCTGGGACGCCGCCCGGGTGAGCGCCATGGACGACGAAGTGCTCGATGCCAGGGAAGCGATCGTCTCCCTGGCCATCCACGAGCGGACGGGGGAAGCCGCCGGGTTGAGCCAGCTCTACCGGACGATCGGCAAGCCAGCCGTCGTCGACCAGTGGAACACCGTCGTGGCCGCCGGGCATCGCGGCCACAGTCTGGGGCTGGTACTCAAGCAGGCCAACCTTGTCCGGCTGGCCGACGTGTGGCCGGAGGCGCGACGGGTTCACACGTGGAACGCGACCGAGAACGACTACATGTGGGCGATCAACGAACGACTCGGCTACCGCACCGAGAACATCGACGCCGGTTGGCAGAAGCGACTGTGAGCCGTCTCAGTCGGCCACGGACGACAACCGCACCCCGAGAGCCGCGAGCTCGGCTCGGCCACCGTCGGGTTCGGTGAGCACCCAGGGCCCGTCGGGGAGAATCGCAACCGTGTTCTCCCAGTGCGCCGCCCGCGAGCTGTCGAGGGTGACCACCGTCCACTCGTCGTCCAGGGTGGCGACGTCGGCTGTTCCCAGCGTGAGGATCGGTTCTATCGCCAGGCACATGCCTGCCACCAGGCGCGCTCCCCTGCGCGCCCTGCCGTAGTTCGGCACATCCGGGGCCTGGTGCATGGCCGTGCCGATGCCGTGACCCGTGTACTCGCGGACGATGCCGAACGACCGCTCGGCTGCCCGGGTGTATTCCTCGATGGCGTGGCTCACGTCACCGACACGGCGTCCGACGCGGGCGGCTGCGATACCGGCCCACATGGCGCGACGCGTCACCTCCACCAGATCTGCCGTGGCCGCGTCCGCATCACCGACGGCGAAGGTGCGAGCCGCATCACCGTGCCAACCCGCCAGGATCGCACCGAAGTCGACGGACACGACATCGCCCGCGGCAAGTTCACGGTCGGAAGGGATACCGTGCACCACCTGCTCGTTGACCGAGATGCACACGGTCGCCGGGTAGGGCGGATACCCCCATTGGGCGCCATAGTTCAGGAAGGAGCTGGTCGCGCCGTGCGAAGCGAGCACCTCACGGGCCGCGACGTCGAGATCACCGGTGGTGACACCGGGACGAACCGCCTCGCCCATCGTCCGCAGCGCCTCGGCGACGACGAGCCCCGCCTGCCGCATGCGAGCTATCTGGGCGGCAGTCTTGACCTCGATCCCGCGTCCGCTCACCGGGAGCCGGCACCACCCATGCGCTCGTCCAGCGCCGCGACCAGGCGCGCGCCGACTTCCTCGATCGTCCCGTCGCCGTCCACCTCGACGAGCAGGCCGCGGTCACCGTAGTTGTCGAGCAGCGGCTTCGTGTCACTCGTGTAGACGTCCATGCGGTGCCGGATCGTCTCCTCGTTGTCGTCCGCACGTCCCTCGATCTCGGCGCGGTGCAGCAAGCGTGCGATCAGGTCCTCGGGATCGACCACGAGCGACAACACGGCATCCAGGGCCTGCCCGTCGGCGGCGAGCGTCTCGTCCAGGGCTGCCAGCTGGTGCAGTGTGCGAGGGAACCCATCGAGCAAGAAGCCGGCGGCCGCGTCGGGCTGCGCCAGCCGATCGGCCACGATCTGCTCGGTCAACTCGTCGGGAACGTAGTCACCGCGGCCGAGGATCGCCTCCACCTGCTGACCCAGCGGGGTCTTGTCGCGCACATTGGCGCGGAAGATGTCGCCGGTCGAGATGGCCGGAATGCCGTAGTGGTCGGCGATGCCACGGGCCTGGGTGCCCTTCCCGGCGCCCGGTGCCCCCATGATGAGCAGTCTCACTTGAGGAACCCTTCGTAATAACGCTGGTGGAGCTGGCTCTCGATCTGCTTGACCGTGTCGAGGCCGACACCCACCATGATGAGCAGACTCGTCCCGCCGAACGGGAAGTTCTGATCCGCGTTGAACAACAGGATCGCCACCGACGGGATGAGGGAGATGACGGCGAGATAGAGCGACCCGGGAGCCGTCAGCCGACTCAACACGTACGCCAGATAGTCCTCGGTCGGTTTGCCCGCCCGGATGCCAGGAATGAAGCCACCGTACTTCTTCATGTTGTCGCTGATCTCGACAGGGTCGAAGGTGATGGCCACGTAGAAGTAAGCGAACGCGATGATGAGGACGAAGAAGATGATGTTGTACCACAGCCCTGTGCCGGTGGCCAGGTTGTTGGCGATCCACTCGGACACCGAGCCGGTCGACTGGAAGACCGTGTAGAGCACGGGCAGGTAGAGGATCGAGCTGGCGAAGATGACGGGGATGACGCCCGACTGGTTCACCTTCAGCGGGATGTAGGTCGAAGTGCCACCCAACAGGCGGTTGCCCACCATGCGCTTGGCGTACTGCACCGGGATGCGCCGCTGCGCCTGCTCGACGAACACGACACCGGCCATCACCAGCAGGCCGACCGCGATGACCAGCAGCATGATCAGCAGGCCCTGGTTCGGGTCGGGCTGGCCGTTGCGAATGTTCCACATGGATGCGGGGAAACGCGCGGCGATCTGGGTGAAGATCAGCACCGACATGCCGTTGCCGACGCCACGGTCGGTGATGAGCTCGCCCAGCCACATGATGATCGACGTGCCGGCGGTCATGGTGAGGATCATGACGATGATCTCGAAGATGCCGGTGGAGTAGACGATGTCCTGCGTGCACCCGACGAAGAGCTGGCCGTTGATGGCCAACATCGTGAACGAGGTCGCCTGCAGGATCGCCAGGATGATCGTCAGCCACCGGGTGTACTGCGTGATCTGCTGCTGACCGGAGCCGCCTTCCTTCTTGAGGCTCTCGAGCCGCGGGATGACCACCGTCAGCAACTGCAGGATGATCGAGCTCGTGATGTAGGGCATGATGCCGAGCGCGAAGATCGACAGGTGCAACAGTGCACCACCCGAGAACATGTTGATCATCGAGTACAGGCCGGCTTGCTCGCCGGTCGTCGCCGAGGCCGCGCATTCCCGGATGGCGGCGGTGTCCACGTTGGGCGTCGGGATCGTCGACCCGAGGCGGAAGACGACCAGGATCCCCAGGGTGAACAGAATCTTCTTGCGAAGGTCCGGCGTCCGGAACGCGTTGAGGAAGGCGGAGACCATCCGGTTCCCTCTTTCATGTCGCTCGATCGGGTGGGACGCCCACCGCGCATGCCAAGGCATGCGCTCCTGGCGCAACCCTCGTAGCCTACCAAGGACGTCCCACATTGCCTACTCGTGCTAGTGAGCGGGACATAGAAAGTGGGCAGCCCCGTACGGGACCGCCCACTTTCGAATCGTGCCGAATGGTTCAGCGTTCGGTGACGCTACCTCCGGCCGCCTCGATCTTCTCCTTGGCGGACGTGGAGAACGCGTCCGCGGTCACGTTGACCTTCACCTGGATGTCACCGCTACCGAGCACCTTCACGGGCCGGTTGGCGCGCACCGCACCCTTGGCGATCAACTCGTCGACGCTCACGTCGCCGCCCTCGGGGAACAGCTCGGCGATACGCGCCACGTTGACGACCTGGAAGCTCACACGGAACGGGTTCTGGAAACCACGCAGCTTGGGCGTCCGCATGTGCAGCGGCATCTGCCCGCCCTCGAAGTTCTCGGGAACGTTGTGGCGTGCGCCAGTACCCTTCGTGCCGCGTCCGGCGGTCTTGCCGCCCTTGCCGCCCTCGCCGCGACCGACGCGCTTGCGGTCGGTGTGGGCACCGGGGGCCGGGCGCAGGTGATGTACCTTGAGCGCCATTGTCACTTCACCTCTTCCACGTCGACCAGGTGCCGCACCGCGCGAACCATCCCGCGAATCTCGGGACGATCGGGGTGGACGACCTGCTCACCGATCCTGTGCAACCCGAGCGCACGCAGCGTCTTGCGCGCAGCAGGCTTCTGGCCGACACCAGACTTGTGCTGGGTGATCTTCAACTCAGCCATGCTGGGCCTCCTTGCGGGCGTTGAGGAGCGCGAGCGGAGCAACGTCCTCCACGGCCTTGCCGCGGCGCCTGGCCACCTGCTCCGGCTCCTCCAGCGACTGCAGGGCCGCAACGGTGGCGTGCACCACGTTGATGGCGTTCGGCGAACCGAGCGACTTGGCCAGCACGTCCTGCACACCGGCGCACTCGAGCACCGCGCGTGCCGACCCGCCGGCGATGACGCCGGTACCGGGCGAAGCCGGACGCAGCATGACCACACCGGCAGCCCGCTCACCCTGCACAGGGTGCGGGATCGTCCGCTGCACCAGCGGCACCCGGAAGAAGTGCTTCTTGGCCTCCTCGACGCCCTTGGCGATCGCCGCGGGCACCTCCTTGGCCTTGCCGTAGCCGACACCCACGGTGCCCTCGCCGTCGCCCACCACGACCAGCGCGGTGAAGCTGAAGCGACGTCCACCCTGGACGACCTTGGCGACGCGGTTGATGGCCACTACCCGCTCGAGGTACTGGTCCTTCTTGTCGCGATCGTTCTGATGATCACGGCCGCCCCGACGATCCTCACGGCCACGACGCTCGCCACCCTGGCCGCCACCGCGGCGCTGGGATTCACTCATCGTCTCTTACCTTTCGTCGTGTCTCAGAGTCCGAGGCCGGCCTTGCGGGCAGCGTCTGCCATGGCTGCGATCCGACCGTGGTACTTGTTGCCGGCACGATCGAAGACGACCTGATCGATGCCCGCGGCCTTGGCACGCTGGGCGATCAACTCGCCCACTTTCTCGGCCTTGGCGGTCTTGTCGCCGGCGGCCGCACGCAGCTCGGGCTCCATCGTCGACGCGGACGCGAGAGTGCGTCCCAGCACGTCGTCGATCACCTGCACGAGCGTGTGACGCGACGTCTTGGTGACGACGAGGCGCGGACGTTCCGGGTAGCCGAAGATCTTCTTGCGGCCGCGGACCTGGCGGCGAACCCGCGCCGCGATCCGCGCAGCCTGGTGCTTGCGCACACCCAGGGAGATAGCCATGATCACTTACCAGCCTTTCCAGCCTTGCGGCGCACGTGCTCACCCTGATAGCGCACGCCCTTGCCCTTGTAGGGCTCCGGCTTGCGGATCTTGCGGATGTTCGCGGCGACCTCACCGACGGTCTGCTTGTCGATGCCGCGCACGGTCATCCGGGTCGCGGTCTCGACCTCGAAGGTGATGCCCTCGGGCGCGTTGACGATGACCGGGTGGCTGAAGCCCAGCGCGAACTCGACCTGGGTCGGGGTCTTCTGGATGACGCGGTAGCCGACGCCGACGATCTCCAAAGTCTTGGAATAGCCGTCGGTCACCCCGACGACCATGTTGCTGACCAGGGTGCGCGTCAGGCCGTGCAGCGCGCGCGAGGTGCGCTCGTCGTCCGGACGCTCGACGACCAGCTGGCCCTCGTCGTTCCTGCTGATGGTGATGGGCGCGGCGATCGTCCGGCTGAGAGTGCCCTTGGGTCCCTTCACCTCGACATCGCGGCCGTCCAGGGTCACCTCGACACCGGACGGGACGGTGATCGGGAGCCTGCCAATTCGTGACATTTCGTTCCTCCTTCTCAGTCCTGCCGGATCACCAGACGTAGGCGAGGACTTCCCCGCCTACCGACTTCTGGTGTGCCTGCTTGTCGGTCATCAGACCCTGGGAGGTCGAGATGATGGCGATCCCCATGCCACCGAGCACCTTGGGCAGGTTGTTCGACTTGGCGTAGACCCGCAGTCCGGGCTTGCTGATGCGACGGATGCCCGCGATCGAGCGCTGACGCTCCTCGCTGTACTTCAGGGTGACGGTCAGGGTCTTGCCCACCTCACCGGCCGAGGGGTCCTTCACCTCGTAGCCCGCGATGTAGCCCTCCTGGCGGAGGATCTCGGCGATGCCCGCCTTGATCTTGGAGTGCGGCATGCTCGTCTGGTCGTGGTACGCCTGGTTGGCGTTACGCAGACGCGTCAGCATGTCCGCGATCGGGTCAGTCATGGTCATGGCTTGTGGAGCCTCTTTCTCGCAACGGTTTCCCCGAGGGGACCTGCCACGGTTTCGTATGGAGCGGTGAGACGACTCACCAGGACGACTTGGTCACGCCCGGCAGATCGCCGGCGTGGGCGAGGGTGCGAAGGCAGATACGGCACAGGCCGAAGGCGCGGTAGACCGACTTGGGCCGACCACAACGCTGGCAACGCGTGTAGGCGCGCACGGCGTACTTGGGCTTGCGGGACTGCTTCACCTTCAAAGCGGTTTTCGCCATCAGTTGCTCAATTCTTCTTCTTGGCGGCAGCCTTGGCCGCCGACTTCGTCTGGTAGGTGACGCGACCGCGCTTGGCAGCCCTGGTGTCGTCCACCGCCTTGAACGGGAAGCCCAGGTGCTTGAGCAACGCCCGGCCCTGCGTGTCGGTGGCGGCCGACGTGACGAACGTGATGTCCATGCCACGAACCCGATCGATCCGGTCCGGATCGATCTCGTGGAACATGACCTGTTCCGACAACCCGAAGGTGTAGTTGCCGTTGCCGTCGAACTGGTTGGAGTTCAGCCCACGGAAGTCGCGGATGCGGGGCAGGGCGAGCGTCAGCAGACGATCGGCGAACTCCCACATGCGGTCGCCACGAAGAGTGACGTGGCAGCCGATGGCCTGGCCCTCGCGCAGCTTGAACTGGGCGATCGACTTGCGCGCCTTGGTCACCTGCGGCTTCTGCCCGGTGATCGCGGCGAGGTCGCGAACCGCACCGTCGAGGATCTTGGAGTCGTGGGCCGCCTCACCGACACCCATGTTGACCACGATCTTGGTCAGCCCGGGGATCTGCATGACGTTGGCGTACGAGAACTCCTCCTGCAGGGCAGGGACGATCTCCTCGCGGTACTTCTGCTTCAGCCTCGGCGTCTCGGACGCCGACGCGAGCGACACCTCGGCCGGCTTGTCGATTGCGGCTGTCTTCCTGGCCATCAGATCTCCTTCCCGGTCTTGCGAGCGATCCGGACCCCGCGGGTGGCGGAGTACTCGGAGCCGTCGGAGCGAGTCTTGGTGATCTCGGCGCGATTGCGGCCGACGCGCGTGAGCACCTCGTTGCCGTCGTCGTCCTTGGTCACCAGCTGCACGTTGGACGCGTTGATCGGCGCCTCGGAGCTGACCACACCACCCTTGGTGGTGCGGCCCGTGCTCGGGTCGGCCGTGTCGCGTACGTGCCGCTTCACGATGTTCACGCCCTGAACCAGCACGCGGTTCGCGTCCGGGTAGACGGCCATGATCTCGCCGACCGCCCCGCGGTCCTTACCTGCGATGACCTTCACGCGGTCACCCTTCTTGAGCCTCATTCAGATCACCTCCGGGGCCAGCGACACGATGCGCATGAACCGCTTGTCGCGCAACTCGCGGGCGACCGGCCCGAAGATGCGCGTGCCACGCGGCTCACCGTCGTTCTTGAGGATGACGGCCGCGTTCTCGTCGAAGCGGATGTACGAGCCGTCGGGACGACGATGCGACTTGACTGTGCGGACGACGACCGCCTTGACGACCTCGCCCTTCTTCACGTTGCCACCGGGGATGGCGTCCTTCACGGTGGCAACGATCGTGTCACCGAGGCCGGCGTAGCGACGCATCGAGCCACCGAGCACGCGGATGCACAAGAGTTCCTTGGCACCCGTGTTGTCGGCGACCTTCAGTCGCGTCTCCTGCTGGATCATTTCTTCTCCTCTGCCCTGGATTTGGCCAGGACGGGTCTAGCGGGCCTTCTCGACGATCTCGAGCAGACGCCAGCGCTTGGTCGCCGACGTCGGACGAGTCTCCATGATCCGGACGCGGTCGCCCACGCCCGCCTGGTTCTGCTCGTCGTGCGCCTTGAGCTTCGTGGTCTTGCTCAGGACCTTGCCGTAGAGACGGTGCTTCACGCGGTCCTCCACGGCGACCACGATGGTCTTGTCCATCTTGTCGGAGATCACCATGCCCTCACGGATCTTGCGTCCGGCACGCTTGGTGATCTCGGCGGTAGTCTCGCTCATTCGTCAGCCTTCTGGTCAGGGTCTTCGATGATGCCGAGGTTGCGCTCCTGCAGCACCGTGTAGATGCGGGCGATGTCCTTGCGAACCTCGCGCAGCCGCGCGGTTGACTGGAGCTGACCGGTGGCGGACTGGAACCGGAGGTTGAACAGCTCCTCCTTCAACGCCAGGACCTGCTCGTTCAATTCCCGGCCAGAGAGCCCCCGCAGTTCGGCTGCGGACAATGCCTTGGTGTCGGCCATGATCAGTTCTCACCTGCTTCGCGCTTGATGAAGCGAGCCTTGAAGGGCAGCTTGTGGATGGCGAGCCGCAGCGCCTCACGGGCCACGTCCTCGCTGACACCGGACAACTCGAACAGAACGCGCCCCGGCTTGACGTTGGCCACCCAGAACTCGGGCGAGCCCTTGCCGGAGCCCATGCGGGACTCAGCGGGGTGCTTGGTCAGCGGCCGGTCGGGGTAGACCGTGATCCACACCTTGCCGCCGCGCTTGATGTGACGGGTCATCGCGATACGCGCTGCCTCGATCTGGCGGTTGGTCAGGTAGGACGATTCCAGCGACTGGATACCGTACTCACCGAACGCGAGTTCGGTGCCGCCCTTGGCCATGCCGTCACGATGCGGACGGTGCTGCTTGCGGTACTTGACGCGACGAGGGATCAGCATGACTCACGCTCCTGCGCTCTGGGTCTCGGGAGCGCTCGCGGCGCTCCGCTCGGCATCGTTGGCGACGGCCTCGGCGCGGGCATCGTCCGAACGACGACGACCGCCGCGCTCCGCCCGATCGCCACGTCCGGGACGCCGGTTCGGCCGGTTGCCACGCGACGGTGCGGTCTGACGGGCCGCCTTCTGGGCCGCGCGCTCGGCGCGGCTGCCGGAGACGTCACCCTTGTAGATCCACACCTTGACGCCGATGCGACCGAAGGTGGTCCTGGCCTCGTAGAAGCCGTAGTCGATATCCGCCCGCAGGGTGTGCAGCGGCACGCGGCCGTCGCGGTACCCCTCGGAGCGGCTCATCTCGGCACCGCCGAGACGCCCGGAGCACTTCACGCGGATGCCCTTGGCGCCGGCGCGCATGGCCGACTGCTGGGCCTTGCGCATGGCGCGGCGGAAGGCGACGCGGGCGCCGAGCTGCTCGGCGATGCCCTGAGCCACCAGCTGCGCGTCGGTCTCGGGGTTGCGCACCTCGAGGATGTTCAGCTGGATCTGCTTGCCGGTGAGCTTCTCGAGCTCGGAACGAACACGCTCCGCCTCGGCGCCGTTACGGCCGATGACGATGCCCGGACGCGCGGCGTGCAGGAAGATCGTGACGCGCTCGCTGCGACGCTCGATCTCGATCGAGCTGATTCCCGCGCGCTCCAGCGTCTTGCGCAGGAAGCTGCGGATCTTGTCGTCCTCACCCACGAACTCGGCGTACTGCTTGTCGGCGTACCAGCGCGACTTGTGGTCGGCGGTGATGCCGAGGCGGAAGCCGATCGGGTTGATCTTCTGTCCCATGCTCAGGCCTCCTTCTCGTTCGTGGGCTTGGGTTCGACCACCACGGTGATGTGGCTGGCTCGCTTGAGGATGCGGCTGGCCGAGCCCTTCGCACGCGGACGGATGCGGCGCATGGTCGCGCCCTCGTCCACGAACGCCTGCGAGATGAACAGGTCGTTCGCCCGCAGCGACTCGGTGTTCTCGGCGTTGGCCACCGCGGAGGCGACCACCTTGTAGACGGGCTCGCTCGCGGCCTGGGGCGCGAAGCGTAGCGTCGTCAGGGCATCGGTGACGTCCATGCCACGCACCAGGTCGATTACGCGGCGCACCTTGGTCGGGCTCATCCGCACGTGGCGCGCGATCGCGTACGAGCCAGGCCGATCCCCGAGCAGGGCAAGGCGACGGCTGGGTCGCTCGTTGTTGTTGCTCATTGTCGAATCAGTTCCTTGTCTGTCGCGGCTCAGCGCCGGCGGGCCTTCTTGTCGTCCTTCACATGGCCCTTGAACGTCCGCGTGGGCGCGAACTCCCCGAGCTTGTGACCGATCATGGCCTCGGTGACGAACACCGGGACGTGCTTGCGCCCGTCGTGCACGGCGATGGTGTGCCCGAGCATGTCGGGGGTGATCATCGAGCGGCGCGACCACGTCTTGATCACGTTGTGCGTGCCCGAATCGTTCTGCGCATCGACCTTCTTGGCCAGGTGCTCGTCGACGAATGGGCCCTTCTTCAGGCTGCGTGGCATGTGTACTCAGACTCCCAATCAGCGCTTCTTGCCGGACTTGCGGCGGCGGACGATCAACTTGCTGCTGGCCTTGTTCTTGTCGCGGGTGCGGCCCTCGGGCTTGCCCCACGGAGAGACCGGGTGACGTCCACCGGAGGTGCGGCCCTCGCCACCACCGTGCGGGTGGTCGTGCGGGTTCATGACAACGCCGCGGACGGTCGGGCGAACGCCCTTCCAGCGCATGCGGCCGGCCTTGCCCCAGTTGATGTTGGACTGCTCGGCGTTGCCGACCCCGCCGATCGTGGCGCGGCAGCGGACGTCGACCATGCGCATCTCGCCGGAAGGCATGCGCAACGTGGCCATCTTGCCCTCGCGAGCCACCAGCTGGATGGACGCACCGGCCGAGCGGGCGAGCTTGGCGCCGCCGCCGGGACGCAACTCCACCGCGTGCACCGTGGTGCCGACGGGGATGTTGCGCAGCGGCAGGTTGTTGCCGGGCTTGATGTCCGCCTCGGGACCCGAGACGACCTGGGCACCCTGGACCAGACCCGCGGGAGCGATGATGTAGCGCTTCTCACCATCGGCGTAGTGCAGCAACGCGATGCGCGCCGTGCGGTTGGGGTCGTACTCGATGTGCGCGACCTTCGCCGGGACGCCGTCCTTGTCGTAGCGCCGGAAGTCGACCACGCGGTATGCCTGCTTGTGTCCACCGCCGATGTGCCGGGTGGTGATACGGCCCTGGTTGTTGCGGCCACCGGTCTTGGACTTGGGCGCGAGCAACGACTTCTCCGGGGTCGAACGGGTGACCTCGGCGAAGTCGGAGACGCTCGCACCGCGGCGACCGGGAGTCGTCGGCTTGTACTTGCGGATTGCCATGAGTCTGGATCCTTGCCTAGCTCGTCAGGCCGTCGGGCCCTGGAAGATGTCGATACGATCGCCGGCGGCCACCTGGACGATGGCGCGCTTGGTGTCGGCACGCTTGCCGATCCCGAAGCGGGTGCGACGCTTCTTGCCCTGCCGGTTGATGGTGTTCACCCCGAGCACCTTCACGCCGAAGACCTGCTCGACGGCGATCTTGATCTCGGTCTTGTTGGCCCGGGGATCGACGATGAACGTGTACTTGTTCTCGTCCAGCAGCCCGTAGCTCTTCTCGGACACGACCGGCGCGATCAGGATGTCGCGGGGATCGCGGATCTTGACGTCGCTCACTTCTCCTCCTCCGACTTGCCGCGGACGGGACCGGCGACGAACGCGTCCAGGGCCGCCTTCGTGAAGACGACGACGTCGGACACGATCACGTCGTAGGTGTTGAGCTGGTCGGCCGCGATGATGTGGGCGCTCGGCAGGTTCCGCAGCGACAGCCAGGCCGCCGTGTCGTCCCTGTCGAGGACGACCAGGTAGCGCGTGTAGTCGCCGACAGTGGCCAGCGTGGCCGCGGCCTGCTTGGTGGACGGTGCGTCCCCCTCGACGAACTGATCGAGGACGACGACGAGTCCCTCACGGGCCCGGTCGCTCAGAGCGCCGCGCAGGGCGGCCTGGACCATCTTCTTGGGGGTGCGCTGCGCGTAGCCGTGGGGCTGCGGGCCGTGCGAGACCGCGCCACCGGTGAACTGCGGGCCCACGAGCGAGCCCTGACGGGCGCGGCCGGTACCCTTCTGGCGGTACGGCTTGCGACCGGTGCCCGACACGGTGGAACGGGTCTTGGTGGCGTGGGTGCCCTGACGGGCCGCGGCCTGCTGGGCCACGACGACCTGATGGATCAGGGGAATGTTGGTGGGGGCGTCGAACAGGTCGGCGGGCAGCTCTGCGGTGCCCGACTTCTTGCCGTTCGCGCCCAGCACGTCGACGGTCAGTGTCTGGCTCACTTGGCATCACCCTTCTTGGCAGCCGTGCGGACGACGACCAGGGAGCCCTTGGAGCCCGGGACGGCGCCCTTGACCAGCAGCAGGCCGTTGGCGGCGTCCACCGCATGCACGGTCAGGTTCTGGATGGTCTTGTTGCCGGCGCCCATGCGACCGGCCATGCGCATGCCCTTGAAGACCTTGCCGGGGGTCGAGCATCCGCCGATGGAGCCCGGCGAGCGGTGCTTGCGGTGCACACCGTGGGTGGCGCGCAGGCCCTTGAAGCCGTGGCGCTTCACGACGCCCGCGGTGCCCTTGCCCTTGGTGACGCCGCTGACGTCGACCACGTCACCGCCGGCGAACACGTCGGCGGTCACCTCCTGGCCGATGGCGTACTCGGAGGCGGCGGACGTGCGCACCTCGACGAGATGCTTGCGGGGAGTGACGCCGGCCTTCTCGAAGTGGCCGGCCTCGGGCTTGGTCACCGACTTGGGTCGCACGGCGCCGTACCCGAACTGGACGGCCGAGTAGCCGTCGGCCTCGGGGGTACGCACCTGGGTGACCACACACGGACCAGCCTGGATCACGGTGACGGGGACGACGCGGTTGTTCTCGTCCCACACCTGGGTCATGCCGAGCTTGGTGCCCAGCAGGCCCTTCACGTTGCGTTCGTTGCTCATGTCAGCAGGCCTCACGGAAGCTTGATCTCGATGTCGACACCGGCCGGCAGGTCGAGGCGCATGAGCGAGTCAACCGTCTTGGGCGTGGGGTCGAGGATGTCGATGAGCCGCTTGTGGGTACGCATCTCGAAGTGCTCGCGGCTGTCCTTGTACTTGTGGGGCGAACGGATGACGCACCACACGTTCTTCTCGGTCGGCAGCGGCACTGGGCCGGCGACCTTGGCACCTGTCCGGGTGACAGTGTCGACGATCTTGCGCGCCGACGAGTCGATGACCTCGTGGTCATAGGCCCGAAGCCTGATGCGGATCTTTTGTCCCGCCACGGTTGTTCCTTCTACTCGTCCTGCTACGTCCAGGTGACCGGTTCGTTAGCCGATGACCAACTCGGCCATTATGCGAGGCGTTCGACCTGGTCATTGCCGTGTTGCTCGACCCACGCGGTCGGGTGTGTCGCACACGGTTTCCCCGCACAATCCAGACTCTCTGTTCAGATGCCTGCCAGCCCGCGGCGCCTGGCCCCTGGCCAGTCACCAGCGCAGTGGGCCCTGCCCACGTCCAGCTGGGTGCGGCTACCGCGCGGGACCAACCGTTCCGCAAGGAGCCAGTGCCCCCGAAACCTCCACCACCCGAGCGGGCGCGCAGTGATCCCAGAGGAGCAACCTGTCAATGATTGCATGTTTGTGCGGTCTGGATCAAATCGTCGCCCGAAATCGCCTCAGACGCGCAAGGCTCGCGTCGCGGCCCAGGACCTCCAGCGATTCGAACAGCGGCGGCGAGACGAGCGCCCCGGTCACGCCGACGCGCACCGGGCCGAACGCGAACTTGGGCTTGAGACCCAGGCCGTCGACGAGCGCCTCGCGCAGGCATGCCTCGATCGCGGGCTGCGTCCACTCCCCCAGACCCGACAGCGCCTCGACCGCCACATCCACGACCCGGGGCGCCTGCTCCGGCAGCTTCGCGATCGCCGCGGGGTCGTAGACGACCTCGTCGTCGGCCGTGAAGAGGAAGTCCATCTTGGGCAGGGCATCGGACAGCGTCACCAGTCGCTCGGCGACCAGCGGGGTCGCGGCGCGGACGAGGGCCACCCGCTCGGGGGTCGCCTCCTGCCACCGCCCCGAGTACAGCGCGTGCTCGACGATGCGATCGGCCAGCTCGTCGTCCGACAGCGACCGGATGTAGTGCCCGTTCAGCCAGTCGAGCTTCTTCGTGTCGAAGATCGGGCCGACGGTACTCACCTTCGCCCAGTCGAAGTCGGCCACGAACTCGTCGAAGGACGCGACCTCCTGGTCGTCGGAGGCCGGCGGGTAGGCGAGCAGCTGCAGGAAGTTGCGCAGCGCCTCGGGCAGATAGCCCTGTTCACGGAACCACAGCAACCGAGCCGCCGGGTTCTTGCGCTTGCTGATCTTGGACTTGTCGGTGTTGCGCAGCAACGGCATATGCGCGTAGGCGGGTTCGTCCCAGCCGAGCCAGCGGTAGAGCAACCGGTGCTTGGGCGTGGAACTGATCCACTCCTCGCCGCGCACGACCGTGGTGATCCCCATGAGATGGTCGTCGACGACCACGGCCAGGTGATAGGTCGGGAACCCGTCCGCCTTGAGGATCACCTGATCGTCGGGACGAGGAGCGTGGACCTCGCCACGGATGAGATCGGTGAAGGTCAGCTCGACGTCGTCGGGGACGAGCATGCGCACGACAGGGGTCTCGGTGAACCCTGGAAGCTTCGCCCGCTCGTCACGGGTCAGTCCCAGGCAGCAACGGTCGTAGCCGGTGTTGGCCTGCTTGCTGGCCTGCTGCTCGGCGCGCATCTGCGCGAGCCGTTCCGGGCTGCACCAGCAGTGGTAGGCGTGACCGGCCTCGATGAGCCGGTCGACGAAGGGACGATAGACCTCGAGCCGCTCCGACTGCTTGTAGGGACCGAAGTCGCCACCGGTCTCGGGGCTCTCGTCCGCTTCGAGACCCAGCCAGCGCAACGAGTCGTAGATCTGTTGCTCGGATCCGGCCACCAGACGGTTGCGGTCGGTGTCCTCGATCCGCAGGACGAACGCTCCCCCGGTCTTACGTGCCCACGCCTTGTCGAACAGTGCCATGTAGGCCGTCCCCACGTGGGGATCGCCGGTCGGGGACGGGGCCACTCGGGTGCGCTCGGGAGTTGTCACGGTCATCCAGAGTAGCCGAGCAGGCGCAACAGCACCCACAGGCCGAGGACCAGCCCCGCGATGAGCACGGCGAGCGTCCCCGCGACGATGCCCGCGGCGACCACGAGATAGACCACGGAGCCTTGACGCGTCTCCTCCCGATCGGCGAGCACACGCTCCAGCAGCCGCAGGTTTCGCCGGTTGGCCCTGTGGGCGATGTCGGCGAGGTCCCCGACGCCGGGGACCAGGCCCAGCAACGTGTCGAGGCCGAGGTTCATACCCATCCGCACGAGCACGGGCAACGGGACGCGGTTGCGCACGGCGTCCACGAGGATCACCCCGGCCACGGCGGTGGTGCCGGCGTCCCCGATTCCCGGGATGAGGCCGACGACCGCGTCGAGGCCGATGCCTATGTCTGTCCCCGGGACGCGTACCAGGTCGTCCAGAAGCAACGCCAGGCTCCGGCTGGCCCTGGACGGTGTGCGCACGTCGGGACGGGCGATGGTCACATCTCCAACGCTACCGGTAGGGAGAAACGAGATCGCCCGCCCTCCCCGAAGGGGAGAACGGGCGATCCCTGACCGACTGTTCAGGCCGAACAGTTCAGTTCGTCACTTGATGATCTCGGTGACACGACCTGCGCCGACGGTGTGACCGCCCTCGCGGATCGCGAACTTCAGACCGGCCTCCATGGCGATCGGCTTCTGCAGCACGACGTTCATGTCGGTGTTGTCGCCGGGCATGACCATCTCGGTGCCCTCGGGCAGCGAGACGGTGCCGGTGACATCGGTGGTGCGGAAGTAGAACTGCGGGCTGTAGTTCGAGAAGAACGGCTTGTGACGGCCACCCTCCTCCTTCGTCAGCACGTAGACGTTGCCGCTGAACTCGGTGTGGGGAGTGGTGCTGCCCGGCTTGGTCACGACCATGCCGCGCTCCACGTCCTCCTTCTTGGTGCCACGCAGCAGCAGGCCGACGTTGTCGCCCGCCTCGCCCTCGTCGAGGATCTTGCGGAACATCTCGACACCGGTGACGGTGGTCGTCTGGGTCGGGGCGAGGCCCACGATCTCGACGGACTCGCCGACCTTGATGTGACCGCGCTCGATACGACCGGTCACGACGGTGCCGCGGCCGGTGATCGTGAAGACGTCCTCGACGGGCATCAGGAAGGGCTTGTCGATCTCGCGCTTGGGCTGCGGGATGTACTCGTCCACCGCGTCCATGAGATCGAGGATCGACTGCGTCCACTGCGGGTCGCCGTTCAGGGCCGGGAAAGCGGCCACACGGACGACCGGACAGTTGTCGCCGTCGAACTCCTGCTCGGACAGGGCCTCGCGGACCTCCATCTCGACGAGCTCGATGAGCTCCTCGTCGTCCACCATGTCGCACTTGTTGAGGGCGACGACGATGGCGGGGACGCCCACCTGGCGAGCCAGAAGGATGTGCTCACGGGTCTGAGCCATGGGACCGTCGGTGGCGGCGACGACCAGGATCGCACCGTCCATCTGAGCAGCGCCGGTGATCATGTTCTTCACGTAGTCGGCGTGCCCGGGGCAGTCGACGTGCGCGTAGTGGCGCTTCTCCGTCTGGTACTCGACGTGAGCGATCGAGATCGTGATGCCACGCTGACGCTCTTCAGGTGCCTTGTCGATCTGGTCGAAGGCCGACACCTCGTTGAGTTCCGGATACTTGTCGTGCAGCACCTTGGTGATCGCCGCGGTCAACGTGGTCTTGCCGTGGTCGACGTGGCCGATGGTGCCGATGTTGCAGTGCGGCTTGGTCCGCTCGAACTTGGCCTTTGCCACTTGGGCTCCTTCTGGTTTGTCGCCACGCTGGTTGCGTGGCACACGGGTCCTGCTGTGGGTTTTCCCGCAGCGGTTTGTCCTGTCCTTCAATTGTGGAAGGTACCGCGGGGGAAAACCCGCGAACCTTACCAATTTTCACCATGTCTGCGCCGGTAGTCAAACCGGTCACTGACCTCCGCGGGCCTTCGCGATGATCTCGTCGGCGATGGCCCTGGGCACCTCACCGTAGGAGTGGAACTCCATGGTGTAGGTGGCCTGACCCGAGGTCTTCGACCGCAGGTCGCCCACGTACCCGAACATCTCCGACAGCGGGACCAGCGCCCGGACGACACGGTTGCCGTGTTCCTCGTCCATCGACTGGATGTGTCCGCGACGAGCGTTCAAGTCACCGATCACGGTGCCGAGGTAGTCCTCGGGGGTCGTGACCTCCACCGACATCAGCGGCTCGAGCAGCGCCGGATCGGCCCGGCGAGCAGCCTCCTTGAAGGCCATCGAACCGGCGATCTTGAACGCGAGCTCCGAGGAGTCGACGTCGTGGTAGGCGCCGTCGTTCAGGGTCACCTTGACGTCGTCCATCGGGTAACCGGCGAGGACGCCGAACTGCATGGCCTCCTGGATGCCTGCGTCCACCGCGGGGATGAACTCCCGGGGGATGCGGCCACCGGTGACGGCGTTGACGAACTCGTAGCCCTTGCCCGCTTCCTGCGGCTCCAGGCTGATGACGACCTTGCCGTACTGGCCCGAGCCACCCGACTGCTTCTTGTGGGTGTACTCGACGTTCGCCACGGGGCGGCGCAGCGTCTCACGGTAGGCCACCTGCGGCTTGCCGATGTTGGCCTCGACGTGGAACTCACGCTTCATCCGGTCGATCAGCACCTCCAGGTGCAGCTCGCCCATGCCGGCGATGATCGTCTGGCCGGTGTCCTCGTCCGTGTGGACGCGGAACGTCGGGTCCTCCTCGGCCAACCGCTGGATGGCGTTGGACAGCTTCTCCTGATCGGCCTTCGACTTGGGCTCGATCGCCTGCTCGATGACCGGGTTCGGGAACTCCATCGACTCCAGGGCGACCGGGTTCGCCGGGTCGCACAGGGTGTCGCCGGTGCCGGTGGCCTTGAGGCCCATCACCGCGCAGATGTTGCCCGCGGGCATGAAGCTGATCTCCTGCCGCTTGTTGGCGTGCATCTGGTAGATCTTGCCGATGCGCTCCTTCTTGCCCGTGGTCGCGTTGAGCACCTGGGCGCCCGTCTCGAGCTCCCCGGAGTAGACGCGGACGAAGGTCAGACGCCCCAGATGGGGATCGGCGGCGATCTTGAAGGCCAGCGCCGCCAGCGGTTCGGTCTTGCTGGGATGACGGTCGATCTCCACCGACTCGTCGCCGGGCTTGAAGCCGACGATCGCCGGGATGTCGACCGGAGCCGGGAGGTAGTCGATCACCGCGTCCAGCAACGGCTGGACACCCTTGTTCTTGAACGACGTCCCACACACCACCGCGGTGAACGCGCTGGCGAGCACACCCCGGCGGATGCCGGCCTTGAGCTGCTCCGTCGTGGGCTCGACACCCTCCAGATAGAGCTCCATCAGCTCGTCGTCGTGCTCGGCGACGGTCTCGATCATCTGGGTACGAGCGGCCTGGGCGGCATCCGCCAGATCCGCCGGGATCTCCTCGATCGAGTAGTCCTCGCCCATCTTGGTCTCACCGCGCCACGTGAGCGCGCGCATCTCCACCAGGTCGACGACGCCCACGAAGTTGGACTCGGAGCCGATCGGCAACTGCAGCACCACGGGATCGGCGCTGAGGCGTTCCCGGATGGTCTTCACCACGTAGTCGAACGAGGCACCCGTGCGGTCGAGCTTGTTGACGTAGCAGATGCGCGGCACGTTGTACCGCGACGCCTGACGCCACACCGTCATCGACTGCGGCTCGACACCGGCCACCCCGTCGAACACCGCGACCGCGCCGTCGAGGACGCGCAGCGAGCGCTCCACCTCGACAGTGAAGTCGACGTGCCCGGGGGTGTCGATGATGTTGATCTGGTATCCCTTCCAGAAGCAGGTGGTGGCGGCAGACGTGATGGTGATGCCGCGCTCCTGCTCCTGCTCCATCCAGTCCATGGTGGCCGCACCGTCGTGCACCTCACCGATCTTGTGGTTGATACCGGTGTAGAACAGGATGCGCTCGGTCGTGGTGGTCTTCCCGGCATCGATGTGCGCCATGATGCCGATGTTGCGCACCTTCGTGAGGTCGGTTTGAAGGTCGATGGCCACGAGATCCCCTAATTCTTGGTGGGTGTGAGTTTCGTTCGATTGAGTGCGGGCATGCGAAGGGTCGCCCTCAGCGAGGGCGACCCCCCAAGACGTGTCACCAGCGGTAATGGGCGAACGCGCGGTTGGCTTCGGCCATCTTGTGGGTGTCCTCGCGCTTCTTGACCGATGCTCCCAGGCCGTTGGACGCGTCCAGGATCTCGTTCATCAAACGCTCGGACATGGTCTTCTCGCGGCGGTCGCGGGCGAAGCCCACGAGCCAGCGCATCGCCAGGGTCGTCGACCGAGCGGGCTTCACCTCGACCGGCACCTGGTAGGTGGCACCGCCCACGCGGCGGCTGCGCACCTCGACGGCGGGGCGCACGTTGTCGAGTGCCTTCTTCAGCGTCTGGACAGGATCGACACCAGTCTTCTCGCGAGCGCCTTCGAGCGCGGTGTAGACGATGTTCTGCGCGACGGTCTTCTTGCCGTCGAGCAGGATCTTGCTGACCAGCTGCGAGACCAGCGGGGAACCGTAGACCGGATCGATGATCACGGGGCGCTTGGGCGCCGGACCCTTGCGAGGCATTACTTCTCCTTCTTCGCGCCGTAGCGGCTGCGGGCCTGCTTGCGGTTCTTGACACCCTGGGTGTCGAGCGCGCCGCGGATGATCTTGTAGCGCACGCCCGGCAGGTCCTTCACACGACCGCCGCGGACGAGCACCATCGAGTGCTCCTGCAGGTTGTGGCCGACACCGGGGATGTAGGCGGTCACCTCGATCCCCGAGCTCAGGCGGACGCGGGCCACCTTGCGCAAGGCGGAGTTCGGCTTCTTGGGGGTCGTGGTGTACACGCGCGTGCACACGCCACGGCGCTGCGGTGAACCCTTGAGCGCGGGCGTCTTGTTCTTGCTGACCTTGTCAGTGCGGCCCTTGCGGACCAACTGCTGGATTGTAGGCACCTGCTGGTATCTCTTTCCGTGTTGTTTCGACCACACCGGTTCCCCGGCGTCGGCCGTCGTTGTTCCACTTCCCTGGCTGCGACCGCTTCCCAACCGCCGAACCACCGTTATCCGGCGAATGGTGTGGGCCGCCGTGCGAACTCCGCACTTGTCCCAGGCTCCTCGCAACGTTTAGGTGCCCAGCTCAACCGCCAGGGTGCGCACAATATTCCGGACATACCGGATACGGCAGCCGAGTCTACCCTGCGCCCCATGCCTGGTCAAAACGTCATATGTGCCCGGGGCGACAGCACGCCGACGGTCGGCGTGCTGTCGCTGCCCCGGGCAGATGACATCGACGGCTCAGTGCAGGTCGCGGTAGTCCATGTCGTCCAACGGCACCGCCGCACCGGTACCTGCGCCGAAGTCGTAGTCGAACGCGTCGTAACTCATCGTGTACGCGTTCGCACGGGCATCGGCGGTCGGCTCGACCCGGATGTTGCGGTAGCGGTCCAGGCCCGTGCCGGCCGGGATCAGCTTGCCGAGGATGACGTTCTCCTTGAGGCCGAGCAGGTGATCGGACTTGCCGTGGATCGCGGCGTCGGTGAGCACCTTGGTGGTCTCCTGGAAGGACGCCGCCGACAGCCACGAATCCGTCGCCAGCGATGCCTTCGTGATACCCATGAGCACCGGGCGTCCCTCGGCAGGACGACCGCCCTCGGTGATCGCCTGGCGGTTGGCCTGCTCGTAGGTCTGACGATCCACGAGCTCACCGGGCATCATGTCGGTGTCGCCGGAGTCGATGACCGTGACCCTGCGCAGCATCTGCCGGACGATGATCTCGATGTGCTTGTCGTGGATCGGGGCGCCCTGGGTCGCGTAGACCTTCTGGACCTCTCCCACGAGGTGCTCCTGCACCTTGCGCACACCCTGGACGCGAAGCACGTCCTGCGGATCGATCGTCCCGGCGGTGAGCTGATCGCCCACGCTGACGCGGTCGCCGTCCTTGACCGAGTGACGCACCCGGTTCGAGTCCTCGAACTCGAGCCGTGCACGCTTCGGAATCGCGTACTCGACGTCGGGCTGCCCGTCGTCGCGCACGATGACGAGCTTGCGTCCGCGATCGGTCTCCTCGAGCTTGATGCGCCCGTCGGCCTCGGCGATCGGCGCCTTGCCCTTCGGGGTACGGGCCTCGAAGAGCTCGACGACGCGCGGCAGACCGAGGGTGATGTCGTCCCCGGCCACACCACCGGTGTGGAAGGTACGCATCGTCAGCTGGGTGCCGGGCTCGCCGATGGACTGCGCGGCCTGGATACCCACGGCCTCGCCGACGTCGACGAGCTTGCCACCGGCCAGCGAACGGCCGTAGCACATCGCGCAGGCACCGGTGGACGCCTCACAGGTGAGCACCGAGCGAACCTTGACCGACGTGACGCCGGCCGCGATGAGCGCCAGGATGTGATCCTCGCCCATGTCCGTGCCCGCCGGGACGACGACCTCGCCCGAGTCGGTCGTGGCGTCCACCGCGAGGTTTCGCGCCAGCACACTCGTGTCGAGCGCGGCGACCTGACGCAGCGCTCCGGTCTCGTCGGGCCTGGCGATGATCTTCGTCAGGCCACGCGTGGTGCCGCAGTCGTTCTCGCGGATGATGACGTCCTGGCTGACGTCCACGAGACGACGGGTCAGGTAGCCGGAGTCCGCGGTGCGCAGAGCCGTGTCGGCCTGGCCCTTGCGGCCACCGTGCGTCGAGATGAAGTACTCCGACACCGTCAGGCCCTCGCGGAAGTTCGACTTGATCGGACGCGCGATGATCTCGCCCTTCGGGTTGGCCACCAGGCCTCGCATGGCCGCGATCTGACGCATCTGCGTCATGTTGCCGCGGGCACCCGAGTTCACCATCATGTAGATCGGGTTCGTCTTGGAGAAGTTCTTCTCCATCGCGTCCGTCAACTCGCTGGTGGCGTCCGTCCAGATCTGGATGAGCTCCTGACGACGCTCGTCCTCGGTCACCGCACCACGTTCGTACAGCTTGTCGATCTTGGCGGCCTTGCGCTCGTAGTTCTCCATGAGCTCGGGCTTGTTCGGAGGCGTCTGCACGTCACCGATCGACACCGTGACCCCCGAGCGGGTGCCCCACTTGAAGCCCATGTCCTTGAGGTCGTCCAGCACATTGGTCACGGTCGTCTTCGGGTACTGCTCGGCGAGCTGGTTCACGATCGCGCCCAGCTGCTTCTTGCCGACCAGGTAGTCGACGAACGGGTAGTCGTCGGGCAGTGCCTGGTTGAACACGATCTTGCCCAGCGTCGTGTCGAGCAGGATGGTGCCGTCGGCATGCAACTTGTCGGCCTGGGCCGCCGGCGGGACGATACCCGACAGCCGCACCTTGATCCGGCTGCGCATGTCGATCTCGTGCAGGTCGTGGGCCATGATCGCCTCGGCCGGCGAGCTGAACGCGCGGCCCTCACCGGGGAGCCCCTCGAGGTCCATGGTGAGGTAGTACATGCCGATGATCATCTCGTGGCTCGGCAGGGCGACCGGGCGGCCGTCCGACGGCTTGAGGATGTTGCTCGTCGACAGCATCAGGATCCGTGCCTCGGCCTGGGCCTCGGCGGACAATGGCAGGTGGACGGCCATCTGGTCGCCGTCGAAGTCCGCGTTGAACGCGGCGCACACGAGCGGGTGCAACTGGATCGCCTTGCCCTCGATCAGCTGCGGCTCGAACGCCTGGATGCCCAACCGGTGCAGCGTGGGTGCGCGGTTGAGCAGCACCGGATGCTCCCTGATGACCTCCTCGAGCACGTCCCAGACCTGCGGGCGCTGGCGCTCGACCATGCGCTTGGCGCTCTTGATGTTCTGCGCGTAGTTCTGCTCGGCCAGCCGCTTCATGACGAACGGCTTGAACAACTCGAGGGCCATCTGCTTGGGCAGGCCGCACTGGTGCAGCTTCAACTGCGGGCCGACGACGATGACCGAACGGCCCGAGTAGTCGACGCGCTTGCCCAGCAGGTTCTGGCGGAAGCGGCCCTGCTTGCCCTTCAGCATGTCGCTGATGGACTTCAGCGGCCGGTTGCCCGGGCCTGTCACCGGACGACCGCGACGGCCGTTGTCGAACAGCGAGTCGACGGCCTCCTGGAGCATCCGCTTCTCGTTGTTCACGATGATCTCGGGGGCACCGAGGTCGAGCAGGCGCTTCAGGCGGTTGTTCCGGTTGATCACACGGCGGTAGAGGTCGTTGAGATCGGAGGTCGCGAAGCGTCCGCCGTCGAGCTGCACCATCGGGCGCAGGTCGGGGGGGATGACCGGGACGCAGTCGAGCACCATGCCGAGCGGCGAGTTGCCGGTGTCGAGGAACGCCCGCACGACCTTCAGGCGCTTGAGCGCCCGCGTCTTGCGCTGTCCCTTGCCGGACCTGATCGTCTCGCGCAGCGAGTCGGCCTCGGCCTGCAGGTCGAACGACTCGAGGCGCTTCTTGACCGCCTCAGCGCCCATGTAACCCTCGAAGTACTTGCCGAAGCGGTTCTTCATCTCGCGGTAGAGCACCTCGTCGCCCTCGAGGTCTTGCACCTTGAGGGTCTTGAAGCGGGTCCACACCGCGTCCAGCCGGTCGAGCTCGCGCTGCGCCCGGTCGCGGATGTGCTTCATCTCGCGCTCCGCACCGTCACGCACCTTCTTGCGCGTGTCCCGCTCCGCACCCTCGCTCTCCAGCGCGGCGAGGTCCTCCTCCAGTTTGACGTTGCGGGCCTCGATGTCGGCGTCCCGGTGCTTCTCGAGCTGGGTGCGCTCCACCCCGACCTTGGCCTCCAGGCTCGACAGGTCGCGATGACGGGCCTCGTCGTTCACCGCCGTGATCATGTAGGCGGCGAAGTAGATGACCTTCTCCAGGTCCTTCGGGGCGATGTCGAGCAGGTAGCCGAGACGGCTCGGCACGCCCTTGAAGTACCAGATGTGGGTCACGGGCGCGGCGAGCTCGATGTGGCCCATGCGCTCACGGCGAACGTTGCTGCGGGTCACCTCGACGCCGCAGCGCTCGCACACGATGCCCTTGAACCGGACGCGCTTGTACTTGCCGCAGTAGCATTCCCAGTCCCTGGTGGGACCGAAGATCTTCTCGCAGAACAGCCCGTCGCGCTCCGGCTTGAGCGTGCGGTAGTTGATGGTCTCCGGCTTCTTCACCTCACCGAAGCTCCACTCGCGGATCTGGTCCGCGGTGGCGAGGCCGATGCGAAGCTGGTCGTAGGTGTTGACGTCCAACACTGAAGTCTCTCTCCCGTTTATTGGGTCGATGTGTGGATGGAGTCGGACCGGAGGTCAGACTTCGTCGACGATCGCGAACGAATCGGCGCCGGGACGACGGGACAGGTCGATGCCCAGGTCCTCGCTCGTCCGGTAGTCGTCCTCGCTGTCACGCAGCTCGACGACCGCACCGTCGGTGCTCAGCACCTCGACGTTCAGGCACAGGGACTTCATCTCCTTCACCAGCACCTTGAACGACTCGGGGATGCCGGGCTCGGGGATGTTCTCGCCCTTCACGATGGCCTCGTACACCTTGACACGGCCGGGGACGTCGTCCGACTTGATCGTCAGCATCTCCTGCAGGGCCCAGGCGGAGCCGTAGGCCTCCAGCGCCCACACCTCCATCTCGCCGAAACGCTGGCCGCCGAACTGTGCCTTGCCGCCCAGAGGCTGCTGGGTGATCATCGAGTACGGACCGGTCGAACGGGCGTGGATCTTGTCGTCCACCAAGTGGTGCAGCTTCAGCATGTACATGTAGCCGACGCCCACTCGCTCGGGGAACGGCTCGCCGGAGCGTCCGTCGAAGAGCAGTGCCTTGCCGTCGGAGTCGACCACACGATCGCCGTCGCGGTTGGGCAGCCCGTTGGCCAGCAGGCCACCGATCTCGTCCTCGTTCGCGCCGTCGAACACCGGCGTGGCCAGGCGGGACTGACCGGGGACGGTGCCCAGGCCGACCTCGCGCAGGCGCTCGGCCCAGGGTTCGTCCACACCCTCGATGTTCCAGCCGGAGTGTGCGATCCAACCCAGGTGGGTCTCGAGCACCTGACCGACGTTCATACGGGACGGGACGCCCAGCGGGTTCAGGATGATGTCGGCCGGGGTGCCGTCCTCGAGGAACGGCATGTCCTCTGCGGGCAGGATCTTCGAGATGACGCCCTTGTTGCCGTGACGGCCCGCGAGCTTGTCGCCCTCCTGCACCTTGCGCTTCTGCGCAACGTACACGCGAACCATCTGGTTCACACCCGGGGGCAGCTCGTCGCCGGACTCCTCGCGATCGAACACGCGCACACCGATGACGGTGCCGGCCTCACCGTGGGGCACCTTCATCGACGTGTCGCGCACCTCGCGCGCCTTCTCACCGAAGATGGCCCGCAGCAGGCGCTCCTCCGGCGTGAGCTCGGTCTCGCCCTTCGGGGTGACCTTGCCCACGAGGATGTCGCCCGTGCCGACCTCGGCGCCGATGCGGATGATGCCGCGCTCGTCGAGGTTGGCCAGCATGTCGTCCGACACGTTCGGGATGTCGCGGGTGATCTCCTCGGGCCCGAGCTTGGTGTCGCGGGCGTCGACCTCGTGCTCCTCGATGTGGATCGAGGTGAGGAGGTCCTCGCTCACGACGCGCTGGTTGAGGATGATCGCGTCCTCGTAGTTGAGGCCCTCCCACGGCATGAACGCCACGAGCAGGTTGCGGCCCAGGGCCAGCTCGGCCTGGTCGGTGCACGGTCCGTCGGCCAGTGGGGTGCCCGGCTCGACGCGATCGCCGGGGGCGATCATGGGACGCTGGTTGACGCAGGTGCCCGCGTTCGAGCGGCGGAACTTCTCCAGCCGGAAGGTCTGGTAGGTACCGTCGTCGGCCGCGACCTCGATCAGATCGGCCGAGACGCTCGTGACGACACCAGGCTTGGTGGCCAGCGTGACGTCACCGACATCCACTGCGGCGCGGTACTCCATACCGGTGCCGACGTAGGGGGCCTCGCTGCGCAGCAACGGGACGGCCTGGCGCTGCATGTTCGCGCCCATCAACGCGCGGGACGCGTCGTCATGCTCCAGGAACGGGATCAGCGCGGTCGCGACCGACACCATCTGGCGCGGCGAGACGTCCATGTAGCCGACCTCGGAGGCGGGCACCGCGTCCACGTCGCCGTGACGCACGCGGACGATGACCCGGTCGTCGGCGAAATGCGCGTCCTCGGTGAGCGCAGCGTTGGCCTGCGCGATGTTGTACCGGTCCTCCTCGTTGGCCGTGAGGTAGTCGATCTGGTCGGTGACCTGGCCGTCGACGACCTTGCGGTACGGCGTCTCGATGAATCCGAAGGCGTTCACACGCGCGAACGACGCGAGCGAGCCGATGAGCCCGATGTTCGGGCCTTCAGGCGTCTCGATCGGGCACATGCGGCCGTAGTGCGACGGGTGGACGTCGCGGACCTCCATGCCGGCGCGGTCACGGGACAGACCGCCGGGGCCCAGCGCCGACAGGCGACGCTTGTGCGTGAGCTCGGCCAGCGGGTTGTTCTGGTCCATGAACTGGCTGAGCTGCGAGGTTCCGAAGAACTCCTTCAGCGCAGCGGTCACCGGACGGATGTTGATCAGCGTCTGCGGCGTGATCGCCTCGATGTCCTGGGTGGTCATGCGGTCGCGGACGACGCGCTCCATGCGTCCCAGACCGGTGCGGAGCTGGTTCTGGATCAGCTCGCCGACCGTGCGCAGGCGCCGGTTGCCGAAGTGGTCGATGTCGTCCGGCTCCACGATGACCGCCGGGCCGTCGGGACGCGGCAGCTCGGTCTTGCCCTCGTGCAACGCACACACGTACTCGATCGCCGCGACGATGTCGTCGATGGTCAGCACCTGCTGGTCGAACGGGAGGTTGAGACCGAGCTTCTGGTTGATCTTGTACCTGCCGACCTTGGCCAGGTCGTAGCGCTTCGGGCTGAAGTAGTAGTTGTTCAGCAACTGCTCGGCAGCCTCGCGCGCCGGCGGCTCGCCGGGACGCAGCTTGCGGTAGATGTCGATCAGCGCCTCGTCCTGGGTCGTGACGTGGTCGCGCTCCAGAGTCATACGCATCGACTCGTACTCGCCGAACTGCTCGAGGATGCGGTCCTCGGTCCAGCCGAGGGCCTTCAGCAGCACGGTGGCGTTCTGCTTGCGCTTACGGTCGAGCCGCACGCCCACCTGGTCGCGCTTGTCGATCTCGAACTCGAGCCAGGCGCCACGGGACGGGATCACCTTGCATGTGAAGATGTCCTTGTCGGACGTCTTGTCGGGAGTCTGCTCGAAGTAGACGCCCGGCGAACGGACGAGCTGGCTCACCACGACACGCTCGGTGCCGCTGATGACGAAGGTGCCCTTGTCGGTCATCAGGGGGAAGTCCCCGATGAAGACCGTCTGGCTCTTGATCTCACCGGTCTCGTTGTTCATGAACTCGGCGGTGACGAACAACGGCGCCGCGTAGGTGACGTCCCGGTCCTTGCACTCGTCGATGGAATGCTTGGGCTCCTCGAACCGGTGGTCGCGGAAACTCAGGGACATCGTCTGATTGAAGTCCTCGATGGGGCTTATCTCCTCGAAGATCTCTTCGAGGCCCGACTTCGTGTTGACGTCGGTTCGGCCCTGCTCAAGGGCGAGCTCGGTTTTCTGCTTCCACGCGTCGCTCCCGATAAGCCAGTTGAACGAATCGATCTGGAGGTCCAAGAGGTTCGGTACCTCCAGCGGTTCGGCGATCTTCGCGAAGGAGATGCGGCCGCTGTTCGAGATGACATTCGTGTTCTTCGACGCAGTGCGCGAGGTGGCCAAGATGTGGTCCTTCCAGAACTCGCAGAGGTTCTATGCACGCTGAACGGCCCATGTCAAACATGGGCCGACAGACGTTATGGGGCAAGAGCCCACTATAGGGCAAGCTCCGCCCCTACGCAACCCCTGAGGATCATCTTCGATCCTGCTGCTTCGGTCACCGAACAACCCGGCAGCAGCACATTGCACCAAAACCCGGCGCCTCGTCAAGAATGACATACCTCGGACAGATGCGGCCGGGCACCCCCGGTGGGGCATCATGACGTCCCACCCCAGGGCCAACCCGACGACGAGCGGGAAGCCTCGGGGGATAGCTTCCCGGCCCGTCGTCGAGATCTCAATGCCAACAGAGATTGACCCGATCTGTCAATTCCGCTGACAACAGTTTCCGGGAGACTCCAACTCTGCGTACCGGTGCCACAGCCGAAGGGCCCGTACCGGCGCCTGCGCCGCCTCGAACGCGCCGGCGGCCTCCCGCAACGCCGCCCTCGCCTCGTCCACGCGGCCGAGCACCGCCCGCGCCTCCGCCAGCGATTCGAGCACCTCGCCGCGGAGCCGTTCGTCGTCCAGCGTCGCTGTCTCGCCCAGGAGATGGTCCAACAGTCGCTCCGCGGCCTCCGGATCGTCGCCTCGCAGATCGAGGCGCGCCTGCACCAGGCGCATGTCGACCCGGTCACCCGGGCTTCCGAGCAGTGTCACCAGCGGCCGCGAATCCTCGAACAAGCGCCGTGCCAGTGACAGGTCGCCGCCCGACTGCACGAGGAAGTAGGCCGTCGCCTGGAGGATCCGCGCCCAGGTCTGTGGCTCGGCCCGCGGGTCGCACAGCTCCCCCGCCCTGCGATGCCAGACGATCCCGGCCTCGGTGTCACCGCGGCCGAACGCCAGGTTTCCCAGTGCCCAGGCGGCCTGCGAGGCGTCCGACGGGTCGAGGATGTCCACGAGACCCTCCAGCCGGGTCTCCAGTTCGGAGGTGTCGGACGGCGAATCGGCCATTTCCAGGGCGGCCAGCAGCGCGACGATCGCGGACGACAGCAGTCCGGGATCGATCTGATCAGCCTCGGCCAACGCCGCCCTCGCCTCCGAGGCCGCGTCCGCCAGGCGTCCGGACGCGCGATGGGCGCGCGAGGCGAGGATATGGGCCTCGACCCTCAGATCAGCCACTCCCACCACCGAGGAACGCCTTGCCAAACCAGCAGCGAGCTCCGCGGCTTCGTCGTACCGGCCACCCGACATGAGGGCCTGGGCGACCAGATGGTCGGCCTCCCAACGGCGCATCTCGCGGCCTGCACCGGCCGCGATCACCGACGCCCTGGTCGCCATGCGCGCCGCTTCGTCCCACTGCCGGGTTCGCACGAGGCGCCGAGCGCTCGCCAGGAGCGCGACCATGTCGGCGTCGGCCGCCTCCTGACTGTCAGGGTCGAGTTCCCAGGCGTCCAACCCCAGGCGTTCCGCGAGGAAGTCGAGCACCTCGGTATTCGGACGCCTGCGCCCCGTCTCGATGTGACAGATGTAGCTGCCCGAATATCGCCCGCTTCCCAACTCGGCCTGCGAGAGCCCGCGGGCAATTCGCAGCTCCCGGATGCGTTCACCTACCGCAGGCATGACGGTCGCTCCCTTCGCCGAGACCCTTGTCAACTATCGGCCCCATCATCGTTTGACCGATCTCCAAGAACTTGTCGCGATCATATTGACACACTAGTCAAATTGTGTCTACTGTCTAGTCAGTACGACAGATATCGCCTACCAGTCAATGAGGAGCACCGATGCAAAAGCCCAGGATCGCCCGGGTCGTTGCGGCAGCAGCCCTTGTAGGTGTGACGATGTTGCCTATCGCGCAGGCGACGGCCGCACCCGACGAGACCAAGGCAGCGTCCGCTGCCTCTTCCAGCCAGATCAGCGATTTTCCCATCAGGATCGGACCCCTGTCCCTCGGCCCTTGGCCGTGATCCGAACCTGAGGGCTACCGGACCGCGGTAGCCTCTGCCCACCCCCACTACGGCAATGGGTGGGACCTTCACCCAGGTCCCACCCATTGCCGTAGTTCTTTTGCCGGAGCGGCTCGCGTCACTTGAGGGTGACAGTCGCGCCTTCCGCCTCGAGGGCCGCCTTCGCCTTCTCGGCGTCCTCCTTCTTGGCCTTCTCGACGACCGCCTTCGGAGCGGACTCGACGAGATCCTTGGCGTCCTTCAGGCCGAGGCTCGTGAGCGCACGAACGGCCTTGATGACACCGATCTTCTTGTCGCCCGCGGACTCGAGGATGACGTCGAACTCGGTCTGCTCCTCGACCTCCTCGGCGGCGGCAGCCGCAGCCGGGGCCGCAGCGGCGACAGCGACCGGAGCCGCAGCCTTGACGTCGAAGGCGTCCTCGAATGCCTTCACGAACTCGGACAACTCGATGAGGGTCATCTCCTTGAAGGTGTCAAGGAGCTCCTCGGTGCTCAGCTTCGCCATGTCGGCGTCCTTCCTACTCGTTCGATGCAGCGTCGGGCGCCGCGTCAGTGGTTTCAGCGGTTTCGATGACGGCGCCCTCGGCGTCGTCAGGCTCCTGGTTGGGCTCGGCGGTCGCCTGGCCGGCGCCACCGATGACCGACGGATCGGCCTCGGCCTTGGTCTCCAGAGCGCCCAGAAGCCGGGCGGCCTGGCTGAGCGGTGCCGCGAACGTGGCAACCGCAGTACTGAGCGAAGCCTTCATGGCACCAGCCAGCTTCGCGAGCAGCACCTCGCGCGACTCGAGGTCGGCGAGCGTCTTGACCTGATCGGCGTTGAGGACCTTGCCCTCGAGAACGCCACCCTTGATGACCAGAAGCGGATTGGCCTTTGCGAAGTCACGCAGCCCCTTGGCAACCTGTGCGACGTCGCCCTTGATGAAGGCGATAGCCGTCGGACCGTGCAGCACGTCATCGAGTCCATCGATGCCGGCCTGCCTGGCCGCGATCAGGGTCAGGGTGTTCTTCGCAACGGCGTAGCTGGCGTCCGAACCGAGGGACCGGCGAAGGTCCTTGAGGTTCGCGACGGTGAGTCCGCGGTACTCGGTCAGCACAGCCGCATTGGACGACGTGAACTCGTCTGTCAGCTGCTCGACCGCGGCCGCCTTGTCAGGCCTCGCCATTGGGTCTCCTTCCCACTTCCATTCCGAGCCGACGACCACATGGGAGCTACCCGGGCAATGAAAAAGCCCCGGGACGCAGGTCTCCGGGGCACCGAGCACCATGAGTCACTCCCCATGACGCCCAACGGGCTTTGGTTACCTGCGCGGGCGTCCTCACGGACTTTGAAGCTCGGCTACCAGCGGTCTACGGCTCTAGCCACAATACGCGCTCGCCCCGCCCCCGGCAAAATCGGGGACGGGGCGAGCACCGTCTGCCTTGCTCAGGCGATCTGTTCGGCCGGCTTGGACGCGACGGGGTCGACCGGAATGCCGGGGCCCATCGTCGTGGACAGCGTGATCTTGCGCACGTAGCGGCCCTTGGCGGTATTGGGCTTCAACCGGGCCACCTCCTCCATGGCGGCCTGATAGTTGGCCAGCAGCGCCTCGGGCGAGAAGCTGGCCTTGCCCACCATGAACTGCAGGTTCGAGTGCCGGTCGACCCGGAACTCGATCTTGCCGCCCTTGATATCGCTGACGGCCTTAGTGACGTCCATGGTGACAGTGCCGGTCTTGGGGTTCGGCATCAGGCCGCGAGGGCCGAGCACGCGGCCCAACCGGCCGACCTTGCCCATCAGGTCGGGAGTGGCGACGACGGCGTCGAAGTCGAGGTAGCCGCCGGCCACCTTCTCGATCAACTCGTCGGAGCCAACCTCGTCGGCTCCCGCCTCGGTGGCCTCCGCAGCCTTGGCGCCCTGGGCGAAGACGAGGACCCGTGCCGTCTTGCCAGTGCCGTGGGGAAGGTTCACCGTGCCGCGGACCAGCTGGTCCGCCTTACGGGGGTCGACGCCGAGCCGCATGGACACCTCGACGGACTCGTCGAAGCCCCCCGCGGGGAACTTCTTGAGGACGGAGATGGCTTCCTCGGGAGTGTAGAGCTGGGTGAGATCCACCAACTCCTCCGAGGCGCGATAGCGCTTGCTGTGCTTCATGTCTGGTTCCTTTCCGTCAGCCTCGCGGGCTGATCCACCAGGTCCTGGTCCGGATCGCACGGTCCTGCCAGGGAATCGGAGCGGACACGGCGGTGCCCGCGGGGAGCGTCACTCGACGGTGATGCCCATGGAACGGGCGGAGCCCTCGATGACCTTCATGGCGGCCTCGACGTCGTTCGCGTTGAGGTCGGGCATCTTGGCCTCGGCGATCTCGCGAACCTGGTCGCGAGTGAGCTTGCCGACCTTCTCCTTGTTCGGCTTGCCCGAGCCCTTCGGCACACCGGCTGCCTTCTTGATCAGCTCGGCCGCGGGCGGGGTCTTCGTGATGAACGTGAACGTCCGGTCCTCGAAGATCGTGATCTCCGCCGGGACGATGGTGCCACGCTGGGCTTCCGTCTGGGCGTTGTACGCCTTGACGAACTCCATGATGTTGACACCATGCGGACCGAGAGCGGTACCGACCGGCGGGGCCGGGGTCGCCTGGCCCGCGGGAATGGCGATCTTGACGATCGCCGCCACCTTCTTCTTGGGAGGCATGTTTGGGTCCTTTTTCCAATCTGTGTATGTCGCGTACCCCAGGGGCACGCCGCCCAGAGGGGTCAGACGACCTTCTGGACCTGGGCGAAGGTCAAGTCTACCGGGGTCTCCCGACCCAGGATCTCGACCATGGCCTTCACGCGCTGGTTGTGCGGGTTGATCTCGGTGATCGTCGCATGCACCCCTGCGAAGGGGCCGTCGACGACCGTGACCGAATCGCCCACCTGGTAGTCGACGACCTCGACCTTCTTGCGGCGCTTGGTCGGCGTCTGCCCCGCGGCAGCCACCTTGGCCTGCACGGACGGGGTGAGCATGCGCTCCACCTCGTCCATGTCGAGCGGCACGGGCTGGTTCGCGTGCCCGACGAAACCGGTGACCGAGGCGGTATGACGCACAGCGGCCCACGACTCGTCCGTCAGTTCCATCCGGACGAGCACGTATCCCGGCATGAACGTGCGGGTGACGGTCTTCTTCTGCCCGTTGCGGATCTCGACGGCCTCCTCGGTGGGCACGAGGGTCTCGTAGATGTAGTCCTCCATGTTCAGGGTGACCACACGGGCGTCGATGTTCTGCTTGACCCTGTTCTCCATGCCGGAGTAGGTGTGCACGACATACCAGTCACCGGGCTTGGTGCGAAGCTCGGCGCGCAACTCCTCGAGAGCCTTCTCCAGGGCCTCGTCGGTCTCGTCCGCATCGGCGTCCTGGTCGTCCTGCGCGGCCTCGTCCTCGCCGAGATCGAGGTTCAGCTCGACGCCGTCGTCCTCGTTCGTGGAACTGAAGTCGTCGAAATCGAGGTTGATGGCGACCTCGTCAGAGGCGGCCGGCTCATCATCCTCGAAACCGGAGTCGAGGTCGATCTCGACCTCTTCGTGAAGCTCGTCAACGGGATCGGTGTCCATGTGTCTCCTCCTTCGTGATCAGCCGAGAGCCTTGAGCAGCAGCCAGCCGAACAGTGCGTCCAGACCGGCCACGATTCCCATGATGAACAACACGAACACCAGAACGACCAGGAAATACTGTCGAACAGTGCTCGCGGAGGGCCACACGACCTTCTTCAACTCGCCTACCGACTGCTTCGTGAACGCGACCGGGGTCGTCCGCTTCCGCTTCGCGGGGGCGTCGTCACGCTTCGGCGTCGGCTTCGTCTTCCGCACAGGCGCGACGGTCTGGTTGCGCCTCACCGGTTTCGGGACGCTCGAGGCAGCCTCACGGGCCTCCTCGGTGGCGTCGTCCAACTGCTCCTCGTCGGCGGTCTCGTCGTCATCGCCGGTCTCGGTCAGTTCCTCCGCGGTCTGATCGTCGACCTGGTCCACGACATCGACCGGGGGATCGGCGAGGTCGCCGCGGGCGAGCGCTTCACCGTCCGGGGTCAACGACTCGGTCGCCTCGGAATCCGAGACGCCGTCGCGCCGATCCTCGCCGCCCCGGGAACCGCTGTGCCGTCCCGGGCGCCTGCTGCTCTGAGCCACAAATCGTCCTTCGCCGATGCCTTGTGCCGTGAACCATATGCCGTACTGTCTGCAACCGGCCCGGCTCGCGATCTGTGCCGCAGCAGCCGCAGCCGCTTCGCAGGGCAAGAGGGACTCGAACCCCCAACCTGCGGTTTTGGAGACCGCTGCTCTGCCAATTGAGCTATTGCCCTACAGGCCCCACCCCGCCTTCGGGCCCTGCCTGCGGGCGCAGTCTGACGGTGGTGCGAGCCACCAGGACTTGAAGCATACCCGGTCGCCAGCGACAACGCGAACCGAAACCGGTCGCGACAACCGGCCGCCGAACCGCTGTACCCTTGTCCGCGTCGAAAGGTGCGCCCGATGTCCATGTTCTCCACCGTTCAGCCGGCCCCGAGCGACCCCATCCTGGGGCTCACCGAGCGATTCATCGCTGATCCCAGGCCCGACAAGGTCAATCTGGGCGTCGGCGTCTACCAGGACGAGAACGGATCGCTGCCCCTCCTGCGGTGCGTCGACGCCGCCGAGCAGACCCTGGCGGGTCAGCACCGGCCGAAGGGCTACCTGCCCATCGACGGGCTGCCCGACTACACCCGCGAGGTCAAGGAGCTGGTCTTCGGGCCGGGCTCCCCCGCCGTCATGGACGACCGGGTCGTCACCGCCCAGGCGCTGGGCGGCACGGGAGCGCTACGGATCGGCGCGGACTTCCTCCACCAGCTCAGCCCCGAGGCGACCGTCCTGGTCAGCACCCCCTCGTGGGAGAACCACCGGGCGCTGTTCACCCGCGCGGGCTTCACCGTGCGCGGCTACCGCTACTACGACCCCGAGGCACACGGCATCGACGTCGACGGCATGCTGGCCGACCTGGCCGCGGCGCCGGCCGGCACGATCGTCGTCCTGCATGCCTGTTGCCACAACCCCACCGGCTACGACCTCACTGCCGACCAGTGGGACCGCGTCATCGACGTGGTCGTCGCGGGCGGTCTGGTGCCGTTCATCGACATGGCCTACCAGGGCTTCAGCCAGGGGCTCGAGGAGGACGCGGCGGTCATCCGGGCTTTCGCCGCCCGGACGGACTCCTTCCTGTGCTCGAGTTCCTTCAGCAAGAGCTTCGGGCTCTACGGCGAGCGCGTCGGAGCGCTGTCGATCGTCTGCGCGGACGCCGACGAGGCGGCACGGGTGCGTTCGCAGGTCAAGGTCGTCATCCGGACGAACTACAGCAGCCCGTCGACCCACGGGGCCCTGCTGGTGTCGACCGTGCTCGGCGACCCGCAACTGCGTCTGGCATGGACGCAGGAACTGGCCGGCATGCGCGACCGCATCAAGCAGATGCGCGGGGCGCTGGTGCAGGGCCTGGCCGGCGCGGGCGTGCCGGACGACATGTCCTTCATCACCGATCAGGTGGGGATGTTCAGCTACTCAGGGCTGGACGCACGGCAGATGGCGCGGCTGCGCGAGGAGTTCGGCGTCTACGGCACCGACGCGGGACGCATCTGCGTCGCCGCACTCAACCCCTCCAACGTGGACCGCGTCGCGCGCTCGATCGCCGCTGTCGTCTAAGCGCGGTCAGCCCGCGACGCCGACGAACACCGGTTCGGGCTCCAGGGCGATCCCGTAGCGCGCCTGTACACCCTCCCGCACCTCTCGCGCCAGCGCGAGGACGTCCGCGGTCCTGGCCCCACCCTGATTGGTCAGGGCCAGCACGTGGCGGCTCGACAGCCGGGCGGGTCCGTGACCGGGGTAGCCCCTGCCGAACCCCGCATGCTCGATGAGCCACGCCGCCGACGACTTGAACCGGCCGTCGGGCTGCGGGAACCGCGGGGCGTCGGCCGGCAGGGCCGCGGCCTGGTCCGCCGACAGGATCGGGTTGGTGAAGAAGCTGCCGGCCGACCAGGTGTCGTGGTCGTCCGGATCGACGACCATCCCCTTGCTGCCACGCAGGGTGAGGACGGCCTCGCGCACCCGCCGGGAATCCACCCGCGTGCCCGGTTCCACACGAAGGACGCGAGCGAGTTGCTCGTACCCGACGGGCTCGGACAGGCTTGCCAGCCGGAACTGGAACGTGACCTCGACGATCACGTATCGTCCCGTCGCCTGATCGGGGCGCCGGGATCTCTTGAACACGGACTCCCGATACCCGAAACCGCACTGGTCGGCGACGAACGTGCGGTACTCGCCGGCCTGGCGGTCCCACGTGCGCACGCGGGCCACGGTCTGCGAGACCTCCTGCCCGTAGGCTCCCACGTTCTGGATGGGCGTCGCCCCGACGAGGCCGGGAATCCCGCTGAGCGCCTCGATGCCGGCCCACTCCTGATCGACGGTGAACGCGACGACGTCGTCCCACGTCTCGCCCGCCGCGACGCGCACGAGCGCACCCCCGCAGCCGGAGACCTCGGCGTCCAGGCCATGGGTGTCCACGAGCACCACCGTGCCGTCGAACCCCTCGTCGCCCACGAGCACGTTCGATCCGCCCGACAGGACGAGCAGCGACTCGCCCGCCTCGTCGACGGCACGAACGGCATCGACCAGTTCGGCCTCGGTCGTGGCACGGACCAGGTGCCGCGCGGGCCCGCCCACATGGAACGTGGTGTGCTCCGCGAGGGACGACGAGGGCGCGTGCTCGCGTCCGGGCAGGCCGGCCGACACGCGTTCGAGACTGCAGGAATCCTCGCTCACGGCAACCGCACCTCCGCCCGGGCGGCGCCGAGCACCTTGTGCCCGTCGTGGTCGGCCTCGAGGGCAATCGTGGCCACGCCGTCCGAGACGGCCACGACCCGCGCCCTCACCTGGACGGTCGTCCCGGTGTCGTCGTCGGGCACCGCCACCGGTGCGGTGAATCGCGCGAAATAGCTCGTGACCAGCGCGGGATCACCGACCCAGTCGGTGACGATGCGCAGGGCCGCCCCCATCGTCCACATGCCGTGCACGACGACGCCAGGCAGGCCGAGCGCGCGAGCCATGCGGTCGCTGTGGTGAATGGGATTGAAATCGGTGGACGCACCGGCATAGCGGACGACGTCCGACCTGGTCAGATGCAGGTCGAGGGGCGGCAACTCGATGCCTACGGAGATGTCGGAGGGCTTCATCGCTCCTCCTGCGGGCGGGTGTGGATGAGTTGACTCGTCGCGGTGCCGAGTTCCTCACCTTCCGCCGTGGACAACGCCACGGCGATGGTCACCATGTCGGTGTTGCCCCGGTTACGAACTTTCTCGATGGTGAGCCTGGCGACCACGTCGTCCCCCTCGCGAAGCGGGCGGACGATGTCGAACCTCTGATCGGCATGGATCGTGCGGTGGAGGGCCAGGCCCAACTCGGGGTCTTCGAACACCGCGCCCCATGCTTGCGCGGCTATCACCGCGGCGAAAGTTGGTGGAGCGATGGGTGAGGTCTCGTCGAAATACGCCGGGTTGGGGTCCCCGAGCGCTGTGGCGAATTCGGCGATCTTGGCGCGGCTCACACGATAGGCCGGGGTGGCCGGGTAGCTGCGTCCCACGTGGTCTGAGGTGATGGGCACTCCCCCACGCTAGCCCACAGCCGCGACCCGCCGGGATCGTGCCTCAGCGGGTTTCGCGATGCAGGGTGTGACGACCCTCGCGCGGGCAGAACTTCTTCAACTCAAGACGATCGGGCGTGTTGCGCCGATTCTTCTTGGTGATGTAGTTGCGCTCCTTGCACTCCGTGCAGGCGAGGGTGATCTTCGGGCGGACGTCCTGCGCCTTCTTGGCCATGATGATCCTCTTCGGGTTCCGGTGCCAATGGGCACGTCGAACAATGATAGCGCCAGGGTTCGGCGATCACCGAACCCTGGCGGGATTGTAGCGGGAGCGGGACTCGAACCCGCGACACAGCGATTATGAGCCGCTTGCTCTACCGCCTGAGCTATCCCGCCGGACGTTGGGGTCAACCACACACCCACAACAGAGCCCCGACGCAGAGTCGAACTGCGGACCTCATCCTTACCAAGGATGCGCTCTACCTACTGAGCTATCGGGGCCAGCCGACGAACCAATGTATCGGACCATGGCCTGTGGACTCAAATCGAACCCGTGGACCGCGATCACTGCCCCCACGCCCCAGGGTGCGCAAGAATCGATGCAGTTCACCGCCGCTCGATTCTGGAGGAATACGTGACCATCCGCTTCAGCCCGCTGGTACGCGACGCCCTCGACAACGGCTACCCCGTCGTCGCACTCGAGACGAGTCTCGTCACCCACGCACTCCCCCACTCCCGCAACCTCGAGGCGACCCTCGCCGCCCAGGAGCAGTTGCTCGCCGGTGGCGTCATCCCCGCCACGATGGGTGTGGTAGGCGGGGACGCGGTCGTAGGGCTGAGCGACGACGAACTGGCACAGTTGGCGGACGACCGCTCGGCCCGGCGCGTCTCGATCCGTGACCTGCCGATCGTCGAGACCAAGGGCCTCAACGGAGGGGCCTCGCTGGCCGCGACGATGCACCTGGCCCACCGCGCCGGCATTCAGGTCTGTGCCACCACGGGGCTCGGCGGCGTGCACCGCGCCAGCGCCTGGACGAACCCGCTCCAGGAATCCAGCGACCTCACGGCGCTGTCGGGACATCCCGTGGTACTGGTCGCCTCCGGCGTCCGCCCGATGCTCGACCTCCCGGCCACCCTCGAACGACTGGAGACGCTGAGCGTCCCCGTCCTCGGCTACCGCACGAACGGCTTCCCCGGGTTCTACGTGGCCGACTCGGGCTACCCCGTGGACTATCGCGTCGAGACCCCCGGGGAGATCGCCGACATCGCCCGCGCCCGCGACGAGCTCGGCCTTCAGCAGGCGCTCCTGGTCGCCAACCCCATCAGCTCCGAGCTGGAGGTGCGCGACTACGAGGAACGCCTCGGTGAGGCGGCGGAGATCGCGGCCAGGTACGCGGCCGGAGGCGAGGACGACACCCAGGTGCTGCTCGTCAGCCTGGAAGAGGCCACCGGCGGGGAGATCTGGCAGGCGAACACCGAGATCTACCGGCGCAACGTCTCGCTGGCGGCGCAGGTCGCCAAAGCGCTGGCGACCACGCCCCGGTACACCGACTGAGGCGCAGGCCGTCCATGGTGGGGTGGGGTGTGGTCGTCGCCGGGATCGCGATCGTGGCCGTCGTCCTGGCGATCACACTGACCTGCCTCGCCGTCGCCCGCTCGCGACGTGCCGTGCGGCCGGGCACGATGCGCCTGGACCCGCTCGACGACGCGGCGCTGGCCGCGGCCTTCGCACGGATCGAGCAGGAGGACCTACCCCAACGTGTGACGGCCATGGCGGCCCACCTCACGACGATGGTGGCGCGGAAGGTACCGCTACGCTACGTACGCCCGTCGGCGCGCTCGGGAATAGCGCGGCTGGGGTTCGCGGACGGCACCGTGGTGCTCGCGCAGAGTCTTGAGCCCGCGAGCCTCGGCGTGCTCGCGCGACAGTGCTGGTCGGGCACCGTCCAGGCCGAGGCAGCCGAGACGCGCGACGAATCCGTCTATCTCGACCTCGGATGGCCGAGCGGCCGGATCACCGTCCGCGTACTGGGACGTGACCAGGCCGATTGACCCGAATGAGGGTGGCAGGTGATGGATTCGAACCATCGTAGGCTGAGCCGACGGTTTTACAGACCGCTCCCTTTGGCCGCTCGGGCAACCTGCCATGCTGGCTGGGCCAGCGACGAGCAACACTAGCAAACCTCCCTCTCTTCGGGAAATCGGGCAGGATGGGTTTCATGGCATCCGTCAGCACCTTCGACATCGTCAGCAAGGTCGACCGTCAGGAGGTCGACAACGCGCTCAATCAGGCCGCCCGTGAGGTCGGCCAGCGGTTCGACTTCAAGGGGACCGGGGCGTCCATCGCGTGGTCCGGGGACGAGATCGCGATGGAGGCGAACGGCGAGGAACGCGTGAAGGCGATCTGGGACGTCTTCCAGTCGAAGCTCGTCAAACGCGGGGTCGACCTGAAGTCGGTGCAGGCGTCAGAGCCCCGGCTGTCGGGCAAGACCTGGCACATGACCGCGAGCATGCGCAACGGAATCGGCCCAGACGACGCCAAGAAGGTCTCGAAGCTGATCCGCGACGAGGGCCCCAAGGGCGTCAAGGCGCAGATCCAGGGAGACGAGTTGCGCGTCAGCTCGAAGTCGCGGGACGACCTGCAGGCCGTGCAGCGCCTCCTCAAGGAGGCCGACTTCGATTTCGCGGTGCAGTTCGTCAACTACCGCTGAGCCGCACCCGAGGCGGCCAGGCGCAGGACGTCCCGGGTGATCTCGGCGTGCCCGAGATGCTGGCACAGCAGCACGACTTCGTCGTAGTCCATGGGACGACGATCGCAGGTTCAGCCGCGACGGCCGAAGACCATGGCGACCGCCCGTAGCGACAGGATGAAACCTGCGAAACCCAGCAGGTAACCCAGGAGGTCGAACACCCGGGCGCCGAAGAGGGTGGGACCGCCGCTGGACGTCGCGAGCATGATCCCCGCGATCACCGCGAAACCGGCCAGCAGCGCGACGACCACCTGCTGCACCAGGCCGGTGAGGAACGCCCGGTCGTCCGGATGCGACACGACACGCATGTGGACGGTGAGCCGCCCCGTCTCGATGTCCTCGGTGATGCGGTTGAGACGACGGGGAAGGTGCTCGACCAGGGGTACCAGGCGCATGGCCTGATTGGTGATCCGGTGTTTGGCCCCCTCCACCGACATGTCGCCGATCACGTCCTGCGACATCTGCATCGCGCTCTCGATGAGATCGACGGGCGGATAGAGCAGCTTCAGCGTGCCTTCCAGCGAGCCCAGGGATCGCAACGCCGTGGCGATGTTCGTCGGGACGCTCATCCCCTGCTTCATCACCAGCGCCATCAGCTGCTGGAAGAAGGCGAGGCTCCCTCCGGTCGTGGACGACCGGACCCGGGTGATGAGCAGACCCATCCCGCGCTGGAGCGCCCGCTCGTCCACCTGGCCGTCGTGGTCGAGCACCTCCAGCACCGCGTCGGTGGCCAATGCGGGATCGTCGGCGTTGACCGCCCACAGCAACAGCCCGAGATAGTGGCGCGAGGACGCGTCCAACCGCCCGACCGAGCCGAAGTCGAGGAGCCCGACAGCGCCGTCCGGCCACACCAGGACGTTCCCGGAGTGCAGGTCGGCGTGGAAGACCCCCTGCTCCAGGATCTGTCCCACCACGGCCGAGAGCAGCACGTCGGCCGAACGACGCCGGACGTCGGCCGGCAGGGTGGCGATGAGCTCGTCGCCCTCGGCGACCGGAGTGCCGTAGAACCGCTCCATCACGATCACCTGATCGGTGCACAGCGCGTCGTACACCTGGGGGATGCGCACTCCGCTGGTGCCCAGAGAGGCACGCAGGGCGCCCATGTTCTCGACCTCGACGCAGTAGTCGAGTTCCTCCCGCAGGGAATCGGCGAAACCCCGGACGAGCTCGACCACGCCGAGGTTGCGCGCCCACTCGGCGTTGGCCGCCAAGGTGCGGGCGAGCCGCTCGAGGATCTGGAGATCGATGGTCACCTGTTCGGCGGCACCGTCGCGCCGGACCTTCACGACGACGTCGTCGGTGCCGTCGAGCACCGCGGCATGCACCTGGGCCACCGATGCGGACGCCAACGGCGCGGGATCGACGTCGAGGCGGTCGAGGCGGTCGCCGAGCTCGCGGCGGAGCACGGATTCGATGGCCCGGTACTCGGTCGGACCCACCTGGGTGGTCAGCTTGGACAGCTCCTTGATGAACGGGGCCGGCAGCAGGTCGGAACGGGTCGACAGCATCTGGCCGAGCTTGATGAACGTGACCCCGGCGTCCTCCATCGCCCGGCGTATCGACTCCGCCGTGACCTGGGCGCGCTCGGGACGACCCACACCGCGCAACGGGGCGGTGAGGCCGTACCGCGCCAGGATCAACATGATCCGCAGATACCGGCGGAGGCGGTGGAACCGCCTGCGCCAGCCCGTGAACCACGTGCGCAACGGTGGCATCGAGCCGCTCGGGAGGACGATCTCGAGCACCATGAGCCCCAGGACGCCGAGGGCGAACGTGCCGAGCACCATGTACAGCACGGAGAGGCAGAAGGCGACGACGGTCGACAGGCTCGAACCCGGCCCGATGTCCGGCGGCCCGACCACGACGGCGATCACCGCCATGACCGCCACCATGACCACGAAGGTCACCAGCAGCGCCCGCACCCACGCCACGCGGATGCCCAGGACACGGCGGCTCGTCTGCGCCACGAACACGGTGACGATCCCCAGGATGCCCAGGGTGTACAACCACCCCAGGCCCTCGCCGACCAGGTTCCAGAAGTCCACGTCAACCCACCCGGACCGTCCGCACCGCCCGGCCATCGGCGAGCGTCACGACCTCGCCACCGTGCAGCTGGCGCCCGCGACGGGTCTCCACGCGTCCGTCGACCTGCACGTCACCCTCGGCGATCAGCTCGTGCGCGTGCGCACCCGAATCGGCCAACCCGGCGAACTTGAGGAACTGGCCGAGGCGAATCGTGCCCCCGACCTCGACGGTCTCGATATCCATGAGCCGATCCTGACACAGCGTGCTCCCTGCCGAGCGGGCCGCCCGGGACTAGCATGAACTTGTGATCAGGTCGGCGGCAGGGGGGCCGCAGGATACCGGTCTCACTTCGGTGGGCATCACCGCAGCGCGGGCAAGGGTGCTGGCGCGGCTGCGGAGCCGACGTGAGCCGTGGACCGTGCAGGAACTCGGGGATGCCCTGGGCCTGCACCGCAACACGATCCGCGAGCATCTGGCCGCATTGACCGCCCAGGGGCTCGCCGACATGTGCGAGACGCGAGCGGACGGTCCCGGCCGTCCGGCGCAGTACTACCGGGCCACGCCGCTGGGCTGCGGCGTCGACTACGTGGAGACGCTCGGGGCGCTCCTCGACGCCCTCGACGTGCTGCCCGACCGCGACGCGTTCATCCGTGAGGTGGGCGAACGGTGGGGCAACCGCCTGGCGGCGCAACTGGCCGATACGCATGGCGAGATCCGGCTCGTCGCCGCGCTCAACGAACTCGGTTTCGGGCCGGCGCAGGTCGCCAACGGCAACCTGGTGCTGCGCAACTGCCCGGTGCTGGCCGCAGCCAATCGCAACCCCGAGGCCGTCTGCGGCATTCACAAGGGGTTGATGCGGGTACTGGCCCGCGCGAGCGACGACGTCCCACAAGCCGAGGTCGAACTCATCCCGAACGGCGCACCGGGCGGCTGCCTGCTGGTCGTCACGCAGCGTGCCCGTGCTGTCGCGAGCGACGCCTAGCCCGTGCCCAGGTGCTCCGGCGGGACGATGAGCAGCGTCCCCGTGATCAGGAGCAGCCCGGAGAACAACAGCCACAGGGCGGCGAGCGGATCGTTCGAGCGCTCGACCGTGGACGAAACGGCGAACAGGGCCGTGGCGACGCCCAACACGGGCAGGACGAGCAGGCACAGGGCACCGATGCGGATGCGTCCCCGGTCACGCACCACCGATCCGATGCTGGACGCCCAGCCGATCACGGAGGCGAGCGCGGCGAGGCCGATCAACCACGTGCCCACCATGGCGGGTGTGCTGGCGTCGTCCGACGACATCGCCCGATCGAGGAGAGCCCACGCCGCGACGGCGAACGCGGCGGCGAACCACCACGCGATCACGGCGATCAGGGCGACGCGTATCCGGTGTCGTCCTGTCGCGGTCCGCCGTTCGGCGACTCGTCCGTGGTGGCCCATGACGACCAGACTAACCGGGGGCCCCATGGCGGTAGTTTTGCCGTCATGCGCATAGCCACCTTCAACGTCAACGGCATCCGGGCGAGCGTGCGGCGGGGGTTCGGTGAATGGCTGGGCGGCAGGGGCTGCGACGTGATCGCGCTGCAAGAAGTGCGCTGCCCCACCCCCCAGTTGCCGCCGGGCGCCTTCGGCGACTATCACCTCGCCTACGACGAGGGCGATCGTGCCGGACGGAACGGGGTTGCCCTGCTCACCCGCGAGCCCGCGGCCGCCGTGCGCACGTGGCGCGACTGGAGCGAGTCGGGTGGCGTCCTGCCACGAGGGCTGCGCGCTTTCGCGAGCGCGGGACGCTACGTCGAGGTCGATCTCGCGGACGCACCCCTGTGCGTCGCGAGCGTCTATGTGCCCAAGGGCGACACCCCCGAGGGCGACGGTCGCAGCGACGACCCCGAGGGGGCCAAGCGGCGCTACGACGACAAGATGGCCTTCCTCGCCGGCTTCGAACAGTTCCTCGTCCGCGCCCGGCGCGCCGCCGCGGCCCGGGGACGTCACTATCTCGTGCTCGGTGACTTCAACATCGCGCACACCCCGCTCGATCTGCGCAACTGGCGCAGCAACACCAGGTCCGCGGGTTTCCTGCCCGAGGAACGGGCATGGTTGGACGCCCAGCTGTCACCGAGGACCATGGTCGACGTCGTGCGCACATTGCATCCCGGCCTGGCGGGCCCCTATTCGTGGTGGAGCTGGCGTGGGGCGGCTTTCGCCAACGACGTGGGGTGGCGGATCGACTACCACATGGCGACCCCCGGCCTGGCACGTCTGGCCACCTCGGGCGGCACCGACCGCGATCCGAGCCGGGACGAGAGGCTGAGCGACCACGCCCCCGTGGTCGTCGACTACGCGGTGTGAGGCCCGCTCGCGGCGACGGCTCCCGGACCCGCGCGCGAAATCGTCTCCCGCGATCGAAATCTCGCGCGCGGGAGACCATTTGGCGCGCGGGAACGCCCCGACGTCGGGCGGGGCTGTGGATCGTGACCACCTGCTGCCGAATCCGCCCATGATCCGGGCATGGACACGCTCAGATACACAGAATTGATGGACGCAGGGCTGTCGCCCGCCGACGTGCGCTCGATGGTGCGGGACGGGGCCTTGAGCCACCCCCGCCACGGTGGCTATCTGCGTGGCGCGCTTCCCGACGATCCGGACGCCCGGCACCTGGTCCTCGTCCGTACCACGCTGCCGGCGCTCGGCCCGGGGGCCGTGCTCAGTCATGCGTCCGCGGCGGTCATGTGGGGGCTGCCGGTGCCGAGAAGGCTCCTGGGACGCGTCCACGTGACGCGGGACCGGGCTTCTGGCGGACGGGCGACGAAAACGCTGTGGACGCACGCGCGGCCTCTGCGAGACGACGACGTGGTGGAACTGCAGGGCATGAGGGTCACCTCGCTGGCGCGCACGGTCATCGACCTGGCCGGCCTCTGTGAACCCGACGAAGCCCTCTGGGTGGTCGACGCCGGGTGGCGGCTGCTGACCTCGTCCGAGCCTTTACGAGACGAGGCCGCGCTCGGTCGCCGCCGCGGGTCGAGGACGATCGCCTGGGCGCTCGACCATGCCGATCCCCTCGCGGAGTCACCCGGCGAATCGGAGAGCCGCTACTGGATGATCACGTGCGGCGTTCCGCGACCGCTCCTGCAGCACGAGATACGCGACGACGCGGGCCGGCTGCTGGCGCGGGCCGACTTCGCCTGGCCCGACCTGGGCGTCCTCGGGGAGTTCGACGGCCTCGTCAAGTACGGCCGCCTCGTTCCCCCGGGCCGAACCGCTCGCGACGTCATCGCGCAGGAGAAGCGGCGCGAGAACAGGCTTCTGCGTCAGGAATGGTGGATACACCGCTGGATGTGGGACGACCTGAGGGACGGTCCGGGATTCGCCCGCGACCTGTGCGATCTGCTGGAACGACGCGCATGGGCGGTCGGAGGCCGTCCCTCCTTCCCGCGCGCATGATCGTCTCCCGCGATCGAAATCTCGCGCGCGGGAGGCCATTTGGCGCGCGGGAGCAAGCAGACGCGGCCGGACGACACCGCCAGCGGCGGCTCAGGCGCCGAATCGCGCCTCGACCTCGGTGGGGGTGACGTCCTCCAGGCGGGCGTGGCGCCAGCGGGGAGCACCGTCCCGATCGACCATCTTCGCGCGCACGCCCTCGACGAAGTCGTCCGGATCGGCCATGGTCGTCCGCGCGAGGGCACGATCCTGGTCGAGCACGGCGTCGACGTCGGGCAGCTGAGCGGCCCGGCGTACGGCCCCCAGTGCCACGGCCACCGACAAGGGGCTGCGCGATCGGATGGTCCGGGCCGCTTCCTGGGCCGCCGGATCGGCGTGCTGGGCCAGCCTGCCCACGATCTCCACCGGATCGTCCGAGGCGTAGCACTCGTCGATCCACACCGCCGCACGAGCCAGGGACGACGACGATGCCTCGGCGCCGGGGCACTCGTCCAGCAGCCCCGCCCACAGGGCGGAGGCACCGTCGATGCTGTCACCGGTCATCGCCAGGTGCGCACCCACCTGCCCGGGCGTCCGCGACAGCTCGAAGCACATGCCGACGTCGGGCCACAGCCCGATCGCGACCTCCGGCATCGCCCATCGTGTGGCCGGCACGCCCACCCGATACGTCCGGTGAGCACCGAGGCCGAGCCCCCCGCCCATGGAGATGCCCACGAGGTGCGCGGTCACCGGCTTGGGGAAGGACGCCACCAGTGCGTCCAACCGGTACTCGGCGAGCAGGAAGCCGAGGGCGGCCGCCTGGTCGTCCAGCACGGCGTCACGCAGCCACCGCACGTCGGCCCCCGCGCTGAAGCCCCGCTCCCCGGCCCCGCGCAACACGACCCGGCTCACCGAGGCGTCGTCGGCCCAGGAGGTGAGTCGGCCGGTCAGTTCCTCGATCATGCCGAGGGACAGCGCGTTGATCCGCCTCGGGCGGTTGAGGGTGATGGTGCCGACACCATCGGCCTTGTCGATCAGCAGTTCGGGATCGTCGCTCATCTCTTCTCCAGTTCGATGTGTGCCGCGGTGGCGGGAATCCGATGGCGGCGATCACCCGCACCCTCCGATGCCGCCTGATGGGTGCGTGCGAGCCACCAGATGCCGGCTGCCGCGGCGAAGCCCAGCGCCAACGCGTCGTTACGCCATGCCATGTTGATACCGTCGTAACAGAGCAGGACGACCGTCGTCCAAATGGCGATGCTGGTGGTACGGCCGCGTGGCTTGCTGAGCGGGAGAAGCAGTCCTCCCCACAGGATGTACCAGCTGCGGACGGCGGGCAGCGCCAGTGCCGCCGTCAGATACCCCAGCGCGAGGAACTGCAGCGGACGACGCCGGGCGATCGTCAGGGCCATCGCCCCGATCGCGGTGCCGGCCAGGACGACGCCCACGGTCCTGGTCGCACGGACGCCGGCCCACCCCGTGGGATCGAGCCGGAAGAAGTCGAGGACGAGCTGCACGCCCTGGCCGAGCACGGTGAACGGCGCGATCGTGATCACCATGCCGGGCACGTTGACCGCGTTGATCCAGCCGAATCCCAGCCCGGTCATCACGCTGACCAGGCTGAACGTGCCGATCGCGATGGCGGCGCTGAGCAGCACCCGCCCGACCGTGATGGCCACGTCGCGCGAGCGCCAACTGAGCCACGGTCTGGCCATCAGCGGTAACGCGTACGCCGTCATGATCGCGGGCTGCTTGATCGCGGCCCCCAGACCGACCAGCACCGCACCGACCAGCCACCACAGGTTCCCCAGCCGATCAGTCGCGATCGTGCGCCCCAGCACACGGAACCGCCACCGGGGCATGGGCAGGCCGGTCACCCACAAGGCGGCCACGACCAGGCCCATCATCAGGCTGTCGTTGTGCGCTCCGCCGACGAAGTCGATCACCAGCACGGGATTGAGCGTCGCGAACCACGCTGAGAAAGCGGGGTCGGCCCCCCGCTGGCGCGCGATGCGCGGGATGAGGAGCCCGATCAGGCCGACCCCGATGAGGGCGGGCACCCGCATGGCCACGGCCGCGGTGTAGGGGTGGAAGCGGCAGATGTCCACGACGAGATGCTGCAGTTGCAGGCTCAGCGGGCCGTAGGGTGCCGGCGTGTCGCGCCACACCCACGACACCTGGTCGGCGAAAGCGCCCGGGAGGACGGCGGGGCCCGCGTCGTACGCGTTGATGCCGTTGTGAATCAGCCAGCCCTGGGCGGCGTAGCTGTAGGCGTCGTGGCTGAAGATCGGCGGGGCGAACAGGAAGGGAGCACCCCAGATGGCCAGGATCGCCCAGTGCCGCAGATGCCGGGCCGCGTATCGGTCGCCGATGCTCGAACCGTGGCCGGACGACGACCGGGGACGCAGCCGGAACCACGCGTCCAACAGCAGGAACAGACCGGCCATGGTGATCGTCGTCCCGAACAGCCGCACCGGGGTACCCGTGGCGTCCCAGTCGGTGAACAGCTGCCACCACGGCGAGTTCCGCGGCAGATAGGCGGGCGACAGCGACCCGATCGCGATCAGTCCCGTGCCGAGGACCCCGCGCCGGACCACCCTGACCCGCCAGGCCTCGACGATGTCACCCCAACAGGCCGCCAGCCAATCGCTCACAGCTCGCGGACCCCGGGAGCGGGAGGAATGCCGGACATGCCGATCAGCCTACTGCCCGAACCTGTGCCCGATTGGGGACGCTGGCTAGTCTGGGAAGGGTGCCCTGAGTCACAGGGGCACCACGAGACCAGGGGGTATTGGTGCCACAGCAGGTGAGCCGGGTTGTGGTGCGGTTCGCCGGGGACTCCGGCGACGGCATGCAACTCACCGGCAACCGTCTAGGGGCGGACTCGGCACGGCAGGGCAACGACATCGTCACACTTCCGGACTTCCCCGCGGAGATCCGGGCGCCGCAGGGCAGCCTGGGCGGGGTGAGCAGCTTCCAGGTGCACTTCGCCGACAGGGACATCGTCACCCCGGGCGAGGACCTCGACGTCCTGGTAGCGATGAACCCGGCCGCTCTCAAGGTGCACCTGAGTGCCCTGCGCCGCGGCGGAGTCGTGGTCACCGACACGGCGGAGTACACCCGGCGCAACCTCGCGCACGCGGGCTACGAGCACAATCCCCTGGAAGACGGGTCGCTGGACGCCTGGCAGGTCGTCGCGCTCGATCTGACCGCCATCACGACCACGGCCGTCAAGGAGTTCGGGCTCGGACGTAAGGCGACCGCCCGCACCCGCAACATGCTGGCGCTCGGGCTGATCAGCTGGCTCTACAGCCGCGACCTGTCGCCGACCCTCGCCTGGCTGCGCGACAAGTTCGCCGGCAATCCGGCGGTGCGGGACGCCAACATCGCGGCCCTCAACGCGGGCTGGAACTACGGAGAGAACACCGAGACGTTCTCGGTGCGCTACGAGGTGGCCCCCGCGACGCTCCCCACGGGCCGGTACCGCCAGATCTCGGGCAACCAGGCCATGGCCCTGGGCCTGATGACCGCGGCCCGTCTCGCCGGCCTGCAGCTGTACCTCGGCGCCTACCCGATCACGCCCGCCTCCGATCTGCTGCACGAACTGTCCCGCCGCAAGTCGTTCGGGGTGCTCACCTTCCAGGCCGAGGACGAGATCGCCGCCGTCGGCGCCGCGCTGGGCGCGTCCTTCGGCGGGTCGCTCGGAGTGTGCACGACGTCGGGGCCCGGCTTCACGCTCAAGCAGGAGATGATCAACCTCGCGGTCATGACGGAACTTCCCCTGGTGGTCGTCGACGTGCAACGTGCGGGTCCCTCGACCGGCATGCCCACCAAGACCGAGCAGTCCGATCTGCTGCAGGCCCTGTGGGGACGCAACGGCGAGTCGCCGGTGCCCGTCATCGCGGCCAGCTCGCCGTCCGACTGCTTCGCCGCGGCCGTGGACGCGTGCCGCATCGCGCTGGAACACCGCACCCCGGTCGTCGTCCTCAGCGACGCCTACCTGGCCAACGGGTCCGAGCCCTGGCTGGTGCCCGACCTCGCGTCCATGAGGCCCATCGACCCGAAGTTCGCCACCGCGCCCAACAGCGAGGACGGTACGTTCCTGCCCTACGAGCGCGACCCGATCACCCTCGACCGGCCGTGGGCGATCCCTGGGACCCCCGGCCTCGAACACCGTCTCGGCGGGCTGGAGAAGCTGGACGGAAAGGGCGACATCTCGTACGCCCCCGACAACCACGACCGCATGACGCGGCTCCGGGCCGACCGCATTGCACGCATCCCGGTTCCCGACGCCCGGCTAGACGATCCCAGCGGCGCCGCCCGGGTCGCCGTCGTCGGCTGGGGCTCGACCTGGGGGTCGATCACCGCGGCCGTGCAGCGCGTCCGCGAACTGGGGCGTCCGATCGCCCAGATCCACCTCCGGCACCTCAACCCGCTGCCCGCGAACCTCGGCGACCTGCTCCACCGCTACGAGCGGGTGATCGTGCCGGAGATCAACCTGGGGCAGCTCGCCACCGTGCTTCGGGCGCGATACCTGGTGGACGCACAGCCGTGGAACCGGCTGCGCGGCCTGCCGCTGTCGGTCTCCGAACTCACCGAACATCTGATCGCCACCCTGGAGGAGGCCGATCGTGACTGATCCGCATGCCCTGGTCGGCGGGCTCGCCGGCGTTCCGCTTGCGCTCGAGCCCCTCACCCGGAAGTCGTTCACCTCCGATCAGGAGGTGCGCTGGTGCCCCGGCTGCGGCGACTACGCCGTGCTCAACGCCGTGCAGGCACTCCTGCCGGAGTTGGGTATCGCCCGCGAGAACACGGTCGTGATCTCCGGCATCGGCTGCTCGTCCCGTTTCCCCTACTACGTCAACAGCTACGGCCTGCACTCGATCCACGGCCGCGCCCTGACCATCGCCACCGGGCTGGCGATGACCCGGCCCGACCTGGCCATCATGGTCGCCACCGGCGACGGGGATGCCCTGTCGATCGGCGGCAACCACCTGGTGCACGCGCTGCGCCGCAACATCAACCTCACCGTCGTGCTGTTCAACAACCGCATCTACGGGCTCACCAAGGGACAGTTCTCCCCCACCAGCGAACTGGGCAAGGTCACCAAGTCGAGCCCGATGGGCAGCGTGGACGTGCCGCTCAACGCGGTCTCGCTCGCGCTCGGGTCGGAGGCCACCTTCGTGGCCCGCAGCATCGACTCCGACCGGGCACATCTCACCTCGGTGCTCCGGGCGGCGTTCGAGCATCGCGGCTCGTCGCTGGTCGAGGTGTACCAGAACTGCCCGATCTTCAACGACGGGGCCTGGGACGACCTCACGAACCCCGGCGGGGACGGCCTGATCAAGCTGGAGCACGGCGAGCCCATCGTCACCGCGAGCGGCGCGACGGGAGTCGTCCGCGACCCCGCGACCGGCGAGCTGACGCTCGCACCCGTGGCCGAGGTCGGGTTGGACGCCGTGCTGCGTCACGACGCGCACCGGACCGATCCGACCTTCGCGTTCGCCCTGTCACGGCTGACCGACTCCGGCCGGATGCGGCAGAGCCCCGTCGGCATCTTCCGCGACGTCGACCGTCCGGCCTTCGACGACCTCGCCCGGCAGCAGATTGCCACCGAGATCGGCCACAATGGTCCCGTCAGCCCTGACGATGATGCGGAAGCGGCTACCGACGAGGCTCTCCAGGCCCTGCTGACGGGCGACGACACCTGGGTGCTCGACTGAACCGGTAGCGGGAGGGAGCCTGGTGGTCGACCAGCACGCCGACGACGGATTCGAGCGTCCGGTCTCACCACGGCCGGTCTTCCAGGCCGATCCGGTCTCACAGGCCACTCCCGTACGCGGCGACACGACGATCCGTCGTCCCGCCTGGTCGGGGCCGCCCGGGGCCCGCACCGCGAGCCGATTCGACCGGCCGGCCGACAGATACGAGATCCCGGCACCGGAGCCCGAGGCCCGCGTGTTCCGCTTTCCCTGGAAACGCATGATCGCCTGGACGATCGCCCTGGTCATCGTGGGGGTGGGCGCCGGATGGGCCTACGTGCGCTTCTGGTACGACCCGTTGCCCGACCAGGACACGATCGTCGAGCCGTCCCAGACGCAGGGGCCGAGGTTCGCCCGGGCCGACGAGGTCGTCCGCCAGTACCTGGAGGCCCTCGCCGCGGGCGACACCGCGACCGCGATGTCGATGGGCCCTCTCGGCGCCGGCAGCACCGCCGCCATCAGGCCGGACGCGTACGCACGGTCGCTGGCGAGCTTCCCGATCTCCGACATCCGAGTTCCGCAGGTGGACAGCGCGACCACCGAGGTGGCCGCGAGCTATCGCATCGGGGGCCAGGATGTGCAGACCCGGTTCCGGGTCACCCGCGACGACACCGGCTCGTGGCAGCTCGCCGCGTCCACGGTGCAGGTCGAGTTCCGCAACCCCAACGCCCAGGAGCTGCCGATCCTGCTCAACGACACGGCCGTGCCCGGTGGAGGCCTGGCCGAGTTGTTGCCGGGACGCTACCAGGTCGGCACCGGGCTACCGCTGATCACCTATCCGGCCAACAACGAGCTCACCATCACCAACCTCGAGTACCAGGGCCAGGTACAGCGCGTCCTCACCCCGGAACTGACCGACCAGGGCAAACAGGCGCTGCTCGACGCCGGGCGCGAGACCCTCCAGGCGTGTATGAACGCCGGCACCCTGCAACCCGAGGGCTGCCCGAACAGCATCGTCCCCTCCTACCCGTACGATCCGGCCAGCGTGCGGTGGGAACTCGTCAACTCCCCGTTCGCCGACGCCGTCCCCGCGCTCGACCCCGCGGATCAGACGGTGGGCCAGCTCTCCGTGGTGCTGCAGTTCGCCGTCAGCTTCACCTACACCGACGGCAGCACGAACGGACGGCAGCTGCTCGCCCCGGTCTCGGCCGGCCTGTCCGGCTCCCTGCTGGTCGACGACGCGGACGACTTCGAGGTCGCCTGGACGACGGCGGGCGCCTGACGACCGGACCGATTCCGGTGCGAGGCTAGGCTGTCCAGGTGACCACCGATGCCTTGAACCTCGCGTACTTCGACCAGTCCACCCGCTCGCAGGACGACCTCTTCGGCCACGTGAACGGCGCGTGGGCACGCCAGGCGACCATCCCGGACGACAAGAGCAGCTGGGGGGCGTTCCACGAGTTGCGGGAGAAGTCGGAGCAGGCCGTCCGGGAGATCGTCGACGAGCTGACGCCCGGCACCGGCGACGGCGACGAGGCGCGGATCGCGAACCTCTACGCGTCCTTCATGGACACCGACCGGGTCGAGTCCCTCGGCGCGGATCCCCTGCGTCCGCTGCTCGACCGGGTGGACGCGATCGGCAGCACCACCGACCTGGCAAGGTTCTGGGGTTGGTCGGTGCGTCACGGCATCACCGCCCTGCTCGACCTCGACAACGACGCCGATCCCGGCAACCCGGGCCGGTACCTGGTCTTCGTGGGCCAGTCGGGCATCGGCCTGCCCGACGAGGAGTACTACCGACTGGACGAGCACGCCGAGATCCGGGAGGCCTACGTCGCGCACATCGCCAAGGCACTGGCCGCGGCGGGGGTGGCGGACGCCGACGACCAGGCACGGCGCGCCTTCGATCTCGAGACCCGCATCGCCGCCCACCACTGGGACAAGGTGCGCACCCGCGACATGGTCGAGATGTACTTCCCGCAGACCTGGGAGGAATTCGCGGCGAGTTCGCCGTCGCTCGACTGGGACGCGTTCCTCGCCGGGGCCGAACTGCCCGCATCCGCGGTCGCGGAGGTCGTCAACTGCCAGCGCACGTTCCTCGGGGACGCGCAGGCTCTGGTGACCGCATCGAACCTGGACGACTGGAAGGCGTGGGCACGCTGGCAGGTCGTCGACGCGCTGGCGCCCTACTTGTCGTCCGACATCGTGGAGGAGAACTTCGACTTCTACGGGCGCACCCTGCAGGGCATCCCGGTGCTGCGCGAGCGCTGGAAGCGCGGCGTGAGCCTGGTGGAGGGGGTGCTCGGCGAGGCCGTCGGCCGCGTGTACGTGGAGCGGCACTTCCCCGAGCCCACGAAAGCCCGCGCCGACGAGTTGGTCACCAACCTGCTGGAGGCCTACCGGCGGTCGATCAGCGAGCTGGACTGGATGACCGACGAGACCCGTGCCGAGGCGCTGCTGAAGCTGTCGAAGCTGCGCCCCAAGATCGGCTATCCGGCCAAGTGGCGCGACTACAGCAGGCTCCAGCTCGTCCCCGACGACCTGGTGGGCAACGTGCTGCGCGCCGACAGCTTCGCGTTCGACTACATGATCGAGCAGCTGGCGGGCCCGATCGATCCCGACGAATGGCTGATGTATCCGCAGACGGTCAACGCCTACTACCACCCGCTGCGCAACGAGATCGTCTTCCCGGCCGCGATCCTGCAGCCGCCGTTCTTCGACGCCGAGGCCGACGACGCGGTCAACTACGGGGGCATCGGCGCCGTGATCGGCCACGAGATCGGGCACGCGTTCGACGACCAGGGATCGACCTGCGACGGTGACGGCCGCCTGCGCAACTGGTGGACCGACGCCGACCGGAAGGCGTTCGAGGAGCGCACAGCGTCGCTGGTCGCCCAGTACAACCAGCTGGCACCCAGCGTGACCCCCGAGGTCCACGTCAACGGCGAGCTCACACTCGGCGAGAACATCGGCGACCTCGGCGGGCTCGCGATCGCCTACCAGGCGTGGCGGATCGCCACTCACGACGCCGACCCCCAGCCCGTCGATGGCATGGCGCCCGCCCAGAGGCTGTTCTACGGCTGGGCCCAGACCTGGCGGACGATCACGCGTCCCCAAGCCATGAAGGAGCGCCTGGCGACCGATCCGCACTCACCCGACGAGATCCGCTGCAACCAGGTGGCACGGAACATCCCGGAGTTCCACGAGGCGTTCGGGACGGCACCGACCGACGCGATGTGGCTCGAACCGGCAGAACGTGTTCGCATCTGGTGAATCTTCGCATGTTGTGACCCCGGATTTGCTTACCCTTGTTGGGCCAATCCACAACAGGAGGAACCCAACCATGAGCTACACGGATTCCATCAAGTTCACGCTTTCGAACTACGCAAAGTTCACCGGTCGCGCCTCTCGGCAGGAGTGGGTCTACTGGTTCCTGACCGTCCTGGCCATCAACATCGTCCTCAGCATCATCAACGGCGCCACCGCCAACGACGCCGGCTCGTCCCCGTTCTCGTGGGTGCAGACCCTCTTCTCGCTCGCTGTGCTCGTCCCCACATGGTCAGTCGGATTCCGTCGGTTCCATGACCAGGGCAAGAGCGGGTGGTGGATTCTGCTCAACATCTTCTTGGTCATCGGCACGATCATCTACATCATCATGGCCGTTCGGCCCGGGGAGCCCGGCCCCAACGCCCACGGCCCCAACCCGGAAAGCCCCGAGACCGGCTACGCCCCGCAGGCCCCCTACCAGGGCTGATATCCGGGCGGAAATCCGCGCGAAACCGAAGGGCCCTGGGAAAGCGTTTCCCGGGGCCCTTCCCCATGGGTCAGGAAAGGCGCGTGACGACGTCGTCGCAACGGCGCTGCAACGCCCGTTTGGCTGGACCGTCGGGCAATGCGTCCAGGTAGGCGCGCGCCGTGTCGGCGCGGCCGACGATCGTCTCGCGCACCTGCCCGATGACGGCGCTGGCCCGCAGACCCGACAGGACGATCGCCAGGTCCTCGTCGCGGTCGAGGCCACCGTCGATGAGTTCGACGAGCCGACGATCCTCAGGATCGCCGGATGCGCGCAGCAACAAGGTGGGGAGCGTGGGTATGCCCTCACGCAGATCGGTTCCCGGGGTCTTGCCCGTGTCGTCCGAGATGACGTCGATGAGATCGTCGGACAGTTGGAACGCCATGCCGATCTCGAAGCCGAAACTCGCCAGCGCTTCCAGCACCTCCGGCGGCGCACCACCGACCATGCCACCGAAGACCGCCGAGGTGCGGATGAGCGAGGCCGTCTTGCCCGCCACGACGCCCAGGTAGTGCTCGACCGGGTCGTCGTCGGGGCCGGCGCCGATCGTCTCGGCGATCTGCCCCTGGACGAGTTCGGCGAACGTCTGGGCCTGCAGCCGCACATAGTCGACGCCCAGGAGCGCGACCTCGCTCGACGCGCGGGCGAACAGGTAGTCGCCGACGAGGATCGCCACCGAGTTGCCGTAGGCGGCATTGGCACTCGACACACCACGCCGCATGTCGGCCTCGTCCATGACGTCGTCGTGATAGAGGCTCGCGACGTGGGTCAGTTCGACGACCAGAGCGGCACGAACCAGTTGTTCCGCATCCACCCGGTCACCGCAGTACGCGGCGGCCACCACCAGCGCGGGACGAAACCGCTTGCCCCCGGCGGCCACGACGTGGGTGGCCGCCTGCGTCACGAAAGGGTTCTCGGCGACAGCGGCGGTGTACAGCCGCTCCTCGATCGTCTCCAGATGCCCCGCGACAATGGCGGCAAACTCGTCGTCCACAACCATCGCCACCTACACCTCCGGCAAGAAAGCCCCCGACACCGAACCAGACATCTCGGCCCACCCTACCGGAAACCCGATGTCATCGCCGCGGAGCACGTCAGCGCAGGAATCCTGCGGCATCGATGGCGGCGTCCATCAGCGGCCCGGGCAGGACGCCGAGCAGGATGGTACCGAAGACACCGACCCAGATGACGACCTGCGTGCCCGCGCCCGGGGTGACGACCGCGGTCTCGGCGCTCGGCTCGCGACCGAACATCACCCAGATCACCCTGAAGTAGAAGGCGGCGGTGACAAGGCTGAACACCACGGCGATGAGCACGAGCCAGGAATAGCCGCCGGTCCACGCCGAGACGAAGACCAGCACCTTGCCGATGAAGCCGCCTGTGAGCGGGATACCGGCCATGCTCAGCAGGAAGACGGTCATCAGCACGCCCAGCAGCGGGCTACGCCGGCCGAGACCCGCCCAGGCATCGAAGCTGGTCGCCTCGCTGCCCGAACGACGCACCAGCGTGACGATCGCGAACGCACCGAGCGTCGCGAAACCGTAGGCGGCCAGGTAGAACAACACGGACGACACCGAGCCGACACGGCCCGAGTCGAGACCGTCGGCCACGGCCGTGGCTCCGACGACGCCCACCAGGATGAACCCGGCATGCGCGATGGACGAGTAGGCGAGCAACCGCTTGACGTCGGTCTGCACGAGCCCGATCACCGCACCGACCGCCATGGTGAGCACCGCGACCGCCGCGATGGCCACCTGCCAGTCCCAGCGAAGCGCTCCGAGCGCCGAGTAGAGCAGACGGAGCAGGCCGAGCGCGGCCGCGATCTTCGTGCACACCGCCATGAAGCCGGTCACCGGCGTCGGCGAGCCCGTGTAGACATCGGGCACCCAGCTGTGGAACGGCACGGCACCCAGCTTGAACAACACGCCCACCGTGACCAGGCCGAGGCCGGCCAGAAGCAGCCAGGGCGACTGAAGGTTCTGCTGAATCGCGAGGTCGACGCTGCGGAAGTTGAACGAACCCGCATAGCCGTACAGGAGCGCCACGCCGTAGAGGAACACCGCCGAACTCAGGGCACCCAGCAGGAAGTACTTCAGCGACGCCTCCTGGCTGAGCAGCCGACGGCGCCGGGCGAGGCCCGCGAGGATGTACAGCGGGAAGGAGAACACCTCCAGGGCCACGAACATCGTCAGCAGATCGTTCGCCGCGACGAAGACCATCATGCCCGCGAGCGAGAACAGGAGCAGCGGGAACACTTCGGAGTGTTCCTGACGGGCCGCGATCGCGACCCGCTCGGCCTGCGATCCCGGCACGGCCGAGGCGCTCGGGGCGAACGGCGAGTCGCCACCGCCGACCCGGCGCTCGGCGAACAGCAGGCTGGCCAGCCCACCGAAGACCAGCAGCAGCGACCAGGCGGCCCAGGCGGGGCCGTCAGCCGCGAGCGCGCTGCTCGCAGCGAGGCTCCCCTCGCCCGCTGCCCATTCGATCACCGTCCAGCCGAGGGCCACGAGCAGGACGATCACCGTCCATGCGGCCTGCACCGTGCCACGGGTCAGACGCGGGACGGCCACTTCCAGCAGGACGCTCACCACGCCCCCCAAGAGCACCAGGATCACCGGCGCGGCGGGGAGAAAATCTGCGAACATCACTTGCCTCCCATCGACCCGGGCTCCGGATCGGTCAGTCCGACTTGCGTCATGGTGGCCTGGGCGGTCGGCGCGACCACATCGATGATCGGCTGCGGGAAGAAGCCGAAGACCAGCAGCAGCGCGATCAGGGGTGCGACGACGGTCCGCTCGCGCAGGTCGAGATCGCGCGTGACATGCTCGGCGGCCTCGGGGTTCACCGGGCCGGCGAAGACGCGCTGGTAGGCCCACAGCACGTAGACCGCGGCCAGCACAGTACCGGCGACCGCGAAGATGACCGCGACCATCTGCCGTGGCCAGGATCCTGTCATGATCGAGAACTCACCGACGAAGTTCGCCGTGCCCGGCAGGCCCAGCGTGGCCAGGCCGGACACCAGGAACACCCCGGCGAGCAGCGGGACGAGCTTCTGTATGCCGCCGAAGGCCGAGATCTCGACGGTCCCGCGCCTGCGCAGCAGGAAGCCCACCACCAAGAACAGCGCCGCGGAGCTGAAGCCGTGCGCCAGCATGTAGAAGATCGAGCCGCTCACCGATGCCGTGGTGAAGGCGAAGATGCCCAGCACCATGTAGCCGAAGTGGCTGACCGACGTGTAGGCGACCAGGCGCAGCAGGTTGGTGCTGCTGATGGCCATGATCGCGCCGTACACGATCGAGATCACCGCCAGGACGACGACCAGCGGGGTCGCCCACTGGCTCGCCTCGGGGAACAAGCCGAGACACAGCCGGATCATGCCGAAGGTGCCGATCTTGTCGAGGATGCCCACGAGCAGGGTCGAGGATCCCGGCGTCGCCTGCTCGGCGGTGTCGGGCAGCCAAGTGTGCACCGGCACCATGGGGGCCTTGACGGCGAAGGCGACGAAGAACCCGACGAACAAGAGCCTGCCCGTCGTCCCGCCGATGCCGAGGGCCGCCACGTCCGACACGAGGAAGCTCGGTTGCCCGGCGTCCGCCGTGACCGCGTAGACGCCGACGACGGCGAAGAGCATGATCAACCCACCGGCCAGGCTGTACAGCAGGAACTTCATCGCTGCCCGGCCGCGACGCTCCCCGCCCCAACCCTGGATGAGGAAGAACATCGGGACGAGGGTGGCCTCGAAGAAGATGTAGAAGAGCAGGACGTCGGCCGACATGAACACGAACAGGGCGAAGCCCTCCAGCATGAGGGCGAACGCCGCGAAGACGTTGCCCTGCCAGCGGGGAGCGGCCTGCGCCGGGGTCTCGTCCTCGTCGATCCGCCACTCGGCCAGCAGGACGATGGGCACGAGGATCACGGTGAGCAGCACCATCACCCGTCCCATGCCGTCGAGCGACAACGCGTACCAGGCGCCGATGGGCGAGATCCAGGAGACTGTCTCCGACAGGTCGGTGGTGCCCGCAATGAAGAAGACCACCACGCCGAACACGAGGGTCGCCAACGCGAACACCATGGCGAGTTGTTTGCCGGCACGGCCGCGCACCACGAAGCCGAGCAGCGAGCCGACGAGCGGCAGCACGCCCAGGATGGTGAGCAGGGGGGTCGCGGTTTCCATCTGTGCTCCTCCCCTCAGGCCAACCGGCCGAGGATCAACACCGCGCTGACCAGGACGGTCCCGAGGACCATCAACAGGCCGTAACTGCGCGAGTAGCCGTTCTGCAGTCTGGCGAATGCCCCGCCCGTCGCGGTGGCCAGCGCGGACGCACTCCGCACGCCTCCGTCGACCAGGCCGTCGTCCACGGCGCTGACGCCCTTGACGAGCTGCCCACCACCACGCACGAACACCACGTCGTTGAACTTGTCGGCGAGCAGGTCGTTGCGGCCGATGTAGACGATCGGGTTCTTCGTGCGGGGCTGTTCGAAGCTCACCCCGCTGCGATAGGTCACCCAGCCGACCCAGGCACCGACCAGCACCAGCACCAGCGTGACCCACCCCTGCCAGGGAACCTCCCAGAGGCTCGCCTCATGTGGATGGAAGCCGGTGGGTGGGGCCAGCCAGGTCTGGATCGCCGAGTTCAGGATCACGCCGAGGACGATGGAGCCGAGGGCCAGGAGGACCAAGGGCACCACCATGAGGCGCGGCGATTCGTGCGGGTGGACGCCGTCGGCCCAGCGCTTCTCGCCGAAGAAGGTCATCACCATGAGCCTGGTCATGTAGAACGCGGTGATCAGTGCACCGATCATGGCCAGCACTCCGAAGTACCATCCCTTGTCCCAGGCGGCGACGATGATGTGGTCCTTGGAGTAGAAGCCCGACAGCGGCGGTATGCCGATGATCGCGAGGTAGCCCATGCCGAAGGTCAGGAAGGTCCACGGCATCGCCTTGCGCAGCGCTCCGAAGTGCCGCATGTCGGTGTCGTCGTCCATGGCATGCATGATCGAGCCGGCACCGAGGAACATGTTGGCCTTGAAGAACCCGTGGGTGAACAGGTGGAAGATCGCGAAGGCGCCGCCCGCCGGGCCGATGCCGGCGGCGAGCATCATGTACCCGATCTGGCTCATGGTGGAGCCGGCGAGCACCTTCTTGATGTCGTCCTTGGTCGAGCCGATCCAGGCACCGGCGAGCAGTGTGACGACGCCGACGATGCACACGGCGAGCGAGGCGGCAGCCGTCAGCTCGTAGATCGTGTGACTGCGGACGACCAGGTAGACGCCCGCGGTCACCATCGTCGCCGCGTGGATCAGCGCGGAGACCGGGGTCGGGCCCTCCATCGCGTCCAGCAGCCAGGACTGCAGGGGCACCTGGGCCGACTTGCCACAGGCCGCCAGCAGCAGGAAGAAGCCGATGGCGGTCGCCCAGGCGGGGCTCAGGTTCTGTGCGTTCTCGTTGACCTCGGCGAAGTTCACGCTGCCGAACTGCGCCACCATCGTGAACAGTGCCGCGAGGAGCCCGAGGTCACCGATGCGGTTGACGACGAACGCCTTCTTGGCGGCCAGGGCGGCGCTGCGCCGCTCCTGCCAGAAGCCGATCAGCAGGTAGGACGCCAGACCGACGCCCTCCCAGCCGACGAACAGCAGCGCGTAGTTGTCGGCCAGCACCAGCGTCAGCATCGCTGCGATGAAGATGTTGAGGAAGGCGAAGAACCGGCGGCGGTTGGGATCATGGGCCATGTAGCCGAGCGAGTAGACGAAGATCAGCGACCCGACGCCCGTCACCAGCAGTGCGAACAGGATCGACAACTGATCGACCAGCAGGTCGGCTCTCAGATCGAGCGTGCCCACCCGGATCCAGTCGAACATCTCGACGTGCACAGCGCGTTGCGCCGTCTGGGCCCCGAGCATCGTGATCCACAGCACCAGAGCCACGACGAAGGAACCCACCGCGCCTGCGACACCGAGGTAGTGGCCCCACGAGTTGGTCGCCTTGCCGCCGAGGAGAAGAATCGCCGCCACCACCAGCGGAATGGCGATCATCAGCCAGGCCACCGTGTACGGGCCGGTCGCCTCGACCGGGATGACGATTTCCAAAGGATTCACCGATGCCCCCTCAGTGCTTCAGCTGGTTCTGGTCGTCGACCGAGGCCGAGCGTCGGGTTCGGAAGATCAACATGATGATGGCCAGGCCGATCACCACTTCGGCCGCCGCCACGACCATCACGAAGAAGGCGGCCACCTGGCCGTCCAGGTTCCCGTTCGCGTTGCTGAACGCGACCAGCGCGAGGTTGGCCGAGTTGAGCATGAGCTCCACCGACATGAACGCGATGATCGCGTTGCGCCGGACGAGAAAGCCCAGGACGCCGATCGAGAAGAGGAGGGCCGACAGGACCAGATAGGCGTTCGGGCTCATCGGGACTGCTCCTCGGTCTCGTCGTGCTCGGCAGCACCGGTGGTCAGCTCCGGAGTCTGCCCGTCGTCGAGCGCCTGCGCGACCTCACCTGCGAGATCGGTGCCCTCGGCCTCGTCCTGCACCTCCACGAACTTGGTGATCGCGGCCAGGTGCGCAGCCCGCAGACCATCGTTCTCGACGATCGCGACGCCCCGCACCGCTAACGTCGGCGACACGCTCGTGTCCGCCACGGATCCGTCGGGCAGCAACGCCGGATAGTCGATCGAGTTGTGCCGCGCGTACACGCCGGGCGAGGGCAGCGGCCCCGGATCGGCGCCGCCGTCCATGAAGTCGCGGACGCGGCGGGACACCCGTTCCTTCTGGGTCTCGGGCTTCTTGAGCCGCTCGCCGTGAGCGAGGACGATCGCGGCCAGCGCCGCGGTGATGAGAAGAGCGGAGGTCGCCTCGAAGGCGAAGGCGTAGGAGCCGAAGACGATCTCGGCGACGCCCTGGACGTTGCCGCCGGCATTGGCGGAGTCCAGCCCGACCGGATCGGAGACGATGCCGTGACCGACAGCGACGATGAGAAGGGCGCCGAGAGCGAAGACCAGCACCGCCGCGGCCACCCGCTGCCCACGCAGCGTCTCGACCAGCGAATCGACGCTGTCGATGCCGACGATCATCATCGTGAACAGGAACAACATCATGACGGCACCGGTGTAGACGATGATCTGCGCCACGAACAGGAACGGCGCGTCGAGCGACGCGTACAGGCAACCCAGCGCGATCATCATGCCGGCCAGGCTCAGGGCCGAGTGCACCGGCTTGCGGGACACGACCATGCCCAGAGCGCCCGCGACCGCGAGCGGGGCGAAGACCCAGAAGGCGACCGCCTGGGCCGTGACGAGCGGGATCACTTCTCCGCCTCCTTGACGACGGTTTTCGCCGAGCGGGTGTCGAGCTGGCCGGTGGGCGGCAGGCCGAGGAAGTAGTCCTTCTCATCGTCCCCGAGCCGACGCGGATGCGGCGGAGCCTCCATGCCCGGCAGCAGCGGGGCGAGCAGCTCGTCCTTCTCGTAGATGAGGCTCTCGCGGGTGCGGTTCGCCAGCTTGAAGTCGTTGGTCATCGTCAGCGCCCTGGTCGGGCAGGCCTCGATGCACATGCCGCACAGGATGCAGCGCAGGTAGTTGATCTGGTAGACCCGCCCGTAGCGCTCACCCGGCGAGTAGCGCTCGTCAGCGGTGTTGTCCGCGGCCTCGACGTAGATGGCGTCCGCGGGGCAGGCCCAGGCACACAGCTCGCAGCCGACGCACTTCTCGAGCCCGTCCGGCCACCGGTTGAGCTGATGACGCCCGTGGAACCGCGGTGCGGTGATCTTCTCCTGGCCCTTCTGCGGGTAACCCTGCGTGAAGGACTTCCGGAACATCGTCCGGAAGGTAATGCCGAACCCCGACCAGGCTCCCATCAGGCATCAGCTCCCATCTGTTCGGTGGTCGTCGATGCGACAACCTCTTGCATCCGGGTCTGCCCCGGCATGGGCGGCACCGGGTAGCCGCCGGCGAACGCGTCGAACTCGTCAGGTTCCGCCTCGTCGGCGAGAAACTCCTCCTCGGGTTCCTCGCGTCCGGTGAACCAGACCGCCCCGAGCAGCAGCAACACGACGACCACCATCGTCCCGATGAAGACCGGCGAGCCGAACCACTGGTTGATGGCCGCGCCACGGACCAGGCCGAGGAGCAGGATCCACACCAGGTTCACCGGGATCAGCACCTTCCAGCCGAGGTTCATGAACTGGTCGTAGCGGAAACGCGGGAGCGCGGCGCGCACCCAGCTGAAGAAGAAGATCAGGAGCTGCACCTTCACGAGGAACCACAGCACGCTGATCCAGCCGCTGTTCAGCACCTCGATGTTGTTGAGCGGCCACGGAGCATCGTAGCCGCCGAGGAACAGCGTCGTGGCCACGGCCGAGACCGTGGCCATGTTGATGTACTCCGCGAGGAAGTACATGGCGTAGCGGAAGCCCGAGTAGTCGGTGATGTGACCGGAGACGAGCTCCGACTCGCACTCGGCGAGGTCGAACGGCAGCCGGTTAGTCTCGCCGAACATCGAGATCACGTAGATGACGAAGCTGGGTGCCAGCAGGACGAAGTACCAGCCCTGGAAGGGCAGCTGCCAGCCGAACAGCTGCATGGGCAGGCGCTGGGCCGCGACGATCTCGCTGGTGGACATCGAGCCCGCGTACATGAACACGGCGACCAGCGACAGCCCCATGGCTATCTCGTAGCTGATCACCTGCGCGGTCGCGCGCATGGAGCCGAGCAAGGAGTACGTGCCGTTGGACGCCCATCCCGCCAGGACGATCCCGTAGAAGCCCACACCCGCGATGGCGAGGATCAGCAGCGTCGCGATCGGCAGGTCGGAGATCTGCAGCCGGGTCTCGACGCCGAACATGCGCACCGTGCCACCGAACGGGATCACCGCCCAGGAACTGAACGCCGCCACAGCGGTGAGGACCGGCGCCAGGTTGTACACGAGCGCGTCGGTACGGGCCGGCCGGAAGTCCTCCTTGAAGAGGAGCTTCACGCCGTCGCCCATCGCCTGACCAAGACCGAACGGGCCGTTCATGATCGGGCCCTTGCGGTTCTGCATCTTGCCGAGGACGCGCCGCTCGAACCAGACGTTGAAGATCGTCCAGAGAAGCAGGAGGACGAAGACGAGCACCACCTTGATGACGACGATCCACCAGGGATCGGTGCCGAAGCCGGCTTCCAACGGGGTCATGCCACACCTCCAGCGGTGTTGTCGACTGCCACGGCCACCCGGTCACCGGGACGGGTGCCCAGCGCCTCCAGCAGGTGGACGCCCGAGTTCTGCGGCGCCCAGATCACGCCGTCAACCATGCCCGGGGTCACGTCGGCGAGAAGGGCGATGCGTCCTGCGCCCTCCCCCATCCAGACCTTCTCACCCGAGGAGAGACCGAGCGAGACGGCCGTGGCCGGCGAGATCCGCGCCACAGCCCCGGGCGCGGTCGCCCTCAGGGCATCCGCACCGTCGAGGGCACGGGAGTCGTCGAGGGCGAGACGCCAGGTGGCCAGCACCAACCCATCCCCCTTCGGGGCCTCAGGAGTCGGCTGCTGGTCGGTCGCGAAGCCGACCCGCTCACCCTCCCAATCCGCGATCTCGTCGAACGCGGCCCGCGCCTGGGCCGGTGTGCGGAACCCGAGATCGGTACCCAGCGCGTCGGCCAGGGCGGCCAGCACCCGGACGTCGGTCATCGCGCTGGTCGCGTGGGTGTTCACCGCCCGCACCGGCCGCTGACGGTGCTCCCAGTTGATGAAGGTGCCGAGCTGCTCCTCGAGCAGTGCCACGGGGAAGACCACGTCGGCGAACTCGGTCACGCCGCTCTCGCGCTGCTCCAGGCTGACGACGAACGTCTCGCCGCCCAGCGCCTCACGCGCCGCGACGGGATCGGCCAGGTCGTCCAAGTCGACCCCGGCCACCACGAGGGCGCCGAGCTCACCGGCGGAGGCTGCCTGCAAGAGACCCGCGGCGTCGAGCCCCTCGTCATCGGGCAGGTGATCGACTCCCCATGCCGCCTGCAGGTCGACGCGTGCGGACGCATCGGCGACCGGACGCGCCCCCGGCAGCAGGTCGGGCAGGCATCCGGCCTCCAGCGCCGCAAGCTCACCCGCGCGCCGGGGAATCCATGCCCATCGATAGCCCTTCTCCGCGGCCCCACCGACCACAGCGGCCAGCGCGCCAGGCACGAGGCCGGCCCGCTCGCCGATCAGGACGATCGTGTCCGCGTCCAACTCGTCGCCCAGCCCGGCCAGCGCGACCGGTTCGGCACCGGGCTCGCACGGCACGAGGGTGGCGCCCATCTTGACCGAACCGTTGGTGAGGTACGGCGCCACCGCGAGCACGCGGGTCTTCTTCTTGCGCCAGGCCTTGCGCAGCCGCAGGAACACGATCGGGGACTCGTCCTCGGGCTCGAAACCCACGAGCACGACCTTCTTCGCCTTCTCGAGGTCGGCGTAGGTGACGGCCTCACCGAGCGTCCGCCCGGCGACCTCGGCCGCCAGGAAGGCAGCCTCTTCGGGGCCGTAGGGACGCGAACGGAAGTCGATGTTGTTGGTGCCCAGTACCGCGCGGGCGAAGCGGCTGTAGGCGAAAGCGTTCTCCAGCGTCAGCCGGCCACCGGTGAGCACACCGGCCGACGAACCCGCAGCCTTCAGGCCGGCGATCGCCGCGTCGATGGCCTCGGGCCAGCTCGCCGCCACCAACTGGCCGTCGCGACGGACGAGCGGGTGGGTCAGCCGGTCGTCACCGCGCGCGTACCGGAAACCGAAGCGTCCCTTGTCACAGTTCCACTGCTCGTTGACCTCCGGATCGTTGCCGGCGAGGCGGCGCTTGACCTGGAAGTGCCGGTGATCGGTGCGCAGCTCGCAACCGGCTGCGCAGTTCTCGCAGGTCGTCGTCGTGCTCACGAGATCGAACGGACGCGACTGGAAGCGGTAGTCGGAGCTGGTGAGGGCACCCACCGGGCAGATCTGGACGATGTTGCCCGAGAAGTAGCTCTCGTAGGGCCGCGCCGCGTAGATCGCGATCTGGCTCAGCGCGCCGCGCTCGGCCAGCGAGATGAAGTCGTCGCCGCTGATCTGGGTTCCGAACCGGGTGCAGCGCTGGCACAGGACGCACCGCTCGCGGTCGATGAGGATCTGCTTGCTGATGTTCACCGGCTTCGGGTACGTGCGCTTGACGCCCTCGTAGCGGGACTCACCGCGTCCGTGACTCATCGCCTGGTTCTGCAGGGGGCACTCGCCGCCCTTGTCGCAGATCGGGCAGTCGAGGGGGTGGTTGATGAGCAGCAGTTCCAGGAGACCCGCCTGGTGCTTGGCGACCTTGTCGTTGCTGTTGGCGGTCTGCACGATCATGTTCGGCATGACGGTGAGCGCGCACGCGGGCTGCGGCTTCATCGGACGGCCGTTGCCGGCGTCCGGGACCTCGACGATGCACTGACGACAGGCCGCGACCGGGTCGAGCAGTTCGTGGTCGCAGAAACGCGGGATGTCGATGCCGAGGGTCTCGGCGGCTCGGATCACCAAGGTCCCCTTCGGGACGCTGACCTGGATGCCGTCGATGGTCGCGGTGACCAGGTCGGGGTTGGCGACCCCTGCCTCGTCCTTCTTGACGTCGGTGCTCACTGACCCGCTCCCTCGCTCACCGTGATGCGCTCCCTGCCCGGGAAGTAGACGCTCTTCTCATAGGGGAACAGCTCCCAGGCCGGGGTGTGGTAGCCCGCCTCGAACTCGTCCCGGAAGAACTTGACCGAGCTGGTCACGTTGGCGACGAAGCCGTCGGCCAGCGTGCAGAAGCTCTTCATCGACACGTTGTCGCAGACGTCGAGCAGCTTGTCGACGTCGCCCTCGTGGCCCTTGCCGGCCTCCAGGTTGCGCAGGGTCTGGACGAGCCACCAGCTGCCCTCACGGCAGGGTGTGCACTTGCCACAGGACTCGTGCTTGTAGAACTCGACCCAGCGCAGCGTCGCCCGCACCACCGACACGGTCTCGTCGAAGATCTGCAGGGCCTTGGTGCCGAGGATCGACCCGGCGGCCGACACCCCCTCGTAGTCGAGTGCGGTGTCGAGCTGGGCAGGCGTGAAGATCGGGGTGGAGGACCCTCCGGGGGTGAAGAACTTCAGCTGGTGCCCGTCGCGTACGCCGCCCGCGAGGTCGAGCAGCGTGCGGAACGTCGTGCCGAGCGGGGCCTCGTACTGTCCCGGGCGCTTCACGTGGCCCGACAGCGAGTAGATGGTCGCCCCCGCGGAACGCTCGGTGCCCATCGACTTGTACCAATCGGCCCCGTTGCGGACGATGGCCGGCACCGAGGCGATCGACTCCGCGTTGTTGACGACGGTCGGGGACGCGTACAGACCGGCGACGGCCGGGAAGGGTGGGCGCAGGCGGGGCTGGCCACGGCGACCCTCCAGCGAGTCGAGCAGTGCCGTCTCCTCGCCGCAGATGTAGGCGCCCGCGCCGGCGTGCACCACGATGTCGAGGTCGTAGTCGGTGCCGAACACGCCCTTGCCGAGGTAGCCGGCCGCGTACGCGTCCGCCACGGCCTTCTGGAGGCGGCGGATCACGTGCAGCACCTCACCGCGCACGTAGATGAACGCGTGGTGGGCGTTGACCGCGTAGCTGGCGATGATCGCACCCTCGACCAACGTGTGCGGGGTCGCCATGAGCATCGGCATGTCCTTGCACGTGCCGGGCTCCGACTCGTCGCAGTTGATGACGAGGTACTTGGGATTCGGGTTGTCCTGCGGGATGAAGCTCCACTTCACACCGGTCGGGAAGCCCGCGCCGCCACGGCCGCGCAGCCCGGAGTCCTTGACCAGTGTGATCAGGTCTGCCTGCGTCATCCCGAGCGCCTTGCGGGCCGCCTGATAGCCGCCCTGGGCCTCGTAGGTGGCGATCTTCCACGCCTCGGGGACGTCCCAGTTGTCGGTGAGGATCGGGGTCAGGGTGTCGACGCTCACTTCGCTTCCCCCTCCTGGGTGACGGCCGGACGTCCCGTGTCCGCCGGGTCGGGTGCGGTCCAGCCCCTCTCACGGGCGATCTTGAGGCCCCGGATCGAGGCCTCACCGGCCGTCGGGCCCTCGTCCGCGCGGCCGTCGGGGAAGCCCGCGAGCACCCGCTCGGACTGTTTCCAACTCGTGATCGTCGCGCCGCGGGTCGAGCGGACGTCCTTGCCGGCCCGCAGGTCCTCGATCAACTGATCGGCCTTCTCGGGGGTCATGGAGTCCATGAACTCCCAGTTGACCATCATGACCGGCGCGAAATCGCAGGCCGCGTTGCACTCGATGCGCTCCAGGCTGAACATGCCGTCGGGGGTCGTCTGGCCCTCGTGGATGCCGAGCTTCTCCGACACCTGCTCGAGCAGCACATCGCCGCCCATCACCGCGCACAACGTCGTGGTGCAGACCCCGATGTGGTGGGTTCCGGCCGGCTGGCGGTGGTACATCGTGTAGAAGGTGGCCACGCCGTTCACCTGGGCCGTCGAGATACCGAGCAGATCGGCGCAGATCTTGACACCCGCGTCGGTCAGATGCCCGTCCACGCTCTGCACGAGGTGGAGCATCGGCAGCAACGCCGAGCGCGGCTCGGGGTAGCGGGCCATGATCTGCCGCATCTCCTCGATCGTCTCGTCGGTGATGGCGGTGGTCTGATCGGAAACGTCGATGCCCACCGCGTCGTCGAACGCGAAGACGAAGTCGTGGCCACTCATCGGATCGTGCTCCTTGTCAGCTTCATGAAGGTCATCGGTCGACTCCGCCCATGACCGGGTCGATGGAGGCGACCGCCATGACCAGGTCGGACAGCATCGCACCCTCGGACATCAGGGGCAGGGACTGGACGTGAGTGAACCCTGGATCGCGCAGGTGCGCGCGGTAGGGGCGCGTGCCGCCGTCGGACACCACGTGGCAGCCGAGTTCGCCGCCGGGGCCCTCGATCGCCGCGTAGACCTCACCGGCAGGCACCTTGAACCCCTGGGTCACCTTCTTGAAGTGATGGATCAACGCCTCCATGGACTCACCCATGATGTGCTTGATGTGCTCGTTCGAGTTGCCCTGGCCGTCCGGCCCGACCGTCAGGTCGCTGGGCCATTCGAGATCCGGGTCCTGGACGCGGTAGGGCTCACCGGTGCTCTTCGCCAGGGAGTCGCGCACCTGTTCGAGGACGCGCACCGACTGCTCCATCTCGTTCAGCCGGATGCGGAAGCGCCCGTAGGCGTCGCACGTCGTCTCGACCGGGACGTCGAAGTCGTACTGGTCGTAGGTGAGGTACGGCTGGGTCTTGCGGAGATCCCACGGGTAGCCGGTCGCACGCAGCACCGGGCCGGTGGCGCCCATCATCATGCAGGCCGCGAGGTCCATGTGGGCCACGCCCTGGAGGCGTCCCTTGAAGATCGGATTCGTCAGCGTGAACTGGCCGAGTTCGGGGAGGTTGATCTTGAGCTGCTTGATGAACTCGTCGAGCAGGTCGATGCCGTCGTCCGGGAGGTCGTTCTCGACCCCGCCGGGGCGGATGTAGGCGTTGTTCATGCGCAGGCCCGTGACCGCCTCGGTGAACTCCAGCACGCGTTCGCGTTCCCGGAGCCCGACCTCCTGCACCGACGTCGCGCCGAGTTCCAGCCCGCAGGCCCCAACGGCGGTCAGGTGGGAGGCGAGCCGGTTGACCTCGAGCATGAGGACGCGCAGGTCCTGGCCGCGGCGGGGGATGTCGTCGGTGATGCCGAGCAGCTTGTCGACGGCCATCGAGTACGCGGCCTCGTTGTGGATGCCGGCGACATAGTTGCAGCGGGTGAAGAACGTGGAGCCCTGCGTCCACGTGCGGTACTCCGCGTTCTTCTCGATGCCGGTGTGCAGGAAGCCGATGCCGGGACGACAACTCATCACGGTCTCGCCGTCCATCTCCAGCACCAGGCGCATGACGCCGTGGGTCGAGGGATGCTGCGGCCCCATGTTGACCACGATGATCTCGTCGGCGCGTTCGCGCTGCGATTCGATCACCTGGGCCCAGTCGCTGCCGCTGGCCAGGTACGCCTGGTCGACCGCGGGCTCTCCCGCAACGGCGAAGATGTCCTCGTCACCGGGGACGCCGGCGTTCGGACTCGTGGTCTCGCTCATGCCTGGTAGCTCCTCCGCTGATCCGGGGGCGGGACGACGGCGCCCTTGTATTCCACCGGGATGCCGCCCAGCGGGTAGTCCTTGCGCTGCGGGTGCCCGACCCAGTCGTCGGGCATCAGGATCCGGGTGAGCGCCGGGTGCCCGTCGAAGACGATGCCGAACATGTCCCAGGCCTCGCGCTCGTGGTAGTTCACCATCGGGTAGACCGACACCACGCTGTCGATGTGGGGATCGGCGTCGGGCAGTGCCACCTCGAGACGGATCCGGTGATTGTGGGTGTAGCTGAGCAGGTGGTAGACCACGTGCAGCTCGCCGCCCTCGATGCCCGGGTAGTGGACGCCGGACAGGCTCACGCACGACTCGAAGCGCAACTGCTCGTCGTCCCGGCATGCCTTGACGAGTTCGAGCAGCTTCTCGCGCACCACGAAGAACGTGATCTCGTCACGCCACACGAGCACTCGCGTGCAGAAATTGGGGACGAGTTCGGCCATGCGGTCGGCGACGTCGTCGAACCAGCCGCCGAAGGGCGGAGTGGACGTTCCGTTGAGCTCGACGACCTGCACCAGGCCGGACGCACCGGACACGTCGTCCCACATGCCCTTGCGGACCCCGAGGGTGACGCCTGCGTCGGCCTCGGCGGGGGCGTAGAGCTGGGCCAGATACGGGTGGTGAGCGACCAGATCGCCGCCCGCCTCGCTGTCGGGCTGTGCCTGAGGTTCCGGGGTGCCGGGTTCGGTCATCGCATGAGCCCCTTCCGCTCGATGGTGGCCGGCGCCGCCAGCGCGGCCTCCTCGGCGTCAGCGATCTCGGCGGCCCGGTGGGCGCCCATGCGACCCCACTGGACTTCCTTCTCACGAAGCTTGAAGACCGCGTCGATGAGCATGTCGGGACGCGGCGGACAGCCGGGGATGTACATGTCGACCGGGACGATGTGATCGACGCCCTGCACGATCGCGTAGTTGTTGAACATGCCGCCCGTGCTGGCGCACACGCCCATCGAGATGCACCACTTGGGGTTCGGCATCTGGTCCCACAGCTGGCGCACGACCGGGGCCATCTTCTGGCTGACACGGCCCGAGACGATCATCAGATCGGCCTGGCGGGGCGAGGCCCGGAAGACCTCCTGCCCCCACCGGCCTGCGTCGGCGCGCGGGCCGCCGTAGCTCATCATCTCGATCGCGCAGCAGGCGAGCCCCATGGTCAATGGCCAGAACGATGCCTTACGCGTCCAGCCGGCAACGGCTTCCAGCGTGGTCAGCACCACTCCTGCCGGGACCTTGTCCTCCAGACCCATGCGATTCCCTCCGGTCTCTCAGTCCCAGTCCAGGCCGCCGCGGCGCAGGACGTAGAAGTAGGCGACGAAGACGGTGACGATGAACAGGATCATCTCCACCACAGCGAACGCGCCGAGCACCCCGAAGCTCACCGCCCACGGGTACAGGAACACGATCTCAATGTCGAAGACTATGAACAACATCGCGGTCACGTAGTACTTGACCGAGAAGCGACCCCCGTTGGCCGGTTGCGGTGTGGCCTGCACCCCGCACTCGAACGAGTCGTACTTGCTGCGGTTGTACCGCGCGGGACCGACGACTGTGCTCACAGCGATGGCTGCCACGACGAAGATCGCTGCCAGGGCCACCATCCCGATGATCGGAATATAGGCGTTCATGCCCGCTCCGTCCCTTCCGCTTGTTGCTTGATGGGGGTCCGTCTACCTGTCGCTGCGAGACTGGTGGAACTCGCGGGCGACCCCTCTGCGCGTCCGCCCCTGTCCATTCTGGCCCAGCCCCATCGAAACGTCACATCGAGGGAGCCATTCCGGACAGCGCGTTGATGATGCGATCATCCATGTCCCGCCCCGGTGAATCCGTCAGATTGGCCAATAGCTTGTGCACCAGCCGCATGAGCCGCTTCCGCGGCAAACCATACTTCGTGCAGACCCTCATCACTGTCGGATGCCCGATCAACTCGACGAAAACCGATCCGAGCCGGTAGTAGCCGCCCCAGGCCTGCCGCAGGGACGTCTCGTAGCCGGCCATCGCTAGCTCGGCGCCCCGGCTGCCGAAGCCCCGGCCGTGGGCGTCCGCGATCGCCCGCGCCGCCATCTCGGCCGACTCCATGGCGTAGCTGATCCCCTCGCCGTTGAAGGGACTGATCATGCCCGCCGAGTCGCCGACGAGCACCAGGCCGTCGCGGTAGAACGGTTTGCGGTTGAACGCCATGGGCAGTGCCGCGCCGCGAATGGGCTCGAGCCTGTTGGGCTCCCGGTACCCCCATTCCTCGGGGGTGGCATCGAGCCAACGGCGCATGAGTTCCTTGTAGTCGGTCTTGGCGAAGGCCGCACTCGTGTTGAGCATGCCCAGCCCGACGTTCACGACGCCGTCGCCGACTCCCCACGCCCAGCCGTATCCGGGCAGCAGGTTCGACTCCCCGGGCCGGCCGTCCCACAGCTCCAGGAAGCTGTCCATCCATTCGAGGTTCGCACGGGGGCTGGTGTAGTAGCTCCGGACGGCGACTCCCATGGGACGACTGGGAATGCGGTCGCGGCCCGCCTGAAGCGCCAGACGCGCGGAGTTACCGTCCGCCGCGACCACGATCGGCGCGCGGAACGTGCGTCCCTGGTCGTCGGTCACCCCGACGATCCGGCCGCTGCGCTGATCGACCACCGGTGCCGTGACTTTCACCCCGGTGCTCAGGCGCGCGCCCGCCTCCACGGCGGTGCCGGCCAGCAGATCGTCCAGGACGGCTCTGCGTGCCGCGAGCCCGTAGGAGGGGAAGTCCACGAGTTGCGGCCAGGTGAAGTACAGGGGCTCCGGTCGTCCGCTGTGCACGCACAACCCGCGGTTGTGCAGCCAGCCGGCGTCCTCGCTCGTGTCGATGCCGAGCCTGGTCAGCATGCGCACGGCCCGCGGTGTGAGGCCGTCGCCGCAGACCTTCTCACGCGGGAACTGCGTCTTCTCCAGGACGAGCACGTCGACGCCCTGCCGGGCCAGGAAAGTAGCTGCCGCCGAGCCTCCGGGGCCCGCACCGACGACGATGACGTCGGCCTCGTCGCCGTCGGACACCTTCGTCGGGGGCAGCAGGGATGCGCGAGGGCCACGTGGTCCTTCAGTCGCCGGACCTTCGGACATCCAGCACCTCCTCCCGCCGACCCCGGCAGTCTAGCGATGCGGGATGGCAGCCCCAAAACGAGCGGTCGTGCACCTGTGCGGGTTTATCCGAAGCGGCCGTTGACGTAGTCGAAGGTGCGCTCATCCTGCGGCTCAGAAAACATCGCATCAGTATCCCCATACTCCACGATCTGACCCGGCATCCCCTGCGACGCCAAAAAAAACGCACACCGCTGCGACACCCGAGCAGCCTGCTGCATATTATGCGTCACAATCACAATCGTCACCTCACGACGCAACTGCCCCATCGTCTCCTCAATCACCCGCGTCGACGTCGGATCCAACGCCGAACACGGCTCATCCATCAACAACACCCGCGGCCGCACCGCCAACGCCCGAGCAATACACAACCGCTGCTGCTGACCACCCGACAACCCACCCCCCGGCTGCCGCAAACGATCCCGCACCTCCCCCCACAACCCCGCACTCACCAACGACCGCACCACAATCTCATCCTTCACATCCCGCGACACCCGCCGACCCGTCAACCTCAACCCCGACACCACATTGTCGTAAATAGACATCGCAGGAAACGGATTCGGCTTCTGAAACACCATCCCAATATCCCGACGAACATCCTGCAACCGCCACCCCCGCCCATACACATCCCCACCATCCAACAACACCTCACCAGCCAACGACGCCGACGGCACCAACTCATGCATCCTGTTCAACACCCGCAAAAACGTCGACTTCCCACACCCCGACGGACCAATCAACGCCGTCACCTCACCCGCCCCCATCACCAACGACACCCCCTCCAACACCCGATGCGACCCAAACCACGCCGACACCCCCCGCGCCTCCAACAACGACAAACCACCACCCGACACCACAGGTTGCCGCGGGCCAGGGGTGTCCGGCTCGGGGAGCGGCGCCGCGGTCTCGGGCCCCGGCCCGACAGCGGGCAGCACCCTGGTCGCCATCTCGTCCTCGCTCGCGGCGATCTGGGTCGCCGCATCGTCGGTCGCCATAGTCATCGTCCTCTCGGTTCGACTCACATCAGGTTGGGCAGCATGCGGGTCAGCTGGTCGGCCACGAGCAGGCCGGCGAGCAGGATCACCGGGGCGAACACCAACCAGGTCTTCGCCCGGCCCATCCGGCGCAGCGACCACGCCGCGCCGATCTCGGCCACGATCAGGAACTGAAGCGCGAAGACCAGCGCCCACACGGTGCGGGTGTCGCCGGCCATCTCCTTCTGCTCGGGCGACAGGCTGCGGTACAACGTGTCGCGCTGCCCCGGCGTCTGCACCTCGGAGACCAGGTTGGCGTCCACCCTGACGATGCCGGACGGCACGAACGGCGCCCCGCGCGCGGTCTCGAGGATCAGCCGGCCATGCCCGGCCGTCACCGCCGCGGGGGCGGTGTCCCCCGCGTAACGGACGCCGATCACCTCGTAGATGTGCTCGCCCTGGCCGGTGACGACGCTGATCTGATCACCGGGCTCGAGTTGCTGGAGACGTGCGAACGGCCCTCCATAGGCGGCGGATCGCCCCATGATGACGCTCACACCCGACTGGCCAGGAAGGTTCGTGTCGCGCCTGTGGCCGGGGCCTTTCGTGAGGACGGTCGCCGAGGTGCCCTCGACGACGAGCTCGTCCACCCCGATGGCCGGGATCTCGATCCGCGCCACGGGATCGCCGTCGGTCAGCAGCACGTCCTCGAAGTCGCCCTCGCTCACCGGCGCCGTGCCCTCGGCCAGTTGCTCGGTGAACTGGCTGCGTAGCTCAACCTGTGCGACCGCGTGCTGGATCTGGCTCAGCACCGTCACATTGAGGAACAGGAACAGAGCAAGCAGCGCCAACAAGGTGACGCCGTTGCGGATCACGAGCCTGCGGGCGCTCATCGGGGCCAACTGCCTCGCCGGACGCGGCGGCCGGCGAGGCGGACGCGGGGGCGGCGGACCGGAACCGGCGGTGCCGGGCGAGTGGGGGTCGCGCGCCCGGCGCGGACGCGGTGTGGCAGGCCTTGTCTCGGCCCGGGGACCGGACATCGTCATCTCCATCAACCCGCAACCCCACTACGCCGCCGCAACCTGCGTCCCAGCACCGCAGCACCGACCAGCACGGCCGCGCCCGTCATCACGAACCACGGAACGAAGAACACCCACAACTCGCGGGTCATGGGCTCCATCTCCACCGCGCCGATCCGGTCGGGTGGGGTGAAGGTCATGTGCGCCTTGACCGGCGTCCACTGGCCCACGCCACTGATGGTCACGCGCATCTCGCGGGTCTCGTCCGGGGCGATCCCCGTGACGGGCACCACGACCTCCCCGCCGACACGGCCCCCGAAGACGTTGGTCACCCAGAACCGCACGGACGCGTCCACGGTCTGGGTCGTCACGTTGCGGACGGTGCCCCGCAGGGTCAGGCCCCCGCCGAAGGGATTCGCGGAGTACGAATATCGCGCGATGAGCCCGCTGACGTACAACATCCCGCTGATGCTCTGCTCGTCCGGCCCGGGAGTGGACGAGCCGGACGAGCCCGCTCCCTGCCCTGGTTGCGTGGTGCCCGGGTCGCTCACGACCGGCACCGACCCGACCGTGGTGGTCGGGTTCGTCGTGACCGGGGCGGGCGTGCCACCGGGTTGGGCGGTCGTCTGGCCGGTGCCGGGCGCGGACGACTGGGGCGGCGAGGACTCGGGCTCCGAGGCACCGACCACCTCGACCTGGATGATCGGCCCCCCGGATTCGTCCGCCCGCGCGGTCGTGACCGGCGCGAGCAGGAGGAACCCCAGCACCACGCAGCCCGCGACCCGGGCCCACTGCCGAAACCTCACCGCTCGTCAGCGCCTTCCCCCTGGCCTTCCACGCGCTCGGCGGCCTTTCGCTCGGCCTCCTTCTCGGTGTACGCCACCCATTCCTCGGTCGCCTTCGCGTCGCGACGACGCCGCCACATGCGGTAGCCGAATGCGAGTGCCACGAGGGCGATCACGATGAGCACGGTCCACGGGGGCGCGAAGACGAACGCATTCCTGGTGATCGCGGCGATGGGGATCTGCTTGTCCGTGTCGGGCCCCTCGACGAACGGGTTGAGCCTGATCTGGGCGATCACGTAGCCGACCTGCCCGACACCGGGGATCTCGGTCTCCACCACCCGCGAGGATCCGGGAAGGAGTTCGTCGACCCCGCCCCCGCTCTCGGCACCGATGGGACGCCCGAACCACGTGGTGGCCTCCGTGGAGACGTTCGTGGCCAGCGCGATGTTGCCGGTGTTCTTGACGGTGTACCGCAGGCGCACGGAGCCCGCGAACGGATTCCACCACGGGCCCACGTGGCTCGCCTCGACGCCCGCGATGTTCAGCGCGGGCTGCAGGTCGCCCGAGACCCGCACGTAGACACGGGTGCCGACCCGCCGGTCGAGAGTCACCTGCGAGCCCGGCGTCACCACCGAGCTGAGGAGGCCGCCGGCATGGTCGCCCGGGGTCGCCTGCGCGGGCACGGAGATGGTGAAGGGGACGAGGCGCTGCTCGCCGGGTGCGAGATCGAACTGCTGTTTGCGCGAGCCATCGGCGAACGCCACCCAGGTGCCGAGGTCTGTGGGCTCCTGGTCGGTGTCGAGAAGGGTGAACTCGCCGTTGTCGTCGTTGAAGGCGTCCGTGGCGAAGACGGTGAAAGTCTGCTGTGTCGAGCCGGTATTGCTCACCAGGTAGGCGTCGCTGATCTGCTGGCCCGGGTCTGCGGTGTAGCTGAAGCGAGTGCGGCCGTCCAGGGCGCCGTCAACTCCGGCGGGCTGGCCGGAGATGCCGATCTCGTCCGCATGAGCCGGCGAGGCGCCACCCAGGAGGCCTGCACCCACCAGGCCGCAGGCGAGCAGCGAGGCCACCAGCGCACGCCCGAGACGGGCGCCGTACCGGCGAGCGACTGAAACGAAACTGCTAGTCATGAAAGAGACCATCCCGTTCTCGTTGGTCTTGTGGGTTCACTGCTGTCACGCGCCGCCGTGCGGAAGGGCTGCAGTGCGCCCTCCCGCACGGCGGTCTTGCGGAGACTCAGCTCACTCGAAGGGTCACTTCGAGACGAGGCTGAGGGTCAGGGTCGAGCTGTAGGTGCCAGCCTTCGCCGAAGCCGGAGCCGCGAAGCTCAGGTCGGCATTCAGCTGGGTGCCGGCCTCGAGGGTCGAGGAATCCTCGGCGCCCTGGGCGAACAGCGCGGGGTACTCGCCCGAGCCGGCCGTCTGGGCGGTGCCGAGGCTGACACCGACGGGCAGGTCGCTGACCGCGGCGGGCGCAAGGCCCAGCGCGGACTTGCTGACGACGTCGTTGTCCGCCGAAGCGTTCGTGAAGTCGTCGACGGCGGTGGTCAGGGTCCAGCCGGGCAGCAGGGCCCGGTCGTCGACCACCGTGAAGGCCCCGAGCGCGACCGGCGCGCTCGTCTGACCGCGCTGAACCTGACCGAGGTCGGCCGACGACGCGACACCCTGGAGCTCGAACTTGTTGCTCGTGGTGACGTCGACAGCCAGGTCGGTCTTGGTCGTGGTCAGGGACGCCAGTGTGACGGCGCCCCAGGCCTTGATCGAGAAGTCCGACTCGGCCAGCGCGATCGTGTGCTCGCCCACGCCGAGCGACGAGACGTCGACGGTCGCGTTGCCATCGGCATCGGTCGTGACCTGACCGAGGTTGGTGCGATCAGACCAGGCCCACACCGTGAACGTCTTGTTGGCGTTCGCAGCGCCCGCCGGCACGGTGATGCTCGTGGCACCCTCCGCCGGAGCGGGGATCGTGACCTCGTTCGGATCGCCCGCCTGGGGCTCAACCGGGCCGGTCACGGTCAGGGTCGCGGCATCGGTCGTGACCGAACCGCTCGCGTTGGTGAAGACGGCGTGGTACTGGGTGCCGTTCTGTGCCGCCGTGACGTTCGCCACGGTCAGGGTCGCGCTGGTCGCGCCGTTGACGTCGGCCCAGGTGGTGCCGTCAGAGGACGACTGCCACTTCACTTCTGTCGCATCGGTTGCGGCCGCGGTGAAGGTGGCCGTCGCGCCCAGGTCCACCGACACGTTCGCCGGCTGCTGGGTCACGACCGGGGCCTGCGGGACAGGCACAGTCGGGGTGGCGAACTTGTAGTTGCCAGTGCCCGCGTCGACGCTGATGGTGGTGTAGTAGGCAGCCAACACGGTGTTGCCGGGAACACTACCGAGCCGATCCCGGACAGCGATACCGATGCTGTAGGTGCCACCGGCAGACCTCAGGCCGGCCTGGCCAGGAGTCCCGTACGGGAACTGGATCGGGGTCAGGTTCGGCGCCAGGATACCGGGAGCCGAGATGATGACAGTGTCGGCGTACGCCTGCCAGGCGGACACCGTGCGCTCCTGACCGGGCAGCGAGATGAACGGGGTGTAGGCGTACTCGCCGTCCGAGTGGGGGAAGTACAGGTTGGCGAAGTCCGTGCCCCAGTCCTCCTCGCCGTCGACAAAGACCGGCGAGCCGACCACGCCGATGCCAGAGTCCCATGTGAGTTCTGTTCCCGCGGCAGGAGTGTTGTAGTCACCGTTGCTGAGCAGGTAGAGCGGGCCGCTGGAGGTGTCGTCCCAGACCGGCTCCTCCGCCGCATGGGCGAGAGTCGCCGGCAGCGCCGTGGCCAGCAGGCCTGCGACCAAGCCGACCGCTGCTACGCGCCTAAGTTTGGCAATACGCACGATTCATTCCTTTCAGGAGTTGTCAGTAGACGTTCGGGTAGGCCCGGATCGGGGTGGTGTCAGCGACCGCCAGGAAGCCGAACTTCCGCTTGGCGGCGCCGGTGGTGGAGGGCAGGGAGCCGAAGTTGGTGAGGCTCGTCGTGGCGGAGGGGTCTACCAGCGCGGCGAGCCCGGCGTCGTACTTCGAGTCATTCGGGTTCACCCGCGCGTACTCCACGATCAGGTAGGTATCGCGGCCGTACGAGCTGCTGTAGTAGGCCGAGGCCGGCGCGAGGGTCGTCGTACCGGTGAACGGCGCAACACCGTTCGGGCTGCCCAGCTTGACGTTGCCGGAGGTCGGGATGGTGTTGACCCCGGAAGCGCCGTTGGCCTGAGCGATCCAGCTCGCTGCCGAGAACGGCACGATCTGGCCGGCGGTGGTGAGAACCGAGCCGTCGTTCTCCGGGAGCGTGTTTGCGACACCGTTGTAGGTGCTGCTCACGATGTCACCGAGGTCGGCTGCAGCCACCCCGATCGCGGACAGGAAGAAGTCCCGGGTGCCGGAGCCGCTCTGCGGGATCAGGGGCTTGACCTCGACACCGTTGATGGTGATGGCGGTGTCGCTCTCGTAGATCTGCTTGAGCTGAGCGGTCGTGAGGGAAGCCAGCTCGGTGCCGGTGCCGTAGTACGCGTAGGACACCGCGTCGCGGCCGTAGGGCACGTAGAGCAGATCGCCGTCTTCAGCGACGTTGCTGCCCGGGCCACCCGACGAGCGGGCGATGTCGACCTGGCCGGTGATGGTCTTGCCGTTCCACGCCGCGCCGGTGATCGAGGAGATCAGGGCGTTGCGGCCGTTGCCGGAGCCAGCCGGGCGGACGAAGTACGGTCCGTTCGGCTTGGTCTGGATCAACGACGAGCCGAAAGCGTCGAAGTTGCCAACGGTATTGCCACCGCCGGTGGACCGCACGAACGAGCCACCGAGGTTGGTGCCGTTGGTGATGGCATTGAGGGAGTCCTGCAAAGTGTCGGAGCCGACCAGCACGTAGCTGTTCGACACCGGCTCGGCCGAGGCCGGGGAGACAAACCCGAACACGGCCACCGCGACGCCCACGCCTGCGGCGAGGGCGGTGCGCCGAATGAATCGGATAGGATTCATTGGTCGATACCTCTCTGTGATTGATCCGTTAGTGCCTGTAGGAGGGTTTTCGGTTTTCTCACTGCGGTTGTGTATCGATGTCGATGACTGCGATCGCAGTCATCCCTCAGGCCGGGCGCGTTGCAGCGCGCCCGGCCTGTGGTCTTTTCACGGTGGTCCCGCGCGCGGCGAACGCCGGATACGCGTGACCACGGGTGCCCCGATCGCGGCCGCCATCGCCACGCCACCGACGGCGGGCACGGCTGCGACCAGAGCACCAATGGAGGGGTCGTCAGGGGTGGGCGCACCAGTAACGGCACCGCTGGGGGCGCCGCTCGCGGCCGGGTTGCCGGCACCGCTGCCGGGTTGCGACGCGTCCGACTGAGCGGGAACCGTCACCGGAGCCGTCGCGACCGGGACGGACGAGGAGGATCTCTGGCCCGTCCCCGGGGCGGTCGTGGTCGGCTGGGTCCCGTTGCCGGACGGCGGCGAGACCACCGTGGGCCACCCACCCGAGCGGATCGCCTCGGCCGCGGCCAGCGCCTGTGTGCGCCATTCGTCAGGGATCGGCGCGTAACCAGCCGGAAGCTCACCGTCGTCGGTGCCCTCCTGCTGACCGTCGGTGGCCGCGTAGGTGATGAAGGACGCGTAGTCGGCCCGCGTATTGACATCGGTCATCGCCGGATTGGCCGCCGCATAGATCGGAACGGCCAGCGGATAGGCGCCCTTGGCTGCGGCCGCCGGGGCGGAATCCTGGTCGAAGCCGACCACCTGCTGCTGCTCGGAGTCGGCGGTCATCGCCGCGGCCGCCGCCTGCAGACTCACTGTGGTGGGCGCAACGTACTCTCCGGCGGGATTGAGCAACGAAGCCTGCACCACCTGGTAGCGCTCGGCCGCCGAGGAATCCGTCAGGCCGATCACCTGCTGGTAACCCGGCAGGTCACGATCGGACTTCCCGTACTTCGGCGGAACGGATTGCGGGTCCCACTTACCCAACCCCTGGCCGTCCCCGCGCAGCACCAGATACGCGGCGTTCGTCAGGCTCGACGTGTAGGGACGCCATGTCACCAGATTGACGACGTCGGCGTAGTTGTTGTTGGCATAGCCGGAGAACTCCGTCGGGTCGGCCTTGGGAAAGTCGTCCCGGGGCAGCGTCAGCCCGGTGCCCGTCGGATTGATTTGTGGGTTGGTCGAGTAATAGGGATTGACGATCGTCCCCCAGGGATCGGGAACCCCGTTCAGGAAGTCCACGGCGTCCGGGTTGGACAGGATGTACTCCCACACCACTTGGGCGGAGTCAGAGCGACCGAGCGTCACAAGGATGTCGGAGACTCCGACGCCGTTGAGCGCGAGGTTGGTCCACTCCGGGTTGAGCTCGAGGAACTCAGGATCGTAGACGATGGTGTTCGGGTTGCTGCTCAAATGCGATTTGTCAGAGTTGGAGGGCAACGCGGCGATGTAGGACGCGGTCAGAAGCTTGGCCAGCAATCGAGGGTTCAGCCTCATCGACTCGAGGGCTCTGCCCTCCCTCGCCCGTTGTTCCTCGGAGATCTCGTTGGCCCCGTAGTAGCGGTCGACCGCGAAGGCCACCGAGATCCCGGTGAGCGCTATCGGGGCATAGGCCAGGTTGTCCGTCACGTCGTCGACGGCCAACGCCCGGGTGGTGAGTGCAAGGGGGGCGGGGCTGGTCCCGTTGGCGGCCAGGGCCGCGTCCGACTCGGGGCCGGTGAGCAACGAATAGACGGCGCCGTTCTCACCGCTGCACAGCGTCGGCTGCCACTGCCCGACTGCCTCGCCCAGCAGTTCGCTGCCCGAGATGAGGCGCTCGGAGGCACCGATCACGCAGCTCAGGCCGACCGGCTTGAAGTCGAGTTTGATCGCGACGTGGTGCTGCCAGGTCTCCCAGAACAGCCCGGATCTCCGGTTGGTGAGGTTCGGATCGAGCGGATCGCTCGTCCCGCGTGGAATCACGACCAGCCAGCAGGACGTGCCGCTGACGGTGCCGTCGGCCCCGGTCACCGGTGTGCCGCAGCCGAGACCCGGCGACTGTTCGACGGTCTGCAACTCGAAGCTGACCGACCCCGACCCGTCGGCACCCGAGCCCGCCCAGGGCACCTCGTTGGTGGTGTATTTCGTGTAGAACTCGTTGGTCGACAGGTTGCCGTAACGCTCGTCACCCGACGACAACGGCTTGCCGTCCAGGATGTTGGCGACGGTTTTGTCGGTGGCCGAGCGGAACGGGATCGCGGTTCGCGACGCGTCCGTCCAGGTCTGGCTTCGGTAGGTGTACGCCTCGTCCTGCTCGGGGATGTTCGCGAGTTCCGTCGCCGACCGGATGGTGTTGCGCTGCGCTCCGGTGGAGTTGATCCCGCCGTACACACAGGTGGTGCGGTCGGGCCGGGTGCCGTTGCTCCCCGGCTCGTCGCCCCAGCACTGGACGATCTGCAGGAAGTTCGTCCCACCGTTGGTGTCGCTCGTCTGCCGTGTCGACTTCTCCCCGCCCGTCCAGCTCACGGTGATGCCCTGATCCTGCAGGTCCTCGGTCTGGGAGACGGTCACCTCCAGGTCGGGGAAGGGCGCGTCGACGGCATCCGCATCGTAGTCGGCCGCCTTGACGGTGACCGCCGACGACACCGGGCCGTCCGTCGGCTCCTCTGCCTGAGCGGAGCCGATGCCCTGCGCGCCGATGATCAGGATCCCGATGACCAGCAGCAACGCCCCGGTGCTACCTTGCCGCAGTTGCATGTCCCCGCCCTCCCTGAAGGCGCTGGAACACCAGCGGAGGTACCACGACCGCACCTATGAGCAGCATCGCCGAGGCCACCAGCAACCACTGCCGCATCGTTCCCCCGGTGTCCGGCAACGTGAACGGACTGGAGACCGCAGTCCTGCTCGAGCCACCCGTGGACGAGGAGTCCCCGCCGGCGACCAGGTTCCCGTACTCGTCGTAGACCGGGTCCGACGCCGTGTCGGCAGCGTTGTCCGTCCCGCCGCCCGTGCCTCCACCGGTGCCGCCGGTGCCGCCCGACCCGGAACCACCGTCGCCGCCACCGCTACCACCCGCATTGGCGTCACCGCCGGAACCCGACCCCGTCACGTCAGTGCTGTCGGTGGCCCCGCCGGTGCCCGTGGTGCACTGGTTCGGCCCCTGCTTGTCGCAGTCGGCCGGATACGGCGCGGTCTCGGCAAGCTGGTTCTTGTCGGGCGAATCCCCCGCCGCGAAGGTGGGGTTGTTGCAGCTGTTGAAGTCGATGCCGGTGTCTCCGGCGCCCGGGATCCGTTTGATCTGCTCCGACCCGGCCATCACGAGGTTCATCGGCAGCGGCGAATAGCCCAGGGTGTCCGCGGACTTCTGCCCCTCGCACAACACGTACCGCGTGAATGCACCCAGCGTGTTGCCCTTGGCGGTGTTGAAGATGCTTCCCACGGCCACCTCGGTGGGCACGATCATGTACGAGTAGCTCGACAGCGGGTAGGTGCGCGAGTCGGTGTTGTTGTAGACACCGTCGAGGATCTGTGTCAGGTAGTCCGGCGACGACGGATCCTGATTGATCTGTGCCTTCAGCAGCGCCACGGCCACCGACGAAGCCGTCGGCTCCACGTAGTAGCCCGCGTTGTTCAGCACCTTCACCACCGGGAAACCGGCCTTCTTCGCGTACGAGTACTCGACATAGGTGATCGCGCCTTCGCCGTAGTCCTGCTTGACATAGCCCGAGACGCCGTCGGAGCCCTTCTGCGCCTTGGCGTTGCCGATGAGCGGGAACTGCGAGGTCATTCCGCTCGTCCACAGTTGCGGATACTGCTTCGACATCCACAGCGTGAACTGGGCGCTCGTACCCGAGCCGTCCGAGCGGATCACCGGCACGATCGTCCTGTCCGGCATCGCCAGCCCGGGATTGTCGGCCTGGATCGCCGGATCGTTCCAGTTGGTGATGGCCCCGGCGAAGATCTTCGTGATCGTCTCGCCCGACAGCCGCAGGTTCGTCACCCGCTTGCCGTTGATCTTCAGGTTGTACATGAAACTGGTGCCGCCGGCGACGATCGGCATGTAGGCGTAGCCCGAGCGGGGCACCTCGGGAGCCGAACCGTCCTCGGGCTGGGCCTGGAACGGGATCTCCGAGATCGCGAAGTCGACGGTGCCGTCGATGAAGTCGCGGCGACCCGACGTCGACCCCATACCCGAGTAATTGACCGTCATCGCGTAGTTGTTCGCCACATTGCTGCGCCACTGGTCGAGCGCGTTCTGCGACCAGGTCGACCCCGACCCGGTGATCGGGTCGTACGTCACAGCCGCGGCGGGAATGGTCGTCCAGGTCAGTTCGACCAGTACGAGAACACCGACCACCAGCAGCCGCAGGGGCCTCGGCAGGCGGGTCTTTCGTCCCCACCGGCTCTTCCCCGATCGAGCGATCCTCATCGTTTCTCCTCAGCCCGGACCGGTGGTCTCTCCAATGCCGACATGATGCGCAGCATGTCCATCCGGGACAGCTCGGTCGCGCGGCGCCGCTGCCGGTTCGACATCTCACCTGGCCCTCGCCCGCCGAGGGCGCGAGCCACGACGAACAAGATGAGCACCAGCACCAGCAGCACCGCGGCGGTGCCGAAGCCGCGCGCGATCATGGTGGGTTCCGGGGAGCGGACGAAGTCGAACACCTGCAGCGGAAGCGAGATCATCGGGCCCGAGAACGGATTGGTGTTCATGGTCGCCGTGACCCCCGAGGTCAGCAGCACAGGGGACGTCTCGCCGATGCCGCGCGCCGTGCCCAGGATCACCGCGGTCACCAGGCCCGAGCGTGCCGTGGGCAGCACCACGTGCCACACCGTGCGCCACCGTGGGGCACCCATCGCGTAGGCGGCCTCACGCAGGTTCCCCGGCACCAGGCGCAGCACCACGTCGGCGGAGCGGATGACGATCGGCAGCATCATCACCGTGATCGCCACCGACGCGGCGAACCCCGACCGCTCGTGCGTGACCCCCTGGATCACGGCCGCATAGACGAACAGGCCCGCCACGATCGAGGGCAGCGCCGTCATCGCGTCCGACACCGTGCGGACGAACCGGGCGAACCTGCCGCCGACCTCGTTCAGGTAGACGGCTGTGCCCACCCCCAGCGGGATGGTGATGGCCAGCGCGATCGAGATCTGTATCAGCGTCCCGACGAGGGCGTGGACGACGCCGCCCACCGACAGGGCGTCCAACGGCCCGGCGAACTCCATGGTCTGGACGAAGAAGTTCGGGTGCACGAGGGCCTGGGCGCCGCGGGCCAGCGTGTACACGACGACGAACACGAGTGTGCCGAACACCAGAATCCCGCTGCTGCCGAACAGCACGTTCGTCAACCGGTCGACGACCTCTTCCCGGCCGGCAGCCAGCGAGACGAGCAGCGCGTAGAGCCCCAGGAACAGCAGGAAGGCCACCACCACCCACCCGACCACGCCGGACAGCGGGGCGAACCAGCCGAACAGCAGCGCCGCGAGCGCGGCCGCGGCGACCATCGCGCCGACCAGGTCGAACCGCTGCTCCAGCGGCGCGGCGCGCACCTCGCGCCGGGGGCCGTCCGGCTGATCGGTCGTCACCGGTATCGTCGTGCGCCGGGCCTGCTCGGCGGGTGCCTGGCGCTGCAGAAGGTCAGTCATCGCTCTGCGCCCCCGACCTCGACCGGGCCACGATCGACGAGGCCGTGAAGTTGATCGCCAGGGTCAGCAGGAAGAGCACCAGACCGGCCGCCATGAGCGCCGACAACCCGAACTCGCTGGCCTCGCCGTAGCGCAGCGCGATGAGTGCCGACACCGAGTTGGTGCCGGTCTTCAGCACCTGCCAGTTGATCGTGAAGATGGGCGAGATGATCATGTACACGGCGATGGTCTCGCCGAGGGCTCGTCCCAGCCCGAGCATCGTCCCCCCGATGATGCCGCCGCGTCCGAACGGCAGCACCACGGTGCGGATCATGCCCCACCGGGTCGATCCCAGGGCGTAAGCCCCCTCCCGTTCCCCGGCCGGGGCCCGCGAGAATGCCTCACGCATGATCGAGGTCTGGATCGGGATCACCATGAACCCGACGACCAGGCCGGCGATGAACGCGGACGAGGTGTAGGCGCTCGCGTCGGTGAAGCGCTGACCGCTCGCGTCGGTCACGGCGAAGACGGGGATCCACCCGAACCACGTACTGATCCACTGCGACACCGGGATGATCTGGCTCTGCAGGAAGTACACGCCCCACAGCCCGAAGATGATGCTCGGCACCGCTGCCATCAGGTCGACCAGCGAGACCAGGAACGACCGGTAGCGTTCGTCGATCGACTCGGACAGCAGGAGCGCGGTGCCCAGCGACAGGGGGATGCTCACGCCCATCGCGACCACCGCGATCGACACCGTGCCGAACAGCACCGCGGCCACCCCGAACGTCTGTGTCTCGGGCTGCCAGGCCTGCTCGGTGAGGAAGGAGAAACCTGTCGTCCGCAGGGCAGCGCCTGCGCGCAACGCGAGGAACAGGCCGACGGCCAGCATGATGCCCACCGTGATTCCACCGGCCGCGTACGCCACGCCACGAAAGATGGCGTCGCCCGGCGTGGAACGGGCCGCGAAACGGCGCCCGGCAGTCGCCTCTCCCCTGTCCAGCTTTGTCCGCATCGGTGCTCCTTCGAGCCTCTCGGTGCCAAGTCGGCGTCATCACGCCGTTAACAGAACGTTTGCCGTGCGCACACCTCGCGCACAGGCCGCCCAACCTCCGCCTCTCAACGGACACTCCCCCTGCAACCGCCACAAGGTCTAGCAGACCAACCAGGTACGGCCGGCAGACGAAGATGAAACACTGCGTTAACACAAAAGGACAATCCAGAGACCTCTCTCGCGCGCCGGGAGACGCCAGATCTTCGCCCATCTGGTGGCCCGTCCGGCCGAGTTTCGGCGGGCAAGCACATTTCAGGTAGCCTCGTGGAGTGATCGTCAATCCAGGATCATCCCGACTGCATGCGGCAACCGTCCGCATCGATGATCCCGGCCCACTCACGGACTACATCGGCCCCGGCGACGCGGCGTTCCTCCACGGGAACGAGGGCTTCGTGGCCATCGGTCAGGTGGCCCGCTTCGAGACCGATTCGATGTGTGCCGCCGAGGAATGGTGGGCGGAGTTCTCGGGGACGATCGAGAACGAGTCCGAGATGCCCGGACGGTTCGGCACGGGCCCGCTGGCGATCGGCACGTTCTGTTTCGACCCCGACAACACGCGCTCGACCTCGCTGCTCATCGTCCCGAAGACCGTGATCGGACGCCGGGGCGGGCAGGCATGGCTCACCCAGATCGGTTTCGACCGGGTCAGCCCCGAACCCCCTGATCGCTACGAGCCTCCGGCGGCCCCCGGCAAGCTCCAGTTCCTTCCCGGTTCCTTGTCCGAGCAGGACTGGATGGCCAACCTGCGTCAGGTCACCGACCACATCCGGGCCGGTGAGGCCAGCAAGGTCGTCCTCGCACGCGACGTGGTGGCCCAGGCCGACGGCCCGATCGACCCCCGCTCGACGCTGCGATGGCTCGCGTCCGCCTACGGATCGTGCTGGAACTACCTGGTCGACGGCTTCGTGGGCTCCACCCCCGAGATGCTCGTCCGCCGCGAGGAAGGCCTCACCTGCTCGCGTGTGCTGGCCGGCACGATCCCCCGGGTCGAGGGGGTGGACGACGCCCAGCAGGCCGCGCGGCTCATCTCGTCCACCAAGGACCTCGACGAGCACCGGCTGGCCGTGATGTCCGTCCGCCAGTCCCTCGGCGAATACCTCAGCGGCATGCACGTCCCGGAGTCGCCCTACGTGCTGACCCTGCCCAACGTGCTCCACCTCGCCACCGACATCTGCGGCATCTCACAGCCGTGGCTCAGCACGCTCGCGCTGGCCCAGGCCGCCCACCCGTCGGCGGCCGTGTGCGGGGTGTCGACCGACGTGGCACGACAGCTCATCCGCGACCTGGAGCATCTCGACCGCGGACGCTTCGCCGGGCCGGTCGGCTGGGTCGATGCCCAGGGCGACGGCGAATGGGCCATCGCACTGCGCTGCGGCCAGCTGGACCCCGCCGACCCCACGCGCATGCGCCTGTTCGCGGGCGTCGGCGTCGTCGAGCGCTCCGATCCATGGGCGGAACTGGTCGAGACCGAGGCCAAGATGGTTCCGATGAAAGCCGCTCTTCGCGGCCTCGACTAGGTGGTACGCCGCCGGCTGCGTTCGACGACGATCTTCTCGCGAGGCTTGGCCTGCCCGGAGCGCATGGTGGCCAGTTCTTTCTGGGCCTCCTCGTTGCGCTCCATGAGGTCTTGAGTGTTGATGCCACCCGAACGCAGGACGAAGTAACAGACGGCCGCGATCGCGATCGACACCAGCGGCGACCAGCCGACGATCAACGGCAGGCTGATCAGTGCGATGACGTCGAACCCGCGCACCAGGTTGAACGCCAGCCCGGGCGGCAGGGCACCCATGCCGGTGGCGACCATGGGCGAGGAGTAGTCGGCAGACTTCGCGCTCACCCACCGGATGGCGGCCACATAGCCGGCTGCGGCGGTCACGAAGCTCTGTGCGAGACCGACGCCCAACTGCTCGAGCCCGACGGTTTCCTGCCCGATGACCACGAACGCCGGAGCGGCGGCGAACGCCCAGACGATCGCCAGCGCCGCGGGCACCGTCGTGAGCGCCCCGTTGATCTCCGAGGTCGACAACGGGAACGCGCGGGCGAGCCCCTTGGTCCTGTTGAGGACGCGCAGCGAGTCGAAGAACGGAACCATCACGAACATGAGGACGATCGCCGCGATGGCCGGAGTGAAGTTCCCGAGCCCCAGCGACAGCAGCGCGTAGGGCACCAGCGCACTCACCAGCAGGACGAGCACACTGCGGGGGCTGCGGACCAGGCGCTCGACGTCGCGCCAGATGAGCGTCTGGCGACCGGTGCCGCGCCCCCGCGTGGGGTGGACGAACCCCCGCTCGACCCAGCGTCGTTCGACCAGGATGTCGCGCATCAGCCCGAAGTCGAGCGCGAAGGCAGCGCCCTGCATACCGCTGAGCAGATCGCCTCCACTGACCAGCCGGGCGCGACGGGTCTGGCCGAGCCCCATCCGGGCTGCGGCCACGGCTCCGATCAGCCCGACCAGCGCCACGGCGAGCGCGATGATGCCCAGTTCTTCGGTCACGACCGGATCGACCATCACCTGGAGCCAGCCGTAGGAGACCGCGACCATAGCCATCAGGACGATCGTGCACACTGCCGCGGCGATCCCCTGGGCGATGGCCAGGGGAAGCGTCCGCTCGGCGGACTGTGCCCTGGCCGCGAACGCGGTCGCCGCCGCGGCGGCGAGACCGAAGGCAGCCGTCCACACGAGGACCGCCTCGGTGGCCATGCCGATCAGCGAGACGACGAGCCCACCGGCGAGCACGGCGGCCAGGAAGGCGACGACGAGCACGAGCCACAGCCGCCGGTTCAGCAGCTTCGCACGGCGCACGGGCGCATCCAGCAACCAGAATCCCTCGGCCGCCGACGCGATGACCGGCCCGAAGATGCGCGAGACCGTCAGTGCCACGAGCACCGCCCCCGCGTAGAGCAGCCACGGGACCAGCCCGCGCGCCGTCGTACAGCCTGCGGTGGAGCATCCCGCGGTCGACCGCTGCACCGACATGACGCCGCTGGCGAACATCGCGACGATGACGACCAGCGAGAAGATCGTGACGTAGCTGTCGGTGATCATGTCCCACACGCTGCGGGTGGCGCGTCCCTTGCGCCAGTCCTTCATGAGCAGCCTCAACAGGCGCTCGTCCGCCTCGCCCGCCTCGAACTCCTCCACGTCGGCGAACGGACGCTCCGGTTCCCAGACGACCTCGGGGCGCTCGACCGCGATGACCTCAGCCACAGCCCCCTGCTCGGCCGACGGCTGCGGCCTGGCCGCCGAACGCCTGCGGCGCCGCTTGCTGGAACCGCTCACAGCTGGTACTCCGGCTCGATCTGCGACTCGTTGGCGGCACTCGCCTGGCCGAGCCGGACGATCCGGGCGCCGAGCGCGTTGACCAGGGTGGGCTCGTGGCTTGCCATGATGATGGCCAGCCCCTTGCTCATCTCGTGCTTGAGGCGTGCGCCGAGCCAAGCCACGCCCTCGACGTCGAGGCGCTGCTCGGGCTCGTCCATCACCAGTAGTTTCTTGGGCCGGACGAGTGCCGTGGCCAGGGCGAGGCGACGTCGCTGGCCGCTCGACAGCGTCCCGGGCAACTGCCCGGACTGCGCGACCAGTTGCACCTCCTCGAGCACCTCGTCCACCAGTTCGTCGGGCTCGGCCATGCCGTGAGCCCGCGCGAGCAGATCGAGGTGCTCCACCACCGACAGGTCGGGGAAGAAGTCCAGGTCGTCCACAACGGTCGCGACATCGCGACGGAACTGCGGATCGGTCTCGCTGACCTTCTTGCCGAACACCTCGACGAGGCCCTCGCTCGGCTTGTCCGCTCCGATGATGCAACGGAGCACCGTGGATTTGCCGGAGCCGTTGCGCCCGGTGAGCGCGATCGCCTCCCCCTCACCGACAGTGAGATTGAAGTGGTCGACGATGACGTGGTCACCGTACTTCTTCATGAGGTCGGTCACCTTGAGGATCGTCGCGCGTCTGGCCATGATTCCCATTGTGGCCGGTCGGCCAACAGTCGTCGAACCCGCCTCCCGTCGCCGACGAAAGGTGAAGCGGGGCCCGGACATTTCGCCGAGGGGACGGATCTGGGAGGAGAGCCGCCCGGGCGTGCCGGACCCCGCTTCTTCCCGCTACCGTGGGACGTGACCCTGACCGGATGCACGGGAGCATGGCATCGCTGTTCCGGGTCGAGAGCTCGGGGCGTCCGTGGACGACGTCCCGAGCCCGGTGCGGGAGACCAGGGGGAACACGACCGGCACGCAGTGATTACGGGACGCACACATGGCTTTCCCTTCCGGTCGGTCCAGCCGCGACGCCAGAGCCGGGGATCCCGAACCGGGGTGCCCCACACTCGCTTGTCCGCGGCGAGACGGTGAGTTCCTGCGGCCACGTCTCGGTCCGGCTCCCGGCGACAGGCCGGTCACGGTTGCGGGTCAGCCCGGGATTTGCACCCGGTTCTCCACGCGGTCACCAGCAGGTTAACACGGTCGCCGGGCGTGTGCGATCCAACCACCTGCCTTCATCGTGACAGTCCTGTGGCAAGGTAGGGGGGTGCCAACCCGAGCGGACCTCAACAAGTCGCCCACCGACGTCGCCGCCATGTTCGACGACGTCGCCCGGCGCTACGACCTGATGAACGACCTCATGACGGCCGGTCAGGTGCGTCTGTGGCGGCGTGCGGTGACCCGCGCGATCAATCCCGCCCCCGGCGAGCTCATCTGCGACCTCGCAGCGGGTACGGGCACGTCGTCGCGGCCCCTGGCGGACGCGGGCGCCGTTCCCTTTCCGACAGATCTGTCGCTGGGCATGCTGTCCACCGGACGCGCCCGCTACCCCGATCTGTCGTTCGTGGCGGGTGACGGGCTGGCACTGCCCTACCGGGACGCGAGCTTCGACGCCGTCACCATCAGCTACGGCCTGCGCAATGTGCAGGACACACGGGCGGCGCTCGCGGAACTCCTGCGAGTGACCAGGCCCGGCGGCCGCGTCGTGATCGCCGAGTTCAGCACCCCGGTGTGGGGCCCGTTCCGCAAGACCTACGACTGGTATCTGCAGCACGTGCTCCCGGCGTTCGAGAGCGCGTCCACCAACGCCCCCGCCTACGACTACCTCGTCGAGTCGATCCTCGCCTGGCCCGACCAGCCCACGCTCGCGGGCCTGATGCTGGAGGCCGGCTGGCGCCGCGTCCAGTGGAAGAACCTCACGGGCGGCATCGTGGCGATCCACCGCGGATGGGCGCCGTGAGTTGCGACGATGACATCGTCCTCGATGCTTACGCGGCCATCCGCTGCCCGGTGAAGGTCCAGAACCATCACGACTCCACCGTGCGGCTGCCCGAGGGCGCCTCGGCTGTCGGCATGCGGGGAAGCAGCGACCTGCAGCACGAACTCTTCGGGGGACGCGCCTTCGTCGACCGCGTCCTGGCGATGCTCGCGGCGGTTCCCGGAGCGGTCGATCTGCGCCTGCTCGCGGAGGAGGACTGGACCGTCGCCGAGGCCGAGACCCGCGAGGCCGTCCGGACCGGGGCACCGGTGATCATCGGGCCCCGCCTGCCCGTCGACCGCCAGGGGCATCGGCGTGGAAGCCCCGCCGTGCTCGTCAGGGGCCAGGACCGGGACGACGGCAGCCCCGGTTACGTGCCCGTCCAGGTGCGGGCGCGGCGCATGCTCGAACGGCATCATCGGCCGGGTCTGCTGCGGTGCAGCCCCGTGGGACGACCGGTGCCGGGCTCATCCCTCAACGTGGTGGACGCCCGGCTGCGCACGGGACGCGAGGAGGACCAACTGTACGTCGCCCACTTCTGGCGGCTGCTCGAGGCATGCCAGTGGCAGGCCGGCGGCGAACCCCTGGCAGGGCTCGTCGGCACCGACCTTCTCACCCCGACGACCTCGGACTACGAGGAGAACGTCCTTGCCATGTCCGCTCCGCGAGCCGGCCAGGGCACCCTGGCGATCGCATGGGTGCCCCTCACCCGCAAGCAGATCCGCACCTTCTCGCGTACCGCGCCGGACGGCTGGCGTGCCCGTTCGCCGCTGGAGCGTTACGACCACGAGTTCAGCTTCCGCGTCAAGGTGGCCGAGGTCGCCCGCCGACGCACCGGCGCGTCCGACGACCCCCGCCCGATGGTCGCCCCGATCGTCATCCGTGAGTGCGAGTCGTGCCACTGGTGGTCGGTCTGCCAGCCCGCGCTCGGGGACGACGACCTGTCCCTGCGTATCAACAAGTCGCCGCTCGACGTGCGCGAGATCAGCGTGCTGCGCAGCCTGGGCGTTCGCAGCGTCCACGATCTGGTGGACGCCGACCTCGACGCCCTGTTGCCCCGGTACCTGCCCGAGGTCATGCACCGGCCGGGCGCCGAGGAGCGCCTGAAGCTGGCGGCCCGGCGCGCCCACATGATGGCCCAGGGAGTCGAGCTCGAACGTACGTCGTCCGACCCGCTCAACCTGCCCGACGGTGACTTCGAGATCGACCTCGACATCGAGACCTCGTCGAACGACCGCGTCTATCTGTGGGGTTTCCTCGTCCGCGACCGCTCCAACCCGCTCGACGGGGGAACTTACCGTCCCTTCGTCCGCTTCGAGGATCTGGACGACGAGCGGGAGATCGGTCTTGCCAGGCAGGCCATGGAGTGGCTCACCCAGGTGCTGGCCGATCATCCGGACGCCACCGTGTTCCACTACTCCGACTACGAGATCATCCATCTGGCCAAGCTGGCCGGTGCCGGTCACGACGAGGTGCTGCGGCAGGCGCTGACGGCCACCACGCATCGCCACGTCGACCTGTTCACCGTCGTCAGGGAGAACTTCTTCGGCGCCCACGGGCTGAGCCTCAAGGTGGTCGCCAACAAGGTGGCGGGGTTCAGCTGGCGCGACGACAGCCCCGGCGGGCTCAACTCGCAGCGCTGGTTCGTCGATGCGGTGCACGGCGCGGACGAGCACGCCCGCGAGGAGGCACGCCGGCGCGTCCTCGACTACAACGAGGACGACGTCCGCGCCACCGCCGCCCTGCGGGACTGGCTGCGGGAACAGGACTGAGGTCTTCTGCCCGTCCCGTGCGGCCGAGCCGCAAGGTCACCGCTGCCGCCCGTGACCAGCTTCCTTCAAACACGCCCGGCTGGCCTCCACAAGGGTCATCGGATCACCACGACTACGGGAGATGCTGACGGCAGGCCGACGCTGACATAAATTGAAGGAACTCAGTCACGCGCGCTCATCCACAGGCGGGCCGATTTTGGTGCAAGCGGGCCCGAGACACCCACGATCTGGGCATGTCCATCGAATCGGCACTGGAACAGGGTCGCGGGATCATAGTGACCCGCGAGCATCGGCATCTTCGCAACCAGTTCGCACGCGCCATCGCGGCGGGAGAACTGGTGCGACTCTTCCCGGGGGTGCTTGTCGCCTCGAACCTGTCGGCGGACCCGGGAATCCGCGCCCGCGCAGCGTTGGCCTGGCAGCCCGGACACGTCCTGATGGGCCCGGCTGCGGCACTCGTGACCTTCTGGCGTGACTGCCCTGTGGATGCGATCGATCTCGCCGGGGCCAACACCCGACTGGTTCCCGACGGTGTGCGATTGCACCAGGTGAGCGTGCCGTACGACCTGAGAGTCGCCTGGGAGGCAGGGCAGGCGACCAACCCCGCGCTGACCGTGCTCGACATGGCGGCGATGGGACGCTGGGACGCGCTGTGCCACGGTTTGCGAACCGGATCCGTAAGCCTCGAGTCCTTGTCCTGGGCCGACGCCACCCTGCCCTGGCGCCACGGGGTCTCGTCCCGCGCCGAATGCCTCCTCGCCGCATCGGGCAACCCGTGGTCGGTGCCCGAACTCGACCTGCATCAGCTGTACAGGTCGGCCGGGATCACCGGATGGGTCGGCAATCAACCGATGATCTGCGGCGGCCGGAGGTTCATTCCGGACGTCGCCTTCCGACACGCCCGGGTGATCGTGGAGGTGGATGGTCGGAGCCATCACGACGGCCCGGGCAGTTTCGAGTCGGACCGTGACCGTCACAACTCATTCGTGGCCGATGGGTGGGCGGTGCTCCACGTCACCCCGCGCATGATCTGGAACGAGTCACGGTTGGTGATCGCGCAGACCCGCGCCGTGGTTCCTGGCCGGTGGCGTGACTGAGTTCCTTCAAATTTGCGGGCTCAGGTCGAGGGATTGCGTTCACAAGCACGTTCATCTCGACGCCGGGCTCGGAGACGAAGTTTGGAGGAACTGTGTCACGGCCGGGCGGCGAGCCGAGTCGCCGGGGGCCGCCACCGTCTCAACGGGTGCGATCGATGCCGACGACGAGTACCTCGATCCCGCGCACCGGCTCGGCCAGGCGAGCCCACAGCTCTTCCCGCGACGAGATCCGGTGCGCCGGCCAGCCGAAACCCGCCGCGAGCGCGGCGAGGTCTCGTCCGTGCGGCATGAGGAACACGCGTTCCAGCAGGTCAGGCGCGTCCTCGGCGATCTCCAGTGTGCGGAAGATGCTCCCGCCGTCGTCGTCGGCCACGACGACGCGCAGGTCGGGGACGATGTCGCGGGCGGGCACGTGCAGGCTCCCGAGGTCGTGAAGGAAGCCGAGGTCGCCGAGCAGCACCGTGGTCGGCCGGCCGGTGCCCAGGGCGATGCCCGCGCCGGTCGAGATCACCCCGTCGATGCCGGACAGGCCTCGATTCGCCCAGCAAACAGGGCCGTCGTCCGGACGGACGGGAGCGAGATCGGCGTCGCGGATGGGGTTGGACGAGCCGAACACCAGGTTTCCCTCGGCGGCCGCCACGACGGCCGCGGCGAGTTCGGGCCCGGTGATCGGAGCCTCGCCCGGTCCGGTCGATCGTGCGGCGCCTGAGGCGAGCCACTCCCCCAGCCAGCCCGCGTCCCCACCGGGCTCGGGCAGCACGCCGTCGACGACCAGGTCGGCGGCGAAACCGGGGTCGGGCCACCACGCACGGTCGGCCACGACGACCAACTCCACATCCTCGCGGCCCAGCAGCCGTGTCACCGGCCGCGACAAGGTGGGATGCCCGAACAGGACGACCCGTTCGATCTGTGTCCCGAGCGGCCCGTCGAGCACCTCGCGATACCGCGGCACCGCGCAGGGCCCGCCCCGCGCGTTGCTGGACGGCTCGGCGAGCAACGGCACCCCGGCGGTCTCGGCCGCATCCCGGGCCCGGCGCCCCACCGCGGACGACGCGTCCCCCGCGAGGACGACGGTGCGCGGGCCTGCCGGAAGCACCACCGGATCGGCCGGCCGCGATGCCGCGATGAGCCACGGCGGAATCTCCACGTCCTCCGACGGGCCGTCGTGGACGAAGGGCTCGGTGAATGCCAGGTTGACCTGTACGGGGCCGGGGTTGCGGGTGCGGACGCCCAGCGCGGCGCCGATCGCCCGCCTCATCGCCGCAGACCATGCCTTCGGGGAAGCGTCTGTGCTCGTCAACTGCACGTCAGCCACCACCTGGACACCGAAGATGCCTCGCTGATCGGCGGTCTGGTTCGCTCCGCTGCCCACGAGGGTCGCCGGGCGGTCGGCGGTGAGCACCACCAGCGGCACCCCCGCTGCTCGTGCCTCCATCACAGCGGGCATGAGGTTGCCGACGGCGGTGCCCGAGGTGACGACGACGGCCGCGATGCCCGCCGCGCGCGCCAGGCCGAGGGCGAGGAAGCCACCCGATCGCTCGTCGGTACGCGTGTGGACGCGCAGGCGTCCCGCGGCTTCGGAGCGGGCCAGCGCGACTGCCAACGGTGTGTTTCGCGATCCAGGGCAGACGACGACCTCGCGCACCCCCGCCGCCGCGAGCGCGGCCGCCACCACGGCCCCGAGCCGGGCCGAACTCATCGCGTCCCCCCGCTCGCATCGCGCCTGGGTACGTCCAGGATCCGCAGGCACCGTTCGAGCCGTTCGCGCCACCATCGCTGCCGGTCGGCATCCGCCCGCACCCGAGCGAGTGCGGCCGTGTCGGGGACGGGCCGTTCGCCGACGCTGATCTCCCCGTCCTGGGAGATCAGCGGCTCGGCGATGGCGTCGCCGGTGAACAGCCGAACCGTGTCGAGCCCGCAGGCCGGCACCGATCCGCCCGGGCCGGACGACGACGGGAGTGCCGCCGCGGTCCGCAGCCCCGCCCAGATGCCGAGCGAGGTTTCGAGCGCGGAGCTGATCACGGCGGGTAGGCCGAGTGCGGCGACGAGTTCGAGGCATGCCCGCCAGCCGCCGAGGGGCTGGACCTTCAGCACGACGACGTCGGCGGCGCCGAGTTCGGCGACGCGCATCGGGTCACCGGATCGCCGGATCGACTCGTCGGCCGCCACCGGCACCGCCACGTGCTCGGCGCGCAGCCTTCGCCGCAGTTCGGCCAGTTCCTCCACCGTGCGGCAGGGCTGCTCGGCGTACTGGAGGCCGAACCGTTCCATCGCCCGCAACGCGACGAGTGCCTCGCCCACGCTCCATGCGCCGTTGGCGTCGACCCGGAGCGCGCCATCCGGGCCCAGGGCCCGGCGCACGGCCTCCAGGCGGTGCAGGTCGTCCTCCAGGGACGACCGCGGATCGGCCACCTTCACCTTGGCCGTGCGGCATCGCGAGTCCTCGACGAGCCGGCGAGCCACGTCGGGGGTGACCACGGGCACCGTGACATTGACGGGCACCCGCGTGCGCAGCGGCACGGGATCGTCCTCGGCGAGGCTCGCCCGCAGCCAGGTCGCGGCCTCGGCGTCGTCGTACTCGGTGAAGGGGCTCCACTCGGCCCATTGCTCGCCGCTCCGCAACAGCATGCCTTCACGCACGTCGATACCGCGGAAGCGGGTGCGCAGGCCGATCGAATAGGCGACGGCCTCGTCGAACTCCCGAACGGCCATGTCAGGCCCCGATCAGCATGCCGGCGTAGAGACCGACCGCCGCGGCCAGCTCGGCGAACCCGGTCAGCTTCAGGGTGCGCACCAAGGCCATGCCCGTCCCGCCCGAGAGCACGTGCCGGGCGGCCGGGACCAGGAAGACGAGCCCGCCCAGACCGAGGAGTGCCCACCAGGTGGTGGTCGCAGCGGTCGCCACGACGCATGCCGTCGCGACGACGGCAAGCACCGCATAGAAGGCGCGGCTCCGCCCGTCACCGAGCATCGTCTCGAGGGTTCGTTTGCCCGACTGCCGATCGGTCGGGAGATCGCGCAGGTTGTTGCAGACCAGCACCGCACACGCCAGGGCACCCATGGCGCTCGCCGCGAACCAGGTCGGCCCCGGCACCCCGAGCACTTGGACGATGGTCGTGCCCGCGACCGCGACGAGGCCGAAGAAGACGAAGCAGAACACCTCGCCGAGTCCCCGGTAGCCGTACGGGTTCCGCCCGCCGGTGTAGTACCAGGCGGCGAGGATGCTCGCCACCCCCACGGCGAGCAGCCACCACAGGCCGCTGAGGGCCACCAGGACGAGCCCGGCCACTGCGGCGATCCCGAAACAGATGAAGGCCGCCCGCTTGACGGCGGCCGGCTCCGCGGCCCCGGACCCGACCAGGCGCTGCGGCCCCACGCGCACCTCGTCGGTTCCTCGCACGCCGTCGGAGTAGTCGTTGGCGTAGTTGACGCCCACCTGCAGGGCGAGCGCGACGACGAGCGCCAGCAGCGCACGGACCGGGCTGAACGCGTCCTCGTGCACCGCGATCGCGCTCCCGGCGAACACCGGCGCGATGGCCGCGTTGAGCGTCCTGAGCCGGGCTCCCTCGACCCATTCCGCGAGACTAGCCACCTACGACCTCCTGACCGGACGCCCGCACGGCGCGCCCGCCGCCCCATCTTGCCACCAGGGTTCGCAGGGCGCGGCGATCGAGTTTCCCGGACGCGGTGCGTGGCAGTTCGTCGAAGACGATGACCTGACGGGGCAGCGCCGCGGGCTGCAGGGTCGTGCGCAGGGTCTGCCGCCACCAATCGAGATCCACGGCCGCGTCGGTGGTGGCCAGCACGATCCGGGCGCCCCATTCTGCGTCCTCGGCGTCCACGACCGCCGCGTCCCTCCCGACGGTGTCGACCGCGCGCTGCACCGCCGCCAGGTCGACGTTGACGCCGCCGCTGATCACCACGTCGTCGAACCGCCCCAGCACGGCCAGCCGCCGTGGGCCGTGCCCGTCCTCACGCCATTCGCCCCGGTCGTTGGTCACCACCGAGCCCCCGACAAGCGTGGACGATGTCGTCTCCGGGTCTCCGCGATAGCCGGAGAAGACCATCGGCCCGCCCAGTGCGATGCGTCCGCGCTCGCCGAGCGTCACGTCGACACCGGGCAGCGGGACGCCGTCGAAGACGCAGCCCCCGCAGGTCTCGCTCATGCCGTAGCTCGTCAGTACCACGATGCCCGCGTCCCGGGCGCGATCGAGTACCTCGGGGGACATCGCCGCGCCTCCCACCAGCACCGCGTCGAATCGCGCCAGAGCAGCGGTCAGGGTGGTGTCGGCCAGCGCGCGCACGAGTTGCGTCGGGACGATGGAGATCGCGTTGCGTCCTGATCCGGGCTCGGCGCCGACCTGCTCGAGTCCCGTGAGATGCCGGCCGATCTGGCGGACGCCCTGGCCACCCCATTGCAGATCGAGCAGGCCGCGGGCCACGACCATGACCCCGGCGACATACTGGGCGGGCAACGCCAGCGTCCAGGTGAAGGCCCCATACCGGGTGCGGAACGAGGCGGCCGCCGCGCGGATCGCCGACGCCGACAGGACGACGCCTTTCGGTCGTCCGGTCGACCCGGAGGTGGTGACGATGAGCGCCGCATCGGGCTCTGTCACCGGCTCGTCGGGCCGTACCGCACCCAGCGCCGCGTCGTCGGCGACCGGCGCCAGCACGAACTCCCCGGCCAGGGCCTCGGGCAGCAGGGATGCGACGTCGTCCGGGTGACAGACGCGCACGTGTCGTCGTTCGGCCATCGTCACATCGTAGGACGCCGTGCGGTGGCTCGCACCATGACAGCGTCCAGCCCGCGGCTCCTCAGCAGAGGTGCCACGGGCTGGATGCCGGCGCTGAGTGTCACGAGCGACTAGCTGGTGGCGGCCGCCTGGGCAGCCGCTGCGGCCGCCTGTTCCCTGCGCAGGTAGCAGTCCTCGATCTCGTCCAGGTAGTTGTTGGGTTCACCGTCGACGAGCCAGTAGTCGATGTTCTTCCGGCCGAAGACCAGACGCCCGAAGCCCCGCGGGGCCTGAGCGGCGAGCACGGTACAGCCGCTGTCGCGCAACCAGTCACACATGCCGGTCAGGTACCCGCGCATGGATATGACCGTGACGCGACCAGCGGCCAAGTGCTCTCGGGTGCAGGAGACGACCCAGTCGTTCCCCCGCCGTTCGTAGACGTATAGGGTGCCGTCGGCCTCGGGGTGAGTCGCCCGGCCGGCAGCGTCCAGCAGCATCGCTATCTTCATTGGTAGCTCCTGAGAATCGATCCGATGCATCGCGACACAACCCACGAGCAATCCGGGATTCACCTGCCTCTTCGCGGGTGTCTCGCCCCGGATCCACCCGGTTGACGGGGGATGCGTTAACAAGAATGTTACACACGGAGCGACGGTCGCCAACCGATTTCTGTATTCGGACACGCGGTCGTTCGATCGCACGGGTTCGCCCGCCGGGGCGGGCGTCACCGCCGGGGAACGCGTCTAGAATGGGTGCATGGGGCGGGTGCTTCCGATCATCGTATTGATCGCCTTGACCGTGTACTGCACGGTCGAGGTGGCCCAGGCGCGCACACTGGACGTGCGCTACATGCCCAAGTGGCTCTGGGCGGTCGTGGTCATAGGGATACCTCTGGTCGGGCCTTTGGCATGGCTGCTCTTCGGGCGCCCGCTGTCACGCCCGCAGCATCCGTCAGGAGCGGCTCGCCCGACGGCGCCACCGGACGACGACCCGGATTTCCTGCGCAGGTTGTAGTTTTTGTGCGTTTCCTGTGAGGCGCGGTGCGCCCGGCCACCGCCGCCATGTACCGTGTCCACGGCATGCGTTCAATCTTCAGTTCTCTCGCGATTCCCAACTACCGCATCTACTTCACCGGCGCGATCGTCAGCAACATCGGGTCGTGGATGGGCCGTACCGCAGTGTCGTGGCTCGTCCTGATGGAATTGACCCAGGGCAGTGCATCGGCGCTCGGCCTGGTCACCGCGATCATGTTCGCACCAGGGCTGGTCCTCGCCCCCTTCGCGGGCTCGGTCGCCGACCGTCTGCCCAAGCGCCGGATCCTGCTGGTGACCAACGTCATCACCGCCCTCGACCAGGTGGTCCTCGCGGCCCTCGTCCTGTCCGGGCACGCGCAGCTGTGGATGGTCTATCTGCTGGCGCTCAACGACGGGATCGCCTTCAGTTTCGACAACCCGGCTCGGCAGTCGTTCGTCAGCGAGGTGGTGCCGGCCCGTAGCCTTCCCAACGCGATCGGCCTCAACTCGGCGAGCTTCAACATGGCACGGCTCGTGGGCCCGGGGCTCGGCGGCGTGGTCATAGCGGTCGTGGGCACCGGGTGGGCGATCGTCGTCGAGGCGTTCGCGTGCCTGGCGATGCTCATCGCGCTCGCCGTGATGCGGGCGGACGAGCTGCACCCGGCACCCGTGGCGACCGGCCGGGGACGCACGCGTGAGGGGTTCCGGTACGCGTTGCGGCGTCCCGACCTGCTGGTGATCCTCGCCACGGGCCTGGCGGTGGGCGGCCTCGGCTTCAACTACCAGATCTCCAACGCCGTGATGGCCACGGAGTTCTACGGCCGGGGGCCCGGTGAGTACGGCATCGTCGGGTCGGCGATGGGCGTCGGGGCCCTCGTGGCAGCGCTGTGGGCGGCGGGACGCGCCAAGCCCCGGTTGCGTTACATCCTCGGCGGCATGGCGGGCTACACCGTGTTCAACCTCGCGGCGGCACTCTCGCCGTCGTTCGCCCTCTTCACGGCCTTGCAGATTCCGGTGGGGCTGGCCACCATCACCGTCCTGGTGACGGGAAACACCATGATTCAGTCGCGCACGTCACCCCAGATGCGCGGACGGGTCATGGCGCTGTGGGGGCTGGTCATCATGGGCGTCACGCCGCTGATCGCTCCCCTGGTCGGCTGGCTGGGCGACCACGCAGGCCCGCAGTCGACACTTCTGTTCGGCGTGATCGCCGTCGGGGTCTCGCTGGTCGTCATCACCGCCGTCGTCATGCGCACCGACGACCTCCACCTGCACCTCGACACGGGCGCCCGGGGCTGGGTGCGGCTCGAACGCGGCACGCTGACCGAGGAGGTCGACGACTCGCCCCGTTGACGCACAGGTTCTGGTGGGGCTAGCATCCGTGGCCATGGGAAAGCGGTTTCCTACCGTGGCGGCTCACCAGCGCGTCACCATCGACGATGTGGCCAGGCGCGCCGGCGTCTCGACCGCCACCGTGTCGAAATACCTGGCGAACCGCGACTACTACATCGCCGAGGGGACGCGCCGCCGGATCCGCGAAGCGATCACGGAGCTCGATTACCTGCCGAACGCCGCGGCCAGGGCGCTGGCCAAGCAGCGGAGCCAGATGATCGGGGTCGTGGTGCCGAGCATCGTGAACCCCTACTACCCCGAGGTGATCGCCGGCATCGAGGACGTCACCGAGGCCGCGGGCTACACCCTGAGCCTGGCCACCACGAACGACTCGCCCGAGCGGGAGTCGGCGGTGCTGGCGTCCATGCGGCAGCAACGCGTCGCGGGCATGGTGCTCGGACGAGCCCCGCGGGACGAGGACCTCGCCCGCATCGCGGGTACCGGAATCGACACCGTGCTGGTCAGCCGGGAGTCGGTCGGCACCGACATCGACCGCGTACAGGTCGACAGTGTGGCCGGCGCGACCATGGCCACACAGCACCTGATCGAGCACGGCCATCGCAGGATCGCCCACATCGGGGGCCCTCAGGACGCGTACTCGTTCAAGCAGCGCGCCCAGGCCTATCGCGACACCTGCACCAGGGCGGGGCTCGACTACATCGACCTCGAAGTGCACAATCGCTACCCGACGATGGCCGACGGCGCCGACGCCTGTCGGCGGCTCCTCGAGAAGCACTCCCCCACGGCGGTCTTCGTCGCCAACGACCTCATGGCCATGGGAGTGCTCGACCACTGCAACCGGAACGGGATCCGCGTCCCCGACGACCTCGCCGTGGTCGGGTTCGACAACGTCTGGGTCGCGGGGCTGCCGAACGTCGAGCTGACCACCATCGACGCGTCCGCCCGGTTGATCGGCCAGACCGCGGCGACCATCCTGCTGCGCCGGTTCGAGGCGAACGACAGCGAGGCTCCGGACGCCACGGGCGCCACATCGACCGTGATTCCGCCCAGGCTCGTCACACGACGCACCTGCGGCTGCGACTGACATACCGAAACAGGAACAATGATTGTTCTTTCAAACATAGGAAAGCGCTTAACTACGGAGGGTTGGAAGTGACGATGCACGTCAGCGACATCACAGTTCGATCACGCGGCGACGGGATCATGGACCTCGTCCTCGACAGGCCGGCGAAGAAGAACGCCCTCACCGCGACGATGATCGAGGACCTGGGCTCGCGGCTGGACGAACTCCGGGCGTCGCCGGGCCTGCGCGTGGTCAGGCTCCGGGGCGCGGGCGGCGCATTCTGCGCGGGCGCCGACATCGAGGACTGGACGGACATCCCCGCCGCCCGGGCCGAGCTTCAGTCCCGGCGCGGACGCGAGGTCTTCCGCCGCCTCGCGGAGCTGCCGGTCCCGACGATCGCCGTGCTGGAGGGCCCGGTGCTGGGTGGCGGCCTGGAACTGGCGCTGGCCTGTGACCTCCGGGTGGCCGCCCGCAACGCCCGGCTGGGGATGCCCGAGCCCAGCCTCGGCAACCTGCCCAGCTGGGGAGGCGTCGCACGCCTCGTCGACGTCGCCGGCCTGGGGGTGACGCGCCGCATGCTGCTCACCGCGGAGATCGTCGGCGCCGACCGTGCCGCAGCGCTCGGCATCGTCCACGACGTGGTGGACGACGACCGGCTGGACGCGGCGACCGACGCACTGACCGAGCGGATCGCCGCGAACGACCCCGCGTCCCTCGCGCTCGCGAAGCTCGTCCTGGCCGGCTTCGAGTCGGACGCCCCCACCGAATCGGCGCTCGCGGGCCTCAGCGCCCTGCTGGAGGGTTCGCACGAGCGGAAGACCGCTTTCCTGGCGGCCCGGGCGGCCCGGCACGCCCAGAAGGCGGAGGTGGGGCGATGACCACCGTCAGGTTCGCGGACGAGGTCGTCCTGGTGACCGGCGCCCTCGGCGGCATCGGGGCCGCCATCGTCACGGCATTCGCCGAAGCCGGCACCCGTGTCGCGATCCACCACCTGGGTCAGGCCCATGAGGCACGCGAGCGCGTCGAACAGCTGCGGGCCTCGGGCACGGACGCCGAGGCGTTCGAGGCCGACATCACCGACTGGGCGCAGGCCGAACGTCTCGCGGGCGACGTGTACGAGCGATTCGGTGCGATCGACATCCTGGTCAACAACGCGGGCTACCTGGAAAGCGGCCGGATCACCGACATGGACTTCGACCAGTGGTACCGCACCATCAACGTCGATCTCAACGGACCGTTCATCGTGAGCCGCCACGTCGTCCCGCTCATGCGGCGACAGGGGCACGGCGTGGTGGTCAACATGTCGTCCCAGCTCGCTTTCAAAGGCGCGCACGACTACGCCGCCTACAGCGCGGCGAAGGCGGGCGTCGTCGGACTCACCCGCGCGATGGCCCGCGAGCTCGGCCCGGAGATCCGGGTCAACGCCGTTGCTCCCGGGCCGATCAACACTCCCCTGGTGGCGCCGTACGCCACTCCGGCCTACATCCACGAGCGGACGACCACCCTCGTCGACCAGCGCTTCGGTGACCCGGAGGAGGTGGCGTCCTGCGTGGTGTTCCTCGCCTCTCCCGGGGCCAGCTACCTGCACGGCCAGGTGCTGCATCCCAACGGCGGCGGGGTGATGGCATGACCTCGGCAGCCGCGGACGACGACGACCGGCGTCACAGGGGCGGGCCCGTCCTGATGTCTCCCGAGGACGCCGCCGCGCAGGTGCGTGACGGCGACGTCCTCGCCGTGGGCGGGTCGGGTGGTGGCCTGCTCGAGCCCGGCGCCCTGTTGAAGGCCTTGGGCGAGCGGTTCGTCCGCACCGCCTCTCCCCACGGGCTCACGTTGCTCCACGCCACCGGTATCGGCGACCGGAAGGGCTCGGGGATGGATCATCTCGCGCACCACGGCATGCACGCGCGGGTCGTCGGCGGCAACTGGGGCAACGCCCCCGGCATGTGCGAGCTGGCCGTGGCCGGAGAGTTCGAGGCGTACAACTTCCCGCAGGGCGTGGTGAGCCAGATGTTCCGCGAGGTCGCCGCGGGCAGGCCGGGCGTGATCACCCACGTGGGGCTGGGCACCTTCTGCGACCCCCGCAGGCAGGGTGGCCGCCTCAACGACCGGACGCCCGCCGAACTCGTCGAGCTCGTCAGCCTGGCCGGCCGAGAATGGCTGTTCTACAAGGCGGTTCCCCCGTCGGTCTGTTTCATCCGGGGCACCGCGGCCGACGAGGACGGGAACATCTCGTTCGAACACGAGGGGGCCAGGCTCGAAAACCTCGCCATCGCGCAGGCCACCCGCAACAGCGGGGGCCTGGTGATCGCACAGGTGAAGCGGTACGTCCAGCGCGGGGCCATCGACCCCAAGCTGGTCCTGGTGCCCGGCATCTGCGTCGACATCGTGGTGGTGGTGCCCGAGCAGCGCCAGATGGACTCCGCGGAGTTCAACCCCGCGCTGAGCGGCCAGACGCGGGTCGTGCTGTCGTCCCTCGACCCCCTGCCCTTCGACGAGCGGAAGATCGTCGCCCGGCGAGCCGTCCAGGAGATCCGGGACGCAGACGTGGTCAACCTCGGCGTGGGGATCGCCGACGGTGTGGCGGCCGTGGCCGCCGAGCAGGGCTGGATCGATCGCTTCACCTGCACCATCGAGCAGGGCCTGATCGGTGGTGTTCCCTCCCGGGGCATCGACTTCGGCACGTCGACGAACCCCCAGGCGATGATCGACGCGCCCTCGCAGTTCGACTTCTACGACGGCGGCGGCATCGACATCGCCTTCCTGGGCTTCGCGCAGGTCGACCGGCACGGCAACGTCAACGTGTCGAAGTTCGGCAACAAGCTGATCGGGCTGGGCGGGTTCGCGAACATCTCGCAGAACGCCCGCACCGTGGTGTTCTGCGGCACGTTCACCTCCGGCGGCCTCGACGCCAGGCCGGGAGACGGAGCGCTCGCCATCACGCAGGAGGGACGTCACCGCAAGTTCGTCCCCGAGGTCGAGCAGATCAGCTTCGCCGCGTCCGAATCGCTGAAGCGCGGCCAGCGGGTGCTCTACGTCACCGAGCGGGCCGTCTTCCGCCTCACCTCCGCCGGGCTCACGCTCTGCGAGGTCGCCCCCGGCGTCGACGCCGACGCCGACATCCGGTCACTCATGGCATGGGAGCTGGAGGTCGCCGCGGACCTGCGTCCGATGGACGCCCGCATCCTGCGACCCGACCCCCTGCCGGACGACTGGCGCAGTCTCACAACTCAATAGGAAACCGATCGGGCTCATCCACCAACAAAGGAGTCAGTAATGAGCTTGAAGAAGATATTGGCGGGCGGCGCGATGGCCGCACTGCTGTGTTCGATGGCCGCCTGCGGAGCCGACGGCGGCTCCACAGGGGCGAGTTCCGGCGGCACGTCGGGCAAGGAGCTGAAGCTGTCGATCAACCAGACCGAACAGCACCCGAACTACATAGCCCTCGCCCATCTGGCCGACCGCATGCGTGAGCGCACCGACGGGCGGATCAACATCAAGGTGTATCCGAACGCCGTGCTCGGTGCCCAGACCGAGAGCATGCAGTCGCTCGAACAGGGGGTCATCGACCTGGCCAGCCTGTCGGCGCCACAGCTGGTCAACCTGAACACCGACTTCCAGGTGCTCGACCTGCCCCTGGTGTTCGACAGCGTCGAGCACCAGATGAACTGCCTCAACGATCCCGACCTCGTCGGCGACCTCTACATGTCACTCGCCGACAGCCACAACATGGTCATCACCGGCGCGTACACGCAGGGGGCACGTAGCGTCTACAACAGCAAGCAGCCGATCGTGACGCCCGACGACATGAAGGGCCTGAAGATCCGCGTGCAGGAGACCGACACCCAGGTCAAGATGATCGAGGCGATGGGTGCCACAGCGTCCCCGCTGTCGTTCGGCGAGGTCTACGGCGCCCTGCAGACCGGTGTCATCGACGGCGCCGAGAACAACCAGGTGTCGTACATCACGATGAAACACTACGAGGTGGCCAAGTACTACAGCTACACCAACCACCTCATCGGCGCCGACCTCACGATCGTGAACGCCGACGTCTACAACTCCTGGTCGGACGAGGACAAGGAGGTCTGGCAGGAGGAGTTCGCGGCTTCCGTGGACGAGTTCAACGAGCTGTGGGACGCCACGGTCGCCGATGCCGAGGAACAGACCAAGGCCGCCGGCAGCCAGTACAACGAGGTCGACGCGGACGCGTTCCGCGCCGTGCTCCAACCGGTGACCGAGGCGGCGCTGACCACCGAGACCCAGAAGGCGCTCTACCAGGCCTTCCGGGAACGCGCCGAGTGAACGCCGACAGCCCGGGAGCCCCTGCCGGGGCTTCCCGGGCGACCCCCGGCGCTCCGGGCGACGCGGATCGGGCGCCCCTTCGCCGCCTGGGGGACCTCATGGCGGGAACCGGCGTGGACGGCGTCGTGCTGGGCGATTCCCGGAACCTCGCCTGGCTGCTGGGCGTCCGCACGCACGTCTCGACGACAGCCCCGCCGTGCCTGCTGGCCGTTGTGTCGGGCGAGCCGGCCGATCCGAGCCTCACGGTCTGGACGACGGTCAACGAGGCTGCCCGGCTCGCCGATGTCGAGTTCACCGATCCCGGCTGCCGGGTCACACCGGTGATCAGGACCGTCGGCTGGCAACAGGACCTGTGGGCGGAGATCCCTGCCGGGGCCGGTATGGGCGCCGACCTGCCGCGTCCCGGATTCCGTGACCTCGGCGAACACATCGCACTGCTGCGCCGACGGCTCGACGCCCGCCAGCGTCAGCAGCTCTCCGCGCTGACCGATGCCGTCACGGCCGTGGTCGAGAGCATCGCGCGGGGGCTTCGTCCCGGCGTCAGCGAGAGCCACGTGGCCGGTCTGGTCGCCCGCGAACTCGTGAGCGGTGGGATCGATCCGATCGTGCTGCTCGTGGGGTCGGGTGACGATCTCGTGCGGCACCGGCATCCGCTGCCCCGGCCGGTGCCCGTCCACGGCCGCTGCATGATCTCGGTGGGCGCGCGTCGGCGCGGCCTGTTCACCAGCGTCACGAGGTACGTCACCTTCGACCGACCGGCGCGCACCGGGAACGACTCGTACCGCCGGCTGCTCGACGTGGAGGCGGCCTTCCTCGACGCCTCCCTGCCCGGAGTCTCGCTGTCGCAGGCGCTACGGACCGGAGCGGCCGCATACCGGCGCAACGGGTTCCCCGACGACACCTGGCTGCAGCACCACCAGGGAGGGCTGGGCGGGTTCGCCGCTCGCGAAGTCATCGCCGGACGCGACCCCGACCTCGTCCTGCGACCGGGAATGGTCCTCGCCTGGAACCCGAGCGCCGACGGCTGGAAGATCGAGGACCTTCACCTCGTCGGTGACGACGGCCGCCTCTCGCCGGCGGCCGGGGCGACCGAGTGGCCGACCCTACGGGTGGGCGATCGCCCACGCCCGGGAGTGCTCGCGCTGTGACCACCAGAGACAACGAACAGACGACAAAGGAGACGACCCTATGAACAGTGTGCATCTGCTACCCGACCAGTTACGCGACCGGCTGGAACCCGGCGACCTGGGGCAGGAACTCACCTCCGCCCAGCGGATCGAGCCGGGGGCGGAGGTGACGTCCGTGGCCACCGGCGAGGAGGAGATGGTCGCCATCGTCATCCGGGGCAGCGTCTCGTTCGCCTGCTCCACGACGCGGGGAACGGCCGTGACCCGCGACATGGTGTACGTGCCACGCCGCTCGACGCTCGGCCTGACGAGCACCGACGGCGGTGCGGTCATGTGCTACTGGGTGCCCTGTGATCGCGACACCTCCTTCGCGCACATCGCCTTCGCCGACGTGGACGCCGACCCGGCCCGCCATCATGTCTACGGCGATCAGGCCACCGGCAGCCGCCGCGACGTCTGGGACGCGATCGACGCCGGCTTCGACTCCCAGCGCATGCTCGTCGGGTTGTGCTCCGGACGCCCCGGGGGGTGGACGGCATGGCCGCCGCACGAGCACGCCGAGCAGCGGGAGGAGACCTACGTCTACTTCGGCATGGGGGACGCCTTCGGCGTCCAGTTGGTGTACGACGACGGCCCGGGCATGGACCGCCCGGCGAACGTGGCCCTCGTCCAGGAGGGGCATCTCGTGTCGGTCCCCGGCGGATACCACCCGAGCGTCGGCTGCCCAGCGGGGCCGATCTCCTACGCCTATTTCATGGCTTCGCGCCGCAAGGAGGCTCGCGAGTTCATGGACCTGACCATCCAGCCGCGCTTCGGCACGACATTCGACTAGGGAGGACCCGCATGCTCAACGCACCGTCCATGGCCAATTCCCCGCTTCTCGATCTCGGCGCCAACCTCGCCGAACTCGTGGACGCCGGCATCGAGATCGTCCACATCGACATCATGGACGGCCACTACGTGCCGAACCTGTGTTTTCCCTTGTCTGTGGTGGAAGAGATCAAACACCGGTATCCGGGCCTCGTCGTGGACGCCCATCTGATGGTGGAGGACGTGGCCGGCCACGTCGACCGCCTGGCCGCTCTCGGCTGCGACGCCGTCAGCTTCCCGACCGACGCGACCCGATTCGCACGGCGCATGATCGCCCGGATTCAGGACGCGGGGATGCGCGCGGGGGTCGTCCTCAACCCCTCGCAGCCGATCACGACCCTCGAACCCCTCGTACACCTGGCCGACTACATCGTCCTCATGTCGGTGGAGCCCGGCTTCGCGGGCCAGCGGTTCCTGCCCGGTTCGCTGGAGCGGCTCGCGCGGATCGCGGAGTTGGCACGGGAGGAAGGCGTGAGCCCGCTCATCGAGATCGACGGCGGGATCGACGACGAGCTCGCCGAGGAATGCCTCTCGCTCGGTGCGGAGGTGCTGGTGACGAACGTCTACACCGTCTTCGTCCCCGGCCTCACGCTGTCGCAGGGGGTCGGAAGGTTCACCGCGCGGATGGCCGCGGCGGGGCACGAGCACGACGCGGGGGCACTTGAGCGGCTGCGCCGAGGCAGCAGGCGGTAACCTCACGAGAGGAACAAAACACGCCGACCGGGAAGGGCGCCTCGATGTCCGCAGCGCATGACGACCTGTACTCCAGCACCGTGGTGGACGCCGGGGGCGCCCGCGTCGGCCCCGTCGGGCAGGTCTACCTGGACGACGCCACCGGCCAGCCGGTCTACGTCACCGCACGCATGGGTCTGTTCGGCACCCGCGAGGTCTTCGTCCCGCTGGCCGGAGCCATGCTCGGAGAGGGCCTCGTCCGGGTGCCGTTCCCGGCCGAGATCATCAAGCAGGCCCCGCAGGTGCCGTCGGACCGCCACCTCGATCCGGCCGAGGAGGCCGGTGTCTACCGGCACTACGGCCTCGAGTTCTCGGTGCGCTCGGGTGCCCCGGGGCCCGACCAAGCCGCTCCGTCGCCAGACGGAGTCACGACCGGAGACGATGCACCTCAGGGATGAACCATGGGCAAGTTGCGGCGCTTCTTCCGCGCCCGTGGGCTACGGGCAATAGCGTTGTCCTTGTCACCGCGCCAGAAAGGAACCCCAGCATGGCTGACACGAACTACGAAGAACTGTTCGACTCCGATGTCATCGACGTCGATGGCAACAAGATCGGGAGCATTGGCCAGGTCTATCTCGACGACCAGACCGGACAGCCCAGCTGGGTGACGGTCAAGACCGGCTGGTTCGGTCTCAAGGAGACCTTCGTTCCCCTGGAACGCGCAGTGGTCGGCAACGGCCAGATCAAGGTGCCGTTCACCGAATCGAAGGTGAAGGAAGCGCCGCGGGTCGACCCCGACAAGCACCTGGACGCGGACGAGGAGGCCCAACTCTACGAGTACTACGGGTTCACCACCGTGACCGCGCCGGAGCCGACCTCCGCCGAAGCACCGGTCACCGAGACCCCGGTCGAGGTACCGCCGGCTGCGGAGACGCCGGTCGCCGAGGCCGAGGCGCCTGTGATCCCGCAGGTCGCGCCCGAGATCCCGTCCGAGCCCGTCGTCGCCGAGGCCGAGGACGTGGCTCTCACGCATGCCGTCGAGCAGACCGACGACGACCTGCCCCTGGGTGCACCGGCGGTCGGCAACCCCGAAACCCACTACGGACTCGACGACGAAGCCTGGAAAGCCGAACGAGCCCGCGACGCCGACGGCTTCGTCACCGAGGCCGAGGCCCACATCCCGGGCGCCGCGGCACCCGAGCCCACGACCGTCGCCGAGACGGACGAGCCCGGGCCCGAGGATGGCACCGTCCAGCAGTGAGGTCGTGAGCCGAGCGGTCAGCAGTCCCAGGCGACCAGTTCGCCGGCGGACAGCTGGCCGTCCGGCCACATCACGCGCTCGATCCCGGCTGCGGCGAGGGCTTTCCGGCAGCCCGGGCAAGGCTCGTCGGTGATGTAGGCGATGCCACCGCGTGTGTCGCGAGTGGCGAACAGCAGCGCATTCACCTCGGCGTGGATCGCGATGCAGAAGCCCGGGCTGCCCGGGCGGTCGTAGTCCCCGAGACCGGGGACCTGGTCGTATCCCAGCCTGCCGCGCGGGCATGCGCCCTCAAGGCAGTCGGGGCGCCCCGGTGCCGCCCCGTTGTAGCCGGTGGCGATGATGCGGTGATCGGCATCGACGATCACCGCGCCCACGCATCGCCGGGTGCACTTGGCGCGCACCGAGACCGCGGCGGCGATGCCCAGGAAGTACTCGTCCCAGCCCGGCACCCGCCTGGGAGCGTTCATCTCAGTAATCCTCCTCGTCGGCGTAGGACAACGGATCCTCGATCGGCTCGATGTGGGCCGACACCCGCACCGGGGGAACCTCGGCCACCAGCGCGTCGATGACCTCCTCCGTGAGGTCGTGGGCCTTGCGCACACTCCACCAGCCGGGAACGAGGATGTGGAACTCCATGAACTGGCGGTTGCCCCCCTGGCGCGTTCGCACCGCATGGAACTCGATCGACCCGGGACGACGGTAGGTGTCGAGCACGGCAATGAGCTTGTCGTGCGTGGCCTCCGGCAACGCGATGTCCATCAGCCCGTCGGTCGACGCCCGGATGAGGCCGAAGCCGGTCCACAGGATGTTGACCCCTGCCAGGAGCGCGACGATGGGGTCGAGGATCGGCTGCTGAGTGATCGCCACCAGGCCCACACCGATGAGCACTGCCACCGAGGTGACGACATCGGTCATGAGGTGCTTGCCGTCGGCGATCAGCGTCGCCGAGCCGTAGCGTCTCCCCTGTCGCAGCAGGACGAAGCCCACCGCGCCGTTCACCACCGAGGCGACCACCGAGATCGCCAGGCCGAGGCCGAGTTGCTCCGGCAGCCGCGGGTGGATCATGCGATCGACGGAACTGGCGATGATGACGGCGGCCGCCGCGAAGATCATGATTCCCTCGACCGCGGCCGAGAAGTACTCGGCCTTGCTGTGTCCGAAGGGGTGGTTGTCGTCCGGCGGCTTGATCGAGACCTTGAGGGCGATCAGCGCGACGATCGCCGCGACCAGATTGACCAACGACTCCGCCGCGTCCGAGAACAGGCCGACCGACCCGGTGAGCCAGGCCGCACCGCCTTTCAGGCAGACCGTGACGATCGCCGCGGCGATGGACAGCCAGGCGTATCCGCTGAGGTCAGGCGGGGGCGCATAGCGCAGTGTCGGCTCGGTGGAACTCACCCGACCAGCCTACTCACAGTCGCGGCCGCGGAGAACTTCTCGCGGAGGGGCGTCCGAGCGACTACACGAGGCCGATCCGTTGCCGCAGCCGCGGATACACCTCGCTATAGAGGCGCCGGCGCCGCATTCGCAGCGCCAAAGCGATCCCGAGCACGGCGATCAGATGACCGCCAGGACGACCCACAGCACCGTCACGCCGACGCGGCCAACCTGAGGCCCAACGCGATCATCGAGACGGCGATGCAGGCGTCGAAGACGCGCCAGGCGCGTGGCGAGCGCAACCATCGTCCGGCCAGGCGCGCGCCGAAGGCGAGCGTCAGGAACCAGGTGATGCTCGCGCAGACAGCACCGGTCGCGAACCACCACCGCTGGTCGCCGTGCGTGCTGGCGACGGTTCCGAGCAACAGGACGTCGAGGTACAGGTGCGGATTGAGCCAGGTGAGCGCCAGACACGTGGCGACGACCGATGTCAGGGACCGAGTGCGCACGAGCGTCGCGGTCGGTGCTCCCGATGATGCGGTCGTTGCCATGACTGCGTGGTCCTCCTCCCCGATCGCGAGGGCCTCGCCGGTCGGCTTCCAGGCGCGGCGCACGGCGAGCAGGCCGTAGCCGACGAGGAAGGCGGCACCCACCCATCGCACGGCGACAAGAAGCCACGGCGCGGCGGCGAGTATGGCTCCCGCCCCAGCGACGGCGGTCGTGATGAGCACGACGTCGCTCGCGATGCACACGAGCGCAACCGCACCGACGTGCTCTCGGCGAATGCCCTGGCGCAGGACGAACGCATTCTGCGCGCCGATGGCGACGATGAGCGACAGGCCGAGACCGAGACCGGAGAACAGAGCGGTGAGCATGGGGCGACGCTACGCGTCCGAATATCAACAATCCAGTTCAAGATTCTTCATCTACATTAGCGTTGCTTATCATGAGGATTCCGTTCGAACTCGTGGAGACAGTCGCGGCCGTCATCGACGAGGGCACCTTCGAAGCCGCAGCGGCAAGCCTGCACCTCACACCGTCGGCAGTGAGCCAGCGCATACGCCGTGCCGAGGACCAACTCGGAAGGCTGCTGTTGGTGCGGACCAAACCGGTGCAGCCGACCGAGGCCGGCGCGGCGCTCGTGCGGCTTGCCCGTCAGACCGCGCTACTCGAACACGAGACGCTGCTCGCCCTCGGTGCGGACGCCGGCGTCGGCGGCTCGCCCGCCAGGATCGCCATAGCCGTCAACGCCGACTCGCTCGGCACCTGGTTCCTCGCCCCGCTCGCGCGCGTCTCACGCGAGCACCCCGTCACATTCGAGCTGTACCGCGACGACCAGGACTTCACCGCCGACCTGCTCGCAGACGGCACGGTGATGGCGGCCGTCACATCGCAGGGATCGCCCGTAGCCGGACGCACGGTCACCCCGCTCGGCCTGATGCGGTACGCCGCGGCGGCGACACCGGAGTTCAAGAACCAGTGGTTCCCCGACGGGGTGAGCGCCGAGTCACTCGCGCGGGCACCGGTCGTCGACTACGACCGGCACGACGACCTGCAGTCCCGCTGGCTACGGGCGAAGCATGCCGACCCGCTCGCTCCACCCCGCACCTTCGTGCCCGCCACGAACGACTTCGCGACCGCTGTGCGGCTCGGAATAGGGTGGGGGATGCTGCCGCCCTTCCAGTCGCGCGAGGCGTTCTCCACCGGAGAACTCGTGCCCCTGGGCGGGCCCGCGATCACCGTGCCCCTCTACTGGCAGCGGTGGAACCTACGGTCCCCCCTGTTGGACGCGGTCGCAGCCGAGGTCGTGATCGAGGCGCGCGCGATGCTCGACCCTGTCCGGTGAGGACGCTCAGGCCGGAGGCCTGCCGCCCCTCATGACGAGGCGCCACGGACGGATGTCGACTACGAAGAGCACCACAACCAAGCTCGCGGAGCGCGACGCGAGCCGACTCACATCTTGTTCGAAAAGCAGCCGTCATGCACGAGTGTGTCGCGCGTTCCCCTGTCAGCGTCCGCGAAAGTCGACGCTACTCGGCCGTCCGTGAGTAGCGGCCGCTACAAAGTGAGGCTTCCCTCAAGAGTTTGCTACCAAGAAAACTGGCGCGAAGGATTGACAACCTCAACGGACTCCGGTAGCTTCGCCGGTAGGAGCCAGTTCACCCTCTTCATAATAGCTGGTCGTGGCTAGGCGGCTTACGGTCATCCTTTAGCAAGTCAGTTAAGGCTATTCCTTGTTCACCGTCGAATCGAGGTTTCTGATGTCAAAACTGCGCACACTACTTATCTCCTTGAGCGCTGGCACCGTCATTGCGTCATTAAGCATTGCACCTGCACACGCGGATACAAATGTTCGGTACGCCGAGAACTTCTCCTGCCTCAACAGCAATCAACTGGTCGTCGCAACGTCCGGAGTGACACTCGCGTCCTTCCAAACCATCTCCGCCAAGGATCTCGCGACGAACGGCTACGCGTCCCAGTATTACAGCGGATATGGCGTAAGAACCTGGGTCACGCCGTTCTGGCGAGTCGCATTCCTCAACACCGCAACAGATGGATGGGTCACGGGCACCAGCCAAAGTTGCACGGGAGCGCCAGCGAGAGCCTGAGATATTGACACGCCAAATGCGGCCTGGTGAGGCCAAGCTCCCTCGCCAAGCCGCATCGGCGAATCTCATTCCAACAGTTGTGATCTGGCATCCACTCACCGTCCTCAGAATCGTAGGGCTCTGAATGAATTTTGGTAAGCGCATTAGCTTTGCAGCCGAACTCATCGCAGTGCTGACGCTGACTGCTTGTTCTTCAGCTATGCCTATACCTTCCGAGCCGCTTCCACGCATAAGTGAGTACACCCCGTCCACGCAGGATTGGGAGCTGCTTGAGCAATCAAAGGCTGCGTTTGCAAAAGGCTACGGAATTGTTGATCCTCCGGACTTTGAGGTTATTACATGGATAAATCCGGAAGATGTTCCCAACATCAGAGTGCCCTGCATTCGCGCGCTGGGAACCAGCGTCACGGCCACCGAGGATGGCTACCAAATCACATCCCCCAACGACAGGCAAGCTGAGTTGGATCATCTTGCAGAATATCAGTGCTTTGCACAGTACCCAGTACGACAAGATATCCGACGTCCGCCCGAAGGCGATGAGATCAAGCAGGTTTATGACCATCTCGAGAACAACTTCATTCCGTGCCTAAACGAAGCCGGGTACCCAGGTCTACGACTGCCCTCCTACGGAACGTTCGCGGATTCAATGAAGAGATCTGAACTAGAGGTTGCCCAAGACCTATGGAATCAACTAGTTAGTCTGTATCCGGATGAAGATGAAAACACTCTCTCTTCGGCATATCTCAGTTGCCCGCAACGTCCCGACGGCTTCAGGACCTACCAGAAGTAGAACACGACATCAGGAGGCAATATCATTGGCTGTCGATACCGCTTACGGCATAATCGCCTACTCCTAGGAACTGATGGTGCGGAACAAAGTTGTTGTACGATGGATCGGTGTTCTGACAGCAATCGTTTTGGTCGGTGCTGGCGGTTGGTGGGCGGGCCGGGTCACGCTGGGCGTTACTGATGACGAGGCTTCCGCCAGTCCTTACCAGGTGAATGCGGTGGTCACTGAAGCTAGTGTGGGTCAGGTCGTGAACTACACCGTGTCTGTTCGACAGCAGTTGAAAATGGTTGCCACCAATTTGTTGTCCGGCATTGTGACATCTATTTCCCCTGGGTTCCTCGACCAGGGCGCCGAAGTCTACTCGGTTGCGAATGTGCCTGTGCGAGTTGCGCGTGGCTCGATGCCTTTTTATCGCGACCTGGCAGAGGGCTGCGAGGGCTCTGACGTCGAGCAGGTGCAGCAGTTGCTTGCCGACCTTGGCTATGACCAGCCCGTCACCGGGGATTGGGCAGGAATAACGACCGCAAATGTCAAGGCTTGGCAAAGGGATCAGGAACAGGAACAAACCGGCCGTATCCCGTTGGGAACTCTAGCGGCCGTTCCCCAGCTTCCTGCAACGATCACTCCGGGAGAGGCGATCGCCGTGGGGGCGCAGGCCTCTCCCGGAGTAGCTGGACTGATGGCTTACCTGGGTACGCCAGAGTTTGCATTACAACTTACTGTTGAGCAAGCAAACAATCTCCCGTCGGACGCCACGGTGCAGATCGATTTCGAAGAATATACATGGTCTGCGAAAATAATTGATTCTCGACAGCAAGCTAGCGGCCAAACAGATCTGATCTTGGCTGCACCGGACGGTTCTGTTGTTTGTGGAGTCCAGTGCGATTCGCTACCTGCTGCAGAGTTTACCTCCATGTCTGGCCGCGTGCAGGTAGTGCCACCGATCTCTGGCCCGGCGGTACCGGCAGCCGCTGTACGTACGGATGAAGCAGGTGGTTTTTATGTGCTGCGTCCCGATGGCACGAGAACGACGGTCACAGTACTGGCGTCCGACCGTGGGCTAGCCGTCATTAGTGGCTTGGCGGTGGGAGAGCGGATCGTCGTATTGCAGGCCGAAAGTGGCAAATAACATGATCACTGTTGTCGATCTGCGCTTCAACTACAGGCGTGGTTCCGAGGAGCTATTCGATGGACTGACGCATACCTTCGCCACCAGTTCAGTGACTGCTCTTACCGGCCCATCAGGGTGTGGAAAATCGACATTGCTGTATTTACTCGGATTGATGCTACAGCCTACCAGTGGCACCATCATCGTCAATGACACTCGAGTGGATCAGTTACCCGATGCTCGCCGAGCAGAATTACGTGCCAAGCACTTGGGTTTTGTTTTTCAAGATGCTGTTCTAGACCCGGCCCGAACAATCTTGGACTCAGTGATAGAACCGGCGCTTTACGCTGGAGCACGTCGGCGCGACATCCTTGAACACGCCAAGGAGTTGCTGATGGCGCTGGGCGTGGAGAAACGCGCCGATCATCGTCCTGGGGAAATCTCTGGTGGGCAGGCCCAACGTGTGGCTGTGGCCCGGGCTCTGATCAACACTCCATCTGTCATCCTTGCCGATGAGCCCACCGGCAACCTTGACCGTGACAATACCTCCGTCGTACTCACGACCCTCCGTCGAGCAGCGCACCTCGGTGCGGCAGTAATCATTGCCACCCACGACGATTCCGTCGTACAGCACTGCGACCAGCAGGTAGCGCTGTGAGAGTCACCGAACTGGTTCGGGAAATCTGGGCTTCGGCACGAGCCCAAAGGGTGTCTACCGTTCTCGTTGCCTTGCTTACCGCTGCAATGTGCGTGACCACGCTTTTGACCGTCGGACGAGCAGCAGCCGCCGAACATCAGCTGCAGGCCCGCATGGAAGCGGCCGGGTCACGTGTCATAACGTTCACCGACGCGAAGCAGAAGAGTTTTCTCACTCAAGAGGTCGTCACCCAGATCAGTGGCCTGAATGTCATTGATCGTGCTGTCGGTTTTACTGCCGCCATCGACGTCACCAGCACGGCCACCAATGAGGGCCAACGAGTAGCTTCCTGGCAGGTCGTTGGCAACATCGCCGACGTCGTGACTCTCACCTGGGGCAGATGGCCTCAGCCAGGCGAGGCCATCGCATCAGCCGCTGCAACGAGCGCACTGGCTTTCGACTTTCCTGTTGGGTCAGTCACTACCACAACCGGCATCACTTATCCGATCGTTGGCCAGTACGCCGCACGCGACCCGTTCTCAGACATGGCTACCGGGGTTCTCGTGCAGGCCGACGATAATGTTACTGCCCGTACCGTCCATGTGCTCGCCACCACCCCCTACGCAGTCTCGGCCGCAAAGGCGGGTGTCCTCGCTGTCCTCAATCAGCCCAACGAAGACGTCAAGATCGATTCCCCTACCGACATCGCCAAGCTCCAAGTCGATCTCGCGGGTGACCTCGAAGCCTATGGACGCTCCTTGGTAGTCATCGTGCTGGCAGCGGGAGCCCTGCTTACCGCCATCGTTGTGCTAGCCGATGTACTGCTCCACCGCACCGACCTCGGCCGCCGGCGCGCGCTCGGCGCCCCCCGGTGGGTGATTGTCGCGCTCGTCACCGGACGATCCGCGGCTGCAGGGGCTTTCGGCGCGATTGCCGGCACCATCACCGCTACCATCATTCTCATCTGGACTGGTACTCCCCCAGACCCCGCGTTCGGCGCCGCTATCGCGTTACTGTCTACTTTTACTGCCGCTCTCGCCGCTCTGCCGCCCGCTATTGCGGCCTCACACCACGATCCCGTTCGCGTCCTACGCACGCCGTGACGCTCGGGGAAGAAGGGTGTGAAGGCTATGCAGCGGGATCGAGCCGACCAACTGGCTCTTGTCGTTTGATCAGGCTGCGATGGCCGGCCTCATGCGGGCGAGATCGAACATGCTGAGGCTTCCTTGTCCTGTATGGCGTGCTACCCGTGTGTCCGTCGACGACTTCATCCGAGGGTGGCGGGGTTGACGTCCTCAACGAGTGCTCCCCGCTGTCGGAGGTGCTTGGGGAGCAGTCCGATGAGCAGGAAGGTGATGGCGAAGGCGATGGCGACGATCACGACGACGAGTTCGGCGGCTGTCGTGTAGCCGTGCTGGGTTCCTCCCGCGCGGGCGAAGAAGACGGTGCCGAGCGCGGCGGCTCCGATGGCGGAGGCGAACTGCTGGACGGCGTTGAGGAGCCCGGAGCCGGTGCCGACTTCTTCTGCGGTGGCGTCTCCGAGGATGTAGTCGAACAGGGGGATGAAGACCATACCGGCGCCGAGGCCGCCGACGAGCAGGGCGGGGGCGACCACAAGCGAGTTCAGGTCGTTGCCGCGCGTGGTGATCGTCCGGAGCAGGCCGAGCATGCCGATCACGGCGAGGGCGAGGCCGAGGTGCAGGGTGCGGCGGCCGAGACGTGCGGCGAGGATCGCTCCGGACAGGACTGTCCCGACGGCCGAGCCCAACGCCCAGGGGATGAGGGTGAGGCCCGTGTGCAACGCGGTCCAGCCGAATCCGAGTTGGAGGAGCAGGTTGAAGGCGAGAGTGAACCCGGTCTGGGAGGCGAAGAACGCGGCCGTGACGCCGAGGCCGACGATGAAGCTGCGTTTGCGGAACAGGCTGGGAGTGAGCACGGGGTGGGCGCTGTGGCGTTCCGAGCGGACGAACAGGGCGAACGCGGCGAGCGAGGCGGCGAACATCACGTAGGTCCACCATGGCCAGCCCAGTTCTCGGCCTTGCACGAGTGGGACGATCAGTAGCGCCGAGCCCGCGGTGAGCAGGGCCACGCCGATGACGTCGACGCGCACGCTCGGGTCTTCGGCGGCATGTCGCGGCAAGAAGAGCGCGGCGAGAACGATCGCGGCCACGCCGATGGGGACGTTGATCAGGAAGATGGAGCGCCACTGCGTGTCGAAAGGGTTCGCGGCCAGCAGCCAGCCGGCCAGGATCGGGCCGAGGACCCCGGCGGCACCCATGATCGGGCCGAAGGGCACCAAGGCCTTGCGCAGGTGTTCAGGCGGGAAGGCGATCTTCACCAAGGAGAAGCCCTGCGGGATCATCACCGCCCCCGCCAGCCCCTGGATCGTCCGCAGCACGATCAACGCAGGGACGTTCGGCGCGAGCCCGCAGGCCAGGGAGGCGAGGGTGAAAGCGGTCATACCGACCAGGAACAAGCGCCGTCGGCCGAGGATGTCGCCGAGGCGGCCGGAGGTGACCAGGCCGATCGCGAACGCCGCGGTATAGGCCGAGAGCACCCACTGGAGCGTGGACTCGTCGCCGCCGAGGTCGGCGCGGATGGAGGGGCCGGCGACGTTGGCGATGCTGGAGTCGATGAAGTCCATCACGTCCGCGATCACCACGACGACCAGCACCAGCCAGGCGCGCCGCAACGGCAGCGGTTCGATGGCGGGGGTGGTGTGCAGCGAGTTAGTCACGAACAATGTTCTACATACGATTATTGTTCGCGTCAAGTGCTAATGTGGACGCATGGCAGGAAGGCGCGCCTCTCGCGAGACGATCACACGAGACCAGTGGGCAGCACGAATCGCGGCAGCGGAACGGCCCGATACCGGTGTGCCGCCCCGGACGCCGATCTCGGCGGCCCGGATCGTCGCGGCGGCCCTCGATGTCATCGCGGCCGAAGGTTTCGAGGACCTGACCATGCGTCGCGTCGCGGCGGCCCTCGGTACCGGGCCGGCATCGCTGTACGCCCATGTGCGGAACAAGTCCGAGCTGGGCGACCTGCTGATCGACGAGCTGATGTCCCGCGTCCAGGTTCCGGACGCCGATCCCGGGCAATGGCGCGCGCAGTTCCTGGATGTGTGCAGTCAGGTCCGCGATCAGCTGCTGGCCTACCCAGGAGTCGCCCAGGCTGCTCTCGCAGCCGCGCCGAGCGGCCTGTCCCTGCTACGTGTCGAAGAAGGGCTGCTGTCGATCCTCCTGACCGGAGGCATTCCGCCCCAGCCGGCAGCGTGGGCAAGCGACGCCGCGTTCCTCTACATCACCGGCTACTGCCTCGAGGCCGGCATCACTCGTGCCCACGACTCGGACATCGACGGGCGGATCATCGACCGCGCCGAGGTCCGCAACCGCCTGCGCATGCTGCCTGCGCACTTGTTCCCCAATACTGTCGCCCACGCGGACGAACTCACCGCAGGCGACGGACACGATCGCTTCGAGTTCACCCTCGCCACTCTTCTCGAGGGGCTCGCCGCACGCTGAGACGACCTCGCACCATCAACCCGCGGCCAAACACTCGGCACATATCTCCCTCAACTGCGCTAGGCAGGTCGCCGAGATAACACCCACGACAAAGACGCCGGTGCGGAGGAAGGTCCGAGGACGTACGCGACAAGTCGGGCCCGCACGTAAGGCTCGGACTTCTTGTGCGCCCACAGGGGCTCGAACCCTGGACCCGAGGATTAAAAGTCCCCTGCTCTGCCAACTGAGCTATAGGCGCTCGGGGCCGTCTACCGACCCCATCAGGAGCATGGCCGCGCTGTCGTGCGCTCGCGCAGGCCGCTCACAAAATTTCAGTTGTCACCGCCGACGTGGGCGTCCGGCCTGGTAGGGCTCACGCGCTTTGTCGACGACACACCATAGGGTAGCTGTTTCACCCGCCGACGCGCACAGGCGGCCGCCGCACACCTTGTTCACGGCCGCCGCGAGAATCGGGATTGCGTCGCGTCGGATCGACCGCAGAAGTGCCGGCCGCACCTAGGCTGGTCGTGTGAGTCCCGGTCTCATCGCGGTCGTCATCCTCCTGGCAGGCGTAGCGCTCGTCGTGATCGCCACCCTGGTCGATCGGCGATCCGCGCGCCGAGCTGCCGGCGAGGAATCTCCCCGGACGAACACCGACGCCGCCCCGCACGCGACCTCGTCGCCTCGCACGGCCCCGGCCCAGGCTCCCTATGTGACCGCCCGGCAGTTGCTGGACGACGCCCCGCGCGCCGAAGCCTTCTCACCGGCCCAGGAACGGGAGCTGGCGTCCGAGTTGTCGTCCGCCCGTACCGTGAGTTGCCGGCTCGCCGCGCCCACGCTGGCCACACACACCGGCACCCGGGCCGTGCTCGACAGGCCAAGACTGCTGGCTTGCGAGGACGCTGTGCTGAGCGTACGAGAACTGCTCGTCCTCATGGGACGCGCCGCCGACGAGGCGACTCCCCTGCTGATCGCCGCGCCCGAGATGGACGCCGACACGCTGCAGACCGTGATCGCCAACAAGCTCGCGGGCACCCTGCCGGTCGCGGTCGTCTTCGGCGAGCGGGACGCGATCACCACACTGGCCACCGCCACCGGGACGGCGCCGGTCCCCGCGTCCGACAGGATGGCCGGCGCCGCGTCATGGGACGGACTCGGCCGGTGCGACAGGATCGTGGTGGACGAGAAGCAGACCTGGATCGTGGGCGGCGTCCCCGATCCGGAGCCGCCTCGGCCCGTGCCGGAATGGGATTCCGTGGCACGGGCCGAGTTCGACGACGACTAAGCAGCAGGCTGGTACGGCGTCATCCCCGCTTGGACGAGACGATCGTCGTGGCCTCGTACTCCGCCAGCGCCTCCTCGCAGGTGGGCAGACCCAGCTCGCGACGCTCGCGCGCGGCGAACGGCCCGATGACGCCCTCTCCCTTGCGGGAGTCGGTGAGCACCGTGAGGTCGCGTCCGGCCACCTCCGGCATGATGATCGCGGCCGCGAGGCTGCACGCCGTGAAGACGGCGATCATGACGGCGATCGGCCACCACGACCCGGTGGCCACGACGAGGGCCGCGGCGAGCACGGGCCCGATACCTGTGGCCACGATGGCCGCGAGTTCCTTGGCCAGCGCGATCTGCGTGTAGCGGTTGCGCCCGCCGAAGATCTCGGCCATGGTCAGGTTCTCGAGCGACGCCAAGGCGAGCACGGATGCCTGGTGCATGATGATGTACCCGGCGAACAGCTTGCCCACCTGTGCGGTGGAGACCAGGTAGATCATCGGGAACACCAGCACCAGCGAGATCGAGGTCATGACGATGTACATCGTCTTGCGGCCCACGATGTCGCTAAGCCAACCCACCAGGGGCACCGTCGCGAAGCCCAGCAGCGACGAGACGATGACGACGTTCGTGCCGACGCTGGAGGCCATCATCAGCGTCGCCGTGATGTAGCTGATGAGGTAGGTCTGGATCATGCCGGAGTTGCCGGCCTGGCCGAACCGCAGCAGGAAGCCCTCGAAGAAAGCGCGACCCTTGCGCTCGCGCAGCCCCTTGGCGAGGATGTCCTCGTGCTCGGTCTGCATGTGCTCGGCGAGTTGCTCCTTCGACATGGCCACGCCGTCGACGACGTCCTCGCGGCCCTCGAAGACGGGGCTCTCCTTGAGGCTACGGCGTAGCCACAGGGCGAAGATCATGATGAGCACGCTTGCCAGGAAGGGGATACGCCACGCCCACGCGACGATGTCCTCCTTCGGCAGGGCGGCGACGAGAATGCCCCAGATGGCGGACGCGCCCAGAGTGCCCGAGTTGGTGCCCAGCGCCGTGAGCGACCCGATGAGGCCACGACGGCGGCGCGGCGCGTACTCGGTGAGCATGACCGACGAGCCCGCGATCTCGGCGCCCGCACCGAAGCCCTGCACCAGGCGCAGGACGACGAGAGCCAGCGGCGCGAGGATGCCCACCTGGCCGTACGTCGGCAGCACACCGATGAGCGTCGTGGCCACACCCATGAGCGCGATCGTGTAGAAGAGCACCTTCGTGCGCCCGATGCGGTCGCCGAGGCGGCCGAAGTACCAGGCACCGAGGGGACGGGTCAGATAGCCCACCCCGTAGGTAGCCATCGACGAGATGACGGCCATACCCGCGGACTCATTGGCGAAGAAGACATTCCGGAAGACCAATGCCGCGGCAAGCGAATAAAGCTGAAAATCCATGAATTCCAATGCGGTGCCCAGCCAACCCGACACCGCCGCTTTCGCGAGATCCGACGTGGAACGTTCGATGGTTCTCGACGGAGTCCCATTGGGAGAGCTTCCTTCCGGGAGGCCCTTCCCCTCATGAATCAACGACATAGTTGTTCTGCTCCTCATTCAGCAGGAACGAGTCCAGCACCGTGCTGGATCGCTCGATGTGTGTGCTTCCCCGAATACCTCCACGGCATCGTGTGCCGAGCTCGTCATCGAGAAGGAAGCGGCTTTGCCGTCGTCCGCGAACAAGCGATGCCCGTGGACGACGGGGTCGTCACCAGTCCTGAACCGTGCCGTCGAGGCGTCGGGCGACGGGCAGGTAGGCGGTCGAGTACTCGAACTCCGGGCGGCTCAGAAGCTGCTCGTCGATCGCGACGCCGAGACCGGGCTCCTCGCCCGGCTGGAGCGCGCCGTCGGCGTAGCTCCAGGCATGGGGGAATGCCTCGTGCACGATGTCGGGGTAGCCCATGTATTCCTGGAGGCCGAAGTTGTAGGTGGCGGTGGCCAGGTGAATCGAGGCTGCCAGCGCGATCGGCGAGACGTCGGACGGGCCGTGCGGCGCGCCCTTCACCCCGTGCAGCTCACCGAGCGCGTAGATCTTTCGTACGTGGCTGATGCCGCCGGCATGGACGATCGCGCACCGCACGTAGTCGATGAGGCGATCCTCGATGAGCTTCTGGCAATCCCACACGGTGTTGAAGACCTCGCCGATCGCCAACGGGACGCGGGTGTGCTCGCGGACCACACGCAGCGCGTCCTGGTCCTCGGCCGGCGTGACGTCCTCCAGCCAGTACAGGCCGTAGGGTTCCAGGGCGTGCCCGAGCTGCCCCGCCTCGGTGGGGGTCAGGCGATGATGCGAGTCGTGGAGCAGGCCGATCCCCCATCCCACATGCTCACGCACGGCCTCGACGACACCCGGCAGGTGGTGCACGTAGGCGGCCGAGTCCCAGGTCTCCTGGTCGGGCAGGGCACCGCGTTGGGCAGGCTCGTAGTTGGGATCCTTCGAGATGCCGTACACCTTGTCAAGGCCGGGAACACTCGACTGGACGCGCACGAAGCGGACGCCCTGGGCGATCTCGCGATCGCACGACTCGAGCAGTTGCGGGAGCTCCCACCCGAAGCAGTGACGGTAGACGTCGACGCGGTCACGCACGCGCCCGCCGAGCAACTCGTACACCGGACGGCCGGTCCGCTTGCCGAGCACGTCCCACAGGGCCATGTCCACCGCGCCGATGCAGGCCATGGTGATGGGGCCGCGGCGCCAGTAGACGCCTCGATACAGCTCCTGCCAGGTGTCCTCGATGCGCCCGGGGTCGCGTCCGACGAGCAGTGGGGCGACATGGTCGCGCAGGTAGCTGGCCACAGCCAACTCACGCCCGTTGACCGTGGCGTCACCCAGCCCGACGATGCCGTCAGCCGTGGTGATCTTCAGCGTGACGAAGTTCCTGCCGGGACTCGCCACGATGACATCTACGCGTTCGATCCGATCGTGCATCGATCGCTGCTCCTCCTGATCGGGTGGAGACGCATCGCCCGGCCGGTTGTCGCCCATCGATGCGACGCGTCCGGGCCAATTGGCTCATGCGTGATTCCAGATATGTTTTCCGCGGCGAATGGAAGGCAATTCAAATCCATCCGATGAGTAGAGGCAAAGCCGTGACAAACCGGCCCCGCTGCCTTCGTTTCGTCCTCTGAAACGACCACATCAATGGTAATACCATAGCACTTTCGCAGATGTTGTCCACACGCTCCTGACTTGGGAACACATCCGCCCGGCACGCCCGGGTCGGCCCGGACCCACGATGCAACCCACACCCTGAACCTCAAGTGCCGCTTTAGCCGACTTCGTTCTTTATCTTCCCTAGTCAGTAGCGGATCAGCCGTTTGGGTGATTCTCAATCTGCTAGCACTCACCCCTGACAAGGCTTTACGGTCGGCCCGTCGGCGGGGGCCTCATGGCGTGGTCGACCGGTGGGAAGACCGGTCGATCGGGGAAGACGCTTCGTCGCTCCTGCCGGCGTGACCGCACTCGGGTTGGGGAAGGACCTGAACGTGACACATGTGTCGAAGCATGCCCGCAGAGGCCTGGCCACTTTCGTAGCGGCCAGCGCCATCACCGCCGGCGCCGTCATGGTGCCCCAATCAGCCCTCGCCGACTACGGCACGGTGTCGGCGACCACGGCACTCAACGTGCGCAGCGGCCCCAGTACCTCCACGCGCGTCCTCGGCGTCCTGGCGGCCGGCGAGCAGACGGAGCGGCGCGGCGACCCACAGGGCGAATGGACGCCGGTGCGTTTCCGCGGTCAGGACGCGTGGGTCTACTCCGCCTACACCACCCTCGGCGGGCTCACGTCCGCAGCCGGGGGAACGGCCACGGCCACCGACTACGTCAACGTCCGCACGGGTGCGAGCACGTTGTCGCAGACCTTTGCCGTCCTGCGGATCGGGCAACAGGTCGCAGTCACCGGATCGAGCCAAGGCGGCTGGGTCCCCGTGAACCACAACGGTCGTGACGGGTTCGTCTATGGCGCCTACCTGTCGTTCGACTCGTCCTCATCGACCCCCGCCACCTCCAACGCCTCCACTCCGACCTCATCCGGCACGGCCACCGCGACCACGTACGTCAACGTTCGCACCGGCCCCAGCACCTCCCAGCGGATCCTGGGCGTTCTCGCCACCGGGGCCACAGTGACCCTGCGGGGCTCGTCGGAGAACGGCTGGACGCCGGTCACCTGGAACGGCCAGAGCGCCTGGATCTCCGCGCAGTACCTGAACTTCGGTGGGGGTTCCTCGGGCGCGTCGACCGCCTACACGACGACCGGGGTCAACCTGCGCACCGGGCCCTCCATCGACTACCGCATCATCCGGGTACTCAACACGAACACACAGGTGCAGCTCACCGGCGTGACGCAGGATGGCTTCAGCCAGGTGTCGGACGACGGCCAGCTGCGCTGGATCTCGACGCAATACCTGTCGTCGAGCCCCGTGAGCTCGTCCGGCAGCTCCGGCGGATCGGCACAGGGACCCGCCGCGCCGGCGGCCAACGGCTCCACTTCCTTGAACACGGGCGGGTCGTCCGGCCTCGACCAGTTGCGCGACACCACCAAGCAGGTCGTGTACGCGATCCGGGCGAACTACCCACAGATCACCACGATGTACGGCGTCCGCTCCGACCCCCTGCCCGACCATCCGAGCGGACGCGCCGTCGACCTCATGATGCCGAACGGTGCCAGTGACGTGGCGCTGGGCGACTCGGTCGCCGCATATCTCCAGGCCAACGCCGACTCGCTCAACATCGAATACCTGATCTGGCGCCAGCGCATCTGGATCAACGGCAGCGGCGGCTGGACGTGGATGGCCGATCGCGGCGGCACCACCGCCAACCACTACGACCATGTGCACGTGACCGTCAACTACTGAGCGCAGACAAAGCTGCTCCAACTGCGCACCGATCGCCTATCACTGTCCGTCTCCGGGCTCCGAAAGCTCGTGCAGATCGCGCGCAGCCCGTCACGCATGGCCCCCGAGCGTTCGTCCAGCACGCCTGTCGAGGACAGGCAGATTCTTGCAGATGCTGAGTCGAGCGCGCCGACCGAGGCACCTATCGGCGTGCTGTGCCGCGGCCTGACCTGCCTACAACGCCTGACCACGCTGCGCGATAAGACAGACAGCCTGTGCCCCGAGTGCGCGGCACAGCGGTAGACCCGCATCTCGGGCCCCTAGCCCGTGCGCGTGTTTTGGGGGGTCAACACTTGGTCCAGTACCATAGCTCACGCGTCCCCATCGTCTAGCGGCCTAGGACACCGCCCTTTCAAGGCGGCAGCGCCGGTTCGAATCCGGTTGGGGATACGAGAGAAACCCCCTAGCCAGAGCACAATTGGCTAGGGGGTTTCGTCTTGCCCGGACGGCCACTAGGCCAATTTCAACACATTTCCAACACGCGGCTTCGAGAGTGCCTCGGTGCGCGCCACGTCCATGGCGTCGGCAACCACGTCGAGACGGTCGCCGAAAAGATGCCCGTAGAGGTCGAGTGTCATCGTTGCGCTCTTATGCCCGAGCATCGTCTGCACGACCTTCACGTCCGCGCCTGAGGCGATGGCCAGACTCGCCGCCGAATGGCGGAGCTCGTGCGGCGTGAAGCCCTCCAGCCCCATGGCGGTGGAGGCAGCGGTCAGCGACCGCCGCTGGAACGCCTGCGAGCGCATCGGCGCTCCCCGCTCCCCCGTGAACACCAGATCGTCGGGACCCTTGCCATCAACGAGCCTCGACAGATCGGCGGCGAGGAATCTGGGCATCGGCACTTCGCGGCGCTCGTGGCCCTTCGTCGGGCCGAACGTCATGACCCCCTTCACCGGGGTGACAGACTCGGCGATCACGATGCGCCGGCGGAGGAAATCGAGCCGCTTCACCCGAAGCGCGGCCATCTCGCCCCATCGAAGGCCGGTGTAGGCAAGGAACGTGACGATCAGCCCATCGCCGGGCCCGCACCGCTTCGCCAGCTCGGCTACTTGCTCGTGGCTGAGGAACGGCTTCTCCGTCGACTCGACCCGGGGCAGGCTCACCCCGGAGGCAGGATTCACCGCCAAGCGTCCGTCCTTGACCGCGAAGTCCATCGCTTGCGACAGGACACGGTGGACCTTCCGCACAGACGCGGGAGCGAGATCGAGGCCAGCGAGCCACGTCTGCACATCCGCGTGCCTGACGTCCTTGAGCTTCACCGTCGACCACCTCGGCCGAATCTGGGCGGAAAGGATGCCCTCGTAGCGCTCTCGCGTCTTTGGCCCGATGTTGGTCTTCGCCGCAAGCCACTTGTCGCACCAGTCGGCGACGCTCACTTCCTGCCGGGCGGGATCGACGAACGCCCCGGTCATCTTCGACGACTCGATGCTGGTCACGAATCGATCCGCGTCGCGCCGGAGCTTGAACGTCTTCTGCCGCGAGGCCCTCTCAGGAGTCCGGTAGCGCACGACGTAGACCGTTTTCCCAGTCCGGTCGCTGACTCGCCGTTCGACGGTGGCCATCTCAGAATGGGGGCTCGTCGTATGCGGCGCTGGCGGTATGGCTGGAGTCGCTGCGATACCTCATCTCAGCCTCATGCGCTTCGTCGCTCGCCGTCCGCTCGACGTCGTCCATGAGCTTGTCCCGGAAGTCCTCCGCGAGCCGGACGCCTGGCTCGCGGAGGTACTCAGCCAGCGTCCGGCGGGCATCCTCGTATTCCACCGTTGCCCGAGCCAGCCCTTTCCTGGCGTCCCGGAATGCGCCATACACCCGTTGCCAGTCCAGGTAACTCTCGAACTTCTCAGGGCCGGACGACATAGTGTCCAAGCTGACACTGAACACTTTGGCAATGGCGCGAGCCTCGGGCAGTCGAACATCACGCTCGCCCTTCTCGATCCGGCTGACGGTCGACTGGTTGAGGGTCTCGACGCCCAGAAGCTCCAGATGGTCGACCAGCACCGCTTGAGACCACCCCCGCGCCTCGCGTGCAGCCTTCATGTTTCGGACGAAGTTGGCGTCTGCATCATTTAGCGATTCACTCACGCATTCAATCATGGGCAACGTTGCGTCGTCGTGTCAACCATAGTCGCGAATCTTCGACTTGACTCATAACCCATTTGCAGTTTCGGTGTGTTAGCTTTCGTACATCACATAGTCATGCAATACTGCATGTACCAACAAGTCACTAGGAGGAGACGTGGCCGCGAAACTGCTGACTACGCCGGAGGTCGCCGAGCAAATCCGGGTGCCCGAGGCGACGTTGCGCTACTGGCGCCACATGGGCCTTGGGCCCCGAAGCGCGAAGCTTGGCCGCCGGGTCGTATACCGCGAGGACGACGTGCTCGCATGGCTCGATGCCAAGTTCGAAGGGGACGCGGCTTGACCCAAGCGGTTATCCCTCCGCGCTGGATCGCGGAGGGCACGGACAGGCGCGCCCTCGAGCAGGCGCTGCAGCGGCTGGCCCCTTACTCGAGCCGATCGCAGGCGCGGAAGATGGCCGGCGCGGCGATCATCCGCTACGGCTCAGCCACACCCGAGGCCCTCGACTGGGCCGCAAGACAGCTGCGGGTGGTCGCCGCACTGCCCCAGCACCTACGCGGCTGCCGAAACGAGCGCGGCGGCTACTCAGACCCGACGGCGTACGACGCCATCCGCAACGTGGAGATCACAACTTAATTAGGAGCTCGTTGATGGAGAGATACGACACCGGCCCAGCGCCGTCCCGTGACGTGGTGAACGCGCTGATCAACCTGCCGGACCTGGTGCAGACGATGGCGCTCGCGGTGATCGTGGACGCGTTCCGCGAAGCGCTGCCCGCCTACTGGTGCCGCCGAGCCGCCGAGCTGGAGACCGTGGGCACGCCGTGGGCCGACGAGGCCGCCGAGCAGTGCCGGGCCCACGCCTGGCTCATCGCCAACTTCGGCCTGCCCGACGGCCTGATCGACGAACTCGATGCTGCCGTCCTTGGGGAGGCCGCATGATCGAGAAGGTGCCCGAAGAGCCGAACCTGCTAGCGGGTCTGCGGACGGGTGCGTGGCTCGACGAGCAGGTCTTCCCTGAGCTCACGTGGATCGTGCCCGGGCTCGTGCCCGAGGGCATGACGCTGCTAGTTGGGGGCCCGAAGATCGGGAAATCCTGGCTGAGTTTCGACATCGCGTTGGCAGCGGCCACAGGCGGCCGGGCGGTCGGCTGCATCCCGGTGTCGTGGCGGCCCGTGCTGCTGCTGGCACTCGAAGACGGCGACCGGCGATTGCAGTCCCGGGCCCGCAAGCTGCTTGGCGGCGAGCCGATCCCGGCAGCGCTGAACTACATGACGCGGGTTGTGCCCGGAACCGTGCAGCCGACGATATCGGCGTGGCTCGACTCACTGCCAGAGCGGCTCCCCCGGCCGCTGGTGATCCTTGACACGCTGGGGAAAATCTTGCCGCCTGCACGGCCCGGCGAATCCGACTACATGCGCGACTACCGGGTCGCCGGGGCGTTGAAGTCGATTGCTGACGCCCGGCCTGGCATGGCCATGCTCGTGCTCCACCATGACCGCAAGGCCGCGTCCGACGACTTCGTGAACACGGTCTCCGGCACCAACGGAATCGCCGGGGCTGCCGACACCATCGTTGTGCTGAACCGAAGACGCAACGAGGCGTCGGGAAAGTTCCTCGTGACCGGCCGCGACGTGACCGAGGCCGAATACGCCGTGAGCATGGACGGCTGCCGCTGGCACCTGGCGGGCGGCTCCCTGGACGCTGCCGCGAAGCTTGCGGCGGACGCTGAAGCGACCCAGGGCTTGGGCGACGACACAACGCGCATCCTCACTCTTGTCGCGACCCGGCCCGATGGTGTGCGGGCGGCTGACGTGGTAGATGCTCTGGGGTTCACCACCGAAAAGGCCCGGCAGTACCTAAAGCGCTTGTACGACTCGGGGCGCATTGCTCGTAGGGCAACGGGGCTGTATGTGCCCTCCCCTGTGGGGGGTGTCACACCTGTCACGGGTGTCACGTTTACCACGGGAGCACCCCCAGACGTGACAGGCGTGACAGGTGTGACACCCCCACAGAAGCGCTGCACCGTCTGCGGGTTCCCCATGGTCGACCTCGGTGACGGCGCTACGACTCATCCAGCATGCGATCAAGGAGGCGCAGCGTGACGCTCAAGCCATGCCTGACCTGCGGGGCCCTGACCGAGGGCGCCCGCTGCCAGCTGCACACCGACACCAGTCGCCCATCGAGGGCGCGCGGGTACGACACGCGCTGGGACAAGCTGAGCCGGAGGGCTCGCCAGCTGCAGCCATGGTGCACGGACTGCGGACGTACAGATGACCTCCAGCTCGACCACCTGCCTGGCGCGTGGGAGCGGGTCGCCGCCCACCTGCCCTTGCGGCTCGGTGCCGACGTTGAGGTCGTCTGCGGACCCTGCAACCGGGCACGCGGAGCCGCTCGTGGAGACCAACCCAGGGGGGTAGGGGTAAAGCCCCTTGCCCGGGAGCCGCATTCCAGGGAAAGTTTCGGTCAGAATACCCCTAGGGGGTATATATGGCAGGCTTGAGGGCTGGCGCGAAGGCTCCTGTGACCGCCGAGCCGCTCGACTTCACGGGCTGGCCTCGTGATCGGGCGAAGCGGCGCATGAAATTCATCAACACGTTCGTGATCACTCCGAAAGGGGCTGGCGCACTGCAGCCGTTCCGCCTGCGGCCGTGGCAGAAGGAGATTGTGACCGGCGCGTTCGCACCCGGCGTGAGGACGGCTCTGGTCTCGTTGCCGCGAGCGAACGGGAAAACTGCCCTGGCCGCTGCACTGGCGGTGGCGGAGCTGTTCTGCGGGCCCCCATCGGCCGAGGTGCTCGTGGTGGCATCCGACCAACGGCAGGCCAACATCGCACTTTCGATGGCTCGGCGCATGGTTGAGCTGAACCCGGAGCTGGCCGCACGGTGCCAGATCTTCAAGGACAAGCTGGTCGTTCCGCACAACGACGCGACGATGATCGCCCTGCCGGCGGACCCTGCGGCACTGCACGGCTGGGACCCGTCGCTGCTGATCGTCGACGAGCTCCACGTGGTCACTGCCGAGGTCTGGGAAGCGGTGACCTCGGTTTCGGGCAAGCGTCCGGAGTCGCTGACGCTGGCCATATCCACCCCGGCCGCGACGCCGGATTCGATCATGTGGAGGCTGGTCGAGCACGGCCGCACAGAAGACGACCCGTCCTTCTACCTGCGGGAGTTCGCGGCGCCGGACGGGTGCGCGGTCGACGACCGGAAGGCGTGGACGGTCGCCAATCCGGCGCTGGGCGACTTCCTTGCAGCCGACGGCATGGCTGCGGTGCTGCGGACGATGCGGGAACCGGTGTTCCGGCAATTGCGGCTCGGGCAGTGGGTCACGGGCTCGGACGCTTGGCTGCCCTTCGGCGCGTGGGATGCCTGCGCCGACCGGGATCGTGGCGTACCTGCTGATGGTGAGCGGGTCGTCCTCGGGTTCGACGGGTCGGCGTCCGGTGACTCCACCGCGCTGGTCGGCTGCACCCTCGACGGCCACGTGTTCGTGGTCGGCGCGTGGGAGAACCCTGGCGATGCGCGCTGGAGGGTTCCGCGTGGTGACGTGTCGGAAGCGGTCGACGTGGCGTTCGGCAGGTGGGATGTGGTCGAGCTCGCATGTGACCCATGGGGCTGGCGTTCGGAGATCGAGAGCTGGGCGAAACGGTACGGCGAACGCCGGGTGATCGAGTGGCCGACCAATGTCGTGGGCCGCATGGCTCCGGCGACTGACCGCTTCTATCAGTCGGTGGCCGACCAGAGCATCACCCACGACGCCGATGCCCGCCTGGCCGCCCACATTGCCCATGCCGTGGCGAAGCGCACCCCCCAGGGCGACGTGATTACCAAAGACCGTGCCCACTCACCCCGGAAGATCGACCTTGCCGTGGCGGCCATCGTCGCCTTCGACCGGGCCGCCTTCCACAACCAGCGACGGCGCAGACGCGCCGCCTCGTTCTAGACCAGGAGACAACGTGCAACCACTCGAACAACTGCTCGCCCGGCTCGACGCCGGCGCTCCCCGCCGGGAGACCCTGAACCGCTACTATCGCGGCGACCAGCCCCTGGCGTTCCTGGCACCCGAGGCCCGTACGGCGATCGGGAACCGGTTCTCGCGCATGGCGGTGAACATCCCACGGGTCGCCGTGACGGCCCTGGCCGAACGCCTGCGGGTCACCGGCTTCACCATCGACGGCCAGTTCGCCTCCACCTTGTGGACCGACTGGCTGGCCAACGACCTTGACCAGCTCGCGCCAGTGGCGCACCGCGAAGCCCTGACCATCGGCGAGGCATTCGTGATCGTCTGGGCCGATGCCACCGGACGCCCGCTGGTCACCGTCGAATCAGCAGAACAAGTCGCGGTGCTGCGGGACCCAGCGACCAGGGCAGTGACGGCCGCTGTGAAGCGGTGGACCACCGGACCCCTCGATGCGCCGACGGGCACCGATGCTGTCCTGTACCTGCCTGACCGTATCGACCGCCTCCACTCAGACGCCGTCGGTGCCACATCAGGGTTCACCTTGGCCGAGTCGCTGCCCAATCCGCTCGGGGTGGTTCCGGTGGTCCCGCTGCGCAACTCCGACCGTCTGATGGGCCCTCCCGCCTCGGAACTCGACGACCTGATCCCGCTGGTCGACGCACAGAACAAGATCTTGAGCGACCTGATGGTCGCCTCGGAATACGCGGGCCGTCCCCGACGCTGGGCGACCGGCGTCGAACTGGAGGAGGACGAGGCTGGCAACCCGGTCAACCCGTATCCCGAGAACAACAGGATGATGTTGTCGGAGGCTCCCGACTCCCGATTCGGCCAGCTCGATGCCGCCGACCTGGCCAGCTACGAGTCGGCGGTGAAGGTGCTGACGAGCCAGATCATGGCGGTCTCCGCGCTGCCAGAGCACTACATCGGGGTCCTGTCGAATCAGCCCGCTTCGGCTGACGCGCTGCGGGCCGCTGAGGCCAGCCTGACCGCCCGCGCTGAAGCGCGGCAGGCCACGTTCGGACGCTCGTGGGAGCAGGTCGCCCGGCTCATGCACGCGGTGCGCACCGGAACCGACCCGGCAGCGCTGGACGTCCGTGTGAGCTGGGCCGACCCGTCGACAAGGAGCGTCGCCCAGGAGGCCGACGCCGTCGTCAAGCTGTACACCGCCGGACTGCTGCCCTCCACGTATGCACTGGCCCGGCTCGGCTACAGCACCGACGAAATAGAGGCCATACGGCAGGCCCGCCGCGCCGAGGCACTCGACCAGCTCGCCACGTCCCTGCCCGACCTGCTGAACCGGGGCACCAATGCCTGACCTGATCGACGACTACCAGCACGCGCTTGTCGACCTGACTGACCGGGCCGAGGATCGCATCTCCGATATCTACGCGGCGAACAGCGCCGGCACGCTGAGCGACGACGAGGCCGTTACCCTGCTCGCCGCGCTGGTCGATGCCACCGCCCGCCAAGCGGCAGGGCTCGCCGAGGTATCCGCCGGAGCGCTGCTGACCCGCCTGGCTGCCGCTGACACCCTGCCGCTTGGCATCGTGCCCCGCACCAGCACGTCGACCGTGGCGGCGCTCAGGGACGCCGTGGCCGCGCGCGAGGGCGTAACGACCCTGGCGAAGACCATGCGGGCGGCCGTGTACAACACCGCGTCGGACGCCTGGCAAGAGCACCTTCAAGCTCGTGCTCCGAAAGCCAAGTGGACCAGACGGCCGGAGGCCGGGACTAAGTGCCCGGTATGCACCGGCCTGGCGAACGGCCGCGAGCTACTCGTGACCACGCCCATGCACCGGCACACCGGGTGCCGTTGTGTCCAGCAACCGGTCTCCATGACCGGAGAGGAGAGAACCAATGAGTGAGAACACGAACACCGACGACGGCGAACTGGCCCCCCAGGAGCCGGATACCGAGCCCGACACCTTCCCGAGGGCTTACGTCGAACAGCTCCGGAAGGAGGCAGCCGAGGCCCGCGTGAAGGCCAAGCGGTCCGACGACCTTGCTAAGGAGCTGTTCGTCTCCCGGGTCGCCGCCACCGGCCGCCTGGCCGACCCCAACGACCTGCCCTTCGATGAAGCCATCCTCGACGACTGGTCGAAGCTCGACGCCGCCATTGACGAGCTGCTGGACGCCCACCCCCACTACGCCACCCGCACACCGCACGGAACCATCGGGCAGGGTGCGACAGCCGCAGACACCGGCACGGTGGACCTGGCCGCAATCCTGCGCGCCAACGCCTGACACAACGACACCCTTGGAGGAGAACGACATGATCACCAGCACTACCGAGATCGGGTACATGGCCGGAGCCGACGAAGTCGACGCCGAGTTGCAGGCCACCATCGCGGACCTGGCCGCCCGCAAGATCAGGATCGAGTCCGGGCCGATCTTCTGGACCGCCGGCGAGCGCACCTATGCAACATTCGTCGGGACCGACGAGCAGGACAAGAGCGTAGTCCACTTCCGCCGCTAACACCCATATACCCCCAGGGGTATATACTTGGGGGTGTCGGGTCTGGTATCCGGCACCCCCAACAGCTCGCGGCCCTGGCGGCCGGGCGATTCACCCGAATCCTCACCGCTAGGAGCATTCTCATGGCACTTTCCAGCCAGACCACCACCGCCGGCGCCGGGTCGACCGCCGCCGCCGAGCTGACCGCAGAGCAGGTGCAGCGCATCCTTGTCCAGCCGCTGCAGGAACGATCGGTGTTCCTGTCTGCGGGGCCCCGGATCTTCGACACCGCCGGGCCCCTGCGCATCCCGAAGAACGGCGACCTGATCGACTCGTCTCTGGCGTTCACGGGGGAGAACGAGGAGATCCCTGAAGCCGACATCGACTTCGATGAGGTGACCCTGCTGCCCTCGACCCTGGCGTCGGTCAAGGTCATCACGCGCTTCTCCAACGAACTGGCCCGCCAGTCGGTCGTCAGCCTCGACGCGGCCATCCGCGACCGGCTCGTCAACTCCGTCGCCGCAAAGCTCGACACGCAGTTCCTGTCAGCCGGAGGCGACGGAATCGAGACGCCCAAGGGGCTGTTCGCCTACTCCGGAGTCCAGACCGTGAACGCTGCCGGAGCCCTCGACCTCGACGTCCTGCTGGACGCATGGGGCCTGGCCTTGGCCGCCGGCGTCAACATGTCGAGCCTCAAGTGGATCATGCAGCCTGGCGACTTCGTTGAGCTCCGCAAGCTCAAGGAAGCCACTGGCTCGTCGAAGTACCTACTGACCCCCGACCCGACCGCCGACGGAGTGTTCCGGCTCTGGGGCTCCCAGGTCATCGTCTCGAACCGTGTGCCCGACGTGACCGTCTCCGAGGTCACCACCGGCCGGGCGGCACTGGTCGACTTCTCCCAGATCGCCGTCGCCCGCGACCTGGCCCCGTCGGTGAAGGTGCTGACCGAGCGGTACGCCGACTTCGACCAGCAAGCAATACGCGTGGTCGCCCGCTACGACGCCGCGCCGCTCAACCCCGAGGCGATCGTGACTATCACCGGGATCACCAGGTCCTGATCATCGTGAGCTTCGACAAGACCGTCCCGACCGGGCAGGACGTGGCGAGCTTTCTCGACCAGGGCACCGACACCACGCTGGTTGCCCTGGCCACCCGCCACGTCCAGCTCGTAACCGACCTCGTACGCGGCTACACCCGCAACCGGGGCTTCGACGATGAGTTAGGGTTCGTGGCCCCGGAGATCGCCGCAGTGATCACCACGGCCACCGCCCGGCTGGTCACCAACCCGGCCCAGAACGTCCGCGAGCAGGTCGGCGACTACTCGGTCGTCAGCACGCCGTTCCTCGGCTTCACGCTGGCTGAGCAGCAAGCACTCAACCGCTGGAGGAAGCGAGCGTCATGAGACCACAGTCGAACGTCCTGCGCCGCAAGTTCCGCATGTCGATGACACTCACGGCACGCCTCCAGCTCAAGGACGGCGAGCTGTACGACCCGGTGACGAACATGATCACGCCGAACTGGGTCACCCTCTACGAGGGCCCGGCTTGGCTCAAGTCGCTCGACAGGTTCGAGCAAGCCGTCTCCGCCGGGCAACCGCTCACCGTCTCCAACTTCGAGTTGCGGCTGCCCATGGATACCTCGATCCCGGCCGGCGAGCTCCGCGCCATCATCACCAGCGCACCCGGAGATCCGGCGCTGCCCGGGGTGGAACTGTCCGTCGTCGGTGCAGTGCTCGACGACTGGGGTGTCGCCCGTCGGCTCCCCTGCGTCCGGGTCACCTAACCCCAACACGTGTGCGAGTCAACGCGTTTCGTTACTTCCGCGCGAAGGCGGTCCTTCTCTCTCCAACCGACCTGCTCGCACCGACCGAGGCCCCCCGCGTCCAATGCTCGGGAGCGCGGGGGGTCTCACTTTTCAACACGGTTTGAACACAGGATTTTCGAAACTTGCAAATTCTGGCCAACTTGACCAACCACTCATATGCCACTTGACTAGCGCCCCCACCACTAGCAAACGTGGCCAACGCCCCACGGCTAGCCCTTTCAAGGCGGCAGCGCCGGTTCGAATCCGGTTGGGGATACCAGTCAGGCGTGCCGGACGGCCGGGGCCTCGTCCCCGCTCAGCCGTTCGGTCTCCAGCTGGAACGTCGAATGCGTGATCGACACGTCGAAGTGCTTCGCGACGCACTCCGAGATGCGGTGCAAGATCTCGGGCGCGTGACCGTCGCTGAAACACTCGTCGTCCACGACGATGTGCGCCGAGATCGTCGGCAGCCCTGTGGCAACGGTGGACGCATGGACGTCGTGGACGCCTCGCACGTGGTCGATCGACAGGATGTGGCGGCGCACCTCGTCCAGGTCGAGGCCCTCGGGGGTGAACTCCATGAGCACCTTCGACGTCTCGAGCATCAGCCGGATCGCCCGCGGGACGATCAGCGCGACGATGAACAGACCGGCGATCGCGTCCGCCTGGGCGAAGCCGGTGGTCGCCATGACGATCGCGGCGACGATGACGCCGACCGACCCGAGTGCGTCGTTGACGACCTCGAGGAAGGCGGCCCGCATGTTGAAGCTCGAGGTGCGGCCGGACGACAGCACGAGGATGCCGACCACGTTGGCGGCCAGGCCCACCACACCGAAAACGAACAGCTCGGTCGCGGGCACCTCGGGCGGCGCGAAGAGCCGTCGCACACCCTCGATCGCCGCATACACGCCGACGGCGAGCAACAGCGAGGCCTGGCCCAGGGCGGAGAGAACCTCGACCCTGCGGAATCCCCACGTGCGGCTCTTGGTGGCGGGACGCGTCATCAGGTGGGCGGCGACCAGCGCGACCAGCAGACCGGCCGCATCTGTGAGTGCATGCGCGGTGTCGGTCAGCAGCGCGAGGCTTCCGGTCAGCAGCGAGCCGACCGCCTGAGCCACGACGATCGTCGCCGCGATCCCGAAGGCAATGGCCAGCTTCGTCCGGGTTACGTCACCGCCATGGCTGTGGTCATGGTCGTGTCCGTGGGTGTGATCGTGTCCCGCTCCCATCAGCGAGCCCTCCCACCGGGCCGGTGGCGCAGCAGCTGGCGGCACAGCATCACCTGTGAACCCGTCGCCTCCAGCAGGCCCTCGGCCCCCCTCAGGAGCTCTGCCAGCAACTCCGGCTCGGCCAGCGCGAACCACGATGCCCGCCCCTCGGTGCGCACGGTCACCAGACCGCACTCACGCAGGCAGCTCAGGTGCTTGCTGATCGTCGATTGCGCGAATCCCATGTGTTCGACGAGGTCGCGCACCCGGTGTTCCCCCAGCGACAGATGCTGGAGGATCGCCAGACGCGACTCGTCCGACAGCGCATGGAAGAGTCGGGCGTACGTGGCCGTCGCCACCGTGTCAGGGCCACGTAGCACTTCGACATTCATCGTCATGAAACGATGGTATCGCCAGTTGGCGATGAATGGAACGGGGGTCGCCGCCCGGATCTGAGGACGCGCCCGAATGTCCCTCGTCCCTCCTAGGCTTGCGGGGACACCGGCAGAGCGAATGCCGGACCGGACGGCGAAGAAGGAGGACTCATGGGCGAGGCATGGCAGGGCACGATCGCGGTGATCGGAGCCGGTCAGCTGGGATCATCGTTGGTGGAAGGGCTCGTCCGGGCGGGGATCGATCCCGGGACGATCCGGGTGTCGACGCACTCGCCCGAGCACGCCGAGGCGCTGGCCGAGCGGCTGGGCGTCGTCCCCTTGCCCGCGCGGGCCGCCGTGCGGGACGCGGACCTGGTCGTCGTCGCCGTGCGTCCCGCCCAGGTCGTGGGCGTGCTGGACGACCTCCGTGAGAGCCTCGCACCAGGTGCGGTTGTCGTGTCGCTCACTGGCGCTCCCAGCCTCGCCGTCCTCTCCGAGCACCTGCCCGCGGGCATCCCGATCATCCGGGCGATGCCCAACCCGGCCATGGCCGTCGGCGCGGCCGTGATCGGCTTCTGCCCCGCGGACGACTGCCCCGGCACGATCGCCCGGCGCGTCCACACGCTCCTGGAGCAGGTCGGCACCGTCATCGATCTGGACGAGGAACAACTCGGCACGATCGGCACCCTGGCAGGCCACGGTCAAGCCGTGATCTACTACGTGGCCGATGCGTTGGTGCAGTGGGGGGTCATGGCCGGATTCCCCCGCGAGCAGGCGCGAGGCATCGTCGCAGCCGCCGTGTCGGGCGCGGGAGCGACCCTGACCGCTTCCGACCTGCCCCCGTCGGCCCATCAGCACCGCGTCAGCACACCGGGCGGGACGACGATACGCGCAACCTCCGAACTGGACGTGCGCGGCGTGCGCGGGGCCGTCATCGCCTGCATGGAGGGTGGACGTTTCGCCTGAGGTGGGCTGGTTGAGCGTCGCCTGGGCCAGGACGCAGCGGAACAGTTCGCGTCCATGACGACGCGAGCCAGCCGACCCGAGTGCTCGGAAAACTGTCACAGTGCGCCCCTACAGTCGGACTCGCTTCGCAACCATGCGATCCTCCAGCGACGGGAGACACGCCATGACCAACCCGAAACTCACCCACATCCAGGCCGTCATCGACCGATCCGGATCCATGGCGGGGATCCGCTCCGACGCCGAGGGCGGCTTCAACGCATTCATCGAGTCCCAGCAGGCCATTCCGGGCGAGTGTGTCGTTTCGCTCACCCAGTTCGACACCAGCTACGAACCGGTCTTTAGCGATGTCCCGATCCACCGAGTGCCGCCCTTGTCCATCGAGCCGCGCGGTGCGACCGCTCTGCTCGATGCTGTCGGCCGCACCGTCATCGAACTGGGCACACGGCTGGCGACGCTTCCGGAGCAGGATCGCCCTGGTGCCGTCATCGTGTGCATCGTCACCGACGGGCTCGAGAACTCGTCCAAGGAGTTCAGCTACCAAGCGGTCGCAGACCTCATCGCACAACAGGAGAGGCAGTACAGCTGGACCTTCCTCTACATGGGATCGGGGCAGGACGCCATCGAGGAGGGCATGCGCATGGGAATCTCGCGCGAACGCTCACTGACGTACAGCCGCGGGAACTCTCGCGGCGCCTACGAAGCCGCATCCGGGGCCGTCGGTCGCACGCGGGAGCTCCTTCTGGCAGGGCCTGACGTCACCCCCGACGAGATACGCGCCGCCGCCGCGTTCAGCCCCGAAGAGCGGCACATGGCCCAGTAGCCCGCCGCTTTGCGTCCCACACCGGGTTCGGGTTATGCTTTCCAAGCTGTCCGGTTGCGGACGCACCTGGCCCCGTAGCGCAGTTGGTTAGCGCGCCGCCCTGTCACGGCGGAGGTCGCGGGTTCGAGTCCCGTCGGGGTCGCCACGGCCAGGTAGCTCAGTAGGTAGCAGCGTTCGCCTGAAAAGTGAAAGGTCGGCGGTTCGACCCCGCCCCTGGCCACCCCACCGATTCTTCGATATGCCCGCATCGGACGTTCCCCGGCAACGGGCGTCCTCGGCTGACAGACCTGCGGATGAAATCCGTTGTTGCGGATGAGATCTTGTCCGCAACAACGGATTCCGTCCGCGCCTGTTCTTCTGACGCACGAAGTCGGCCGACCCAACGGGCCACGGCCTCAGCGCACGTACACCTTCAACCAACGCGAGATCTCCGCGAATACCTCGTCCCTGACCGGATGCGGGGACAACACCAGATCGTGCATGCCGTTCTCGATACGGACGATGGTGACCAGGGCACCCAGCCGCCATGAGATCGCTGCCAGCCGATCGACGTCGAGGACGAGGTCGACCGTGTTCAGGGACTCGTCCCATTTCGTCGCACTGAGGTTGCTGCGGGCGCTCATCATCGACAGCACCGGGGTCTGGATGCCCAGGCTCTCGGCCACCCGCTCCTGCCCGCGCAGGATCGCCTTCCCCCACCCGAACCGGGCCAGGAACGCGGGGTTCGACTTGTAATCGTGGTCAGGCGTCCACTCCCCGTCCTGGTCGGCGAAGATCGTACGCGCATAGAAGCCGGTATCGCTCGTCTGCATCACGGAGGTCGGCTTCAGTGCCGCCACAGAGGTGATGAGCGGCATGGCGGCACGCCTCAACAACTCGGGGGCAGACATGTCGAGCCACGGCGAGTTGAGGACGACCCCATTGAACTGGTGCTCCGATCCCGCAACCCACAGGCTGGCCACGAGGCCTCCCGTCGAATGGGCGTTCACCGTGATGAGGTCATGTCCCTCGGCGCGGACGATGTCGTACGCCTCGTCCAGTTCGGCGACGTATTCGTCCAGATCGGTGGTGTAGCCGGCGAACAGCCCCGGGCGCAGATTGCGTCCGTAGCGGTGCAGGTCGATCGCGTAGAAGTCGAAGCCCTCGCGGTCCCAGAAATCAGCCAGATGGGTCTGGAAGAAGTAGTCGTTCCACCCGTGGACATAGAGCACCGCCCGTGCGTGACGGGGTGCGTTGCGCCGCACGAGGGTGGCGGTCAGGGTGCTGTCGGGCTCACCGTCAGCGATCTGTGCTCCTTCGAGCGGCCACGTGGTGGCCTGGTACCCCCGCAGGAGGCGGTCGTCAACCCAAGCGTGGTTCATGGCACAACGCTAGCGCCACGACCCGTCAGGAATCAGCGGCGCTCGTCGTCGTCCTGCTCGTACGCGACTTCGTCATCCTCGTCATAGCGCGAGGCCAGGTCAGCGTACTTGTCGGGGACCTCTTCGTAGATGTCCTCACCGTCAGCAGTCTCACCTCGGAGCTCTCGCTCCAGTGAGGCGAAGTCTGTGTCAACTGAGCGATACTTCAGATCGCGAGCTACCTTTGTCTGCTTCGCCTTTGCACGGCCGCGCCCCATATCGGGTCGACCCCCTCGCTTTGTCCCTCGCGGCCAAGCCGCGGCATGTGAATAATGACTGTCGTGCCCCCTAGGCTACCCAATGGTGAGCCCGGGCACCAAAGACGACACCCACTGGAAGCCGCTGTGCCCCCACTCGAACCGCTGCTAGACGACCGCGCCACCGCCAGGCCGATGATCACCGTCGAGCCTGGCACCGGGCGCCCCGCCGCCGGCCGCCACCACCTCGCCGCAGATCCAGGCCGGTAGACCGCGTCCGGCAAGCAGCGATACAGCCGCATCGGCGTCGTCGGCCGCGACCACCGCAACCATGCCGACACCCATGTTCAGCGTGGCCTCAAGATCGAGTTGCGACACCCTCCCGAGGCGCTGGACGAGGCCGAAGATGGGAGCGGGCTGCCAGCTCGCCCGCGACACGACGGCGGTCGATCCGGCCGGAATCACCCTGGCAAGGTTGTTCGCCAGCCCGCCACCGGTGATGTGGCTCATGGCGTGGACGTCGACGCCATCGATCAGCGCCAGGGCATCGGACGCATACACCCGCGTGGGCTCGAGCAGTTCGGCTCCCAGCGAACGCCCCAGTTCGTCCACGACGTCGTCGAGCGCGAGCCCCGCATCGTCGAGCAGCACGCGACGCACGAGCGAGTAGCCGTTGGAGTGCAGCCCGCTCGACGCCAGCGCGACCAGCGCGTCCCCCGGGCGAACACGATCAGGCCCGAGGAGGCGGTCGGCCTCGACGACCCCGACCGTCGCCCCGGCCACGTCGAACTCGTCCGGATCCATCAGCCCCGGGTGCTCTGCGGTCTCACCTCCGATGAGCGCGCAGCCCGCCGCCGCGCAACCCTCGGCGATCCCACGGACGATGTCCGCGATGCGATCGGGCACCACGTGCCCGCATGCGATGTAGTCGGTGAGGAACAGGGGCTCGGCCCCGCAGACCACCAGGTCGTCCACGAGCATGCCGACCAGGTCCCAGCCGATGGTGTGGTGCACACCCATGGCCTGGGCGATCGCCACCTTGGTGCCGACACCGTCGGTGCTGGTGGCGAGTACCGGATGGTCGTATCCCTTGAGGGCGGAGGCGTCGAACAGCCCCGCGAAGCCCCCCAGTCCTCCCAGCACCTCAGGACGCGTGGCCGCGCGCACATGCGTCTTCATCAACTCCACAGCCTGGTCGCCGGCCTCGATGTCGACACCGGCCCGTGCGTAGGCGGACGGCTGCTGGATGTCGGTCATGAGGCCTCCTGGGGCACACCCAGCCTGGCTGCCGCCGAGCAGGGAATTCGAATCGGATAACGACCATCGAAGCATGCCGAGCACAGCGCGTCCGCGGGGAGCCCCACCGAGTCGATCAGACCGTCGAGGCTGACGTACCCCAGGGAGTCCGCACCGATCGCCTTGGCGATCTCGTCGGTCGTGAGACCGGGAGCGATGAGCTCCGCTCGCGTCGCGAAATCGATGCCGTAGAAACAGGGCCACTCGACGGGCGGGCTGCTGATTCGCACGTGTACCTCGGCCGCGCCCGCCTCGCGCAACATGCGGATGAGCGCACGCTGGGTGTTGCCCCGGACGATGGAGTCGTCCACCACGACCAGGCGTTGCCCCTCGATCACCTCGCGCAGCGGGTTCAGCTTGAGCCGGATGCCCAACTGGCGGATCGTCTGCGTCGGCTGGATGAAGGTTCGTCCCACATATGCGTTCTTGACCAGGCCCATCGCGTAGGGGATGCCAGATTCGCGCGCGTAACCGAGCGCCGCCGGGGTGCCGGAGTCGGGCACGGGGATGACGAGGTCGCCGTCGGCGGGCGACTCGATCGCGAGCCGACGCCCGATCTGGAACCGGGTGGGCTGCACCGCGCGTCCGGCGATGCGGGTATCGGGACGGGCGAGATAGACGTACTCGAACAGGCAGCCCTTCGGCCTCGCCTCGGCGAAGAACCGGCTGCGCAGCCCGCCCGCGTCGATCGCGATGAACTCCCCCGGCTCGACCTCGCGGACGAACGTGGCGCCGACGATGTCCAGGGCGGCGGTCTCGGAGGCCACCACCCAGCCGCGTTCCAGCCGCCCGAGGACGAGCGGACGGACGCCCTGCGGATCGCGGGCGGCGTACAGGGAGTTCTCGCTCATGAAGACGAGGCTGAACGCACCGACGAGTTGCGGAAGCACCTCCATGGCGATCTGCTCGACGCCCTGGCCCTCGTCCCAGCTGGCCATCATCGCGGCGACCAGGGCGGTGTCGTTGGTCGAGTCCATGGACTGCTTGCGGGGCACCTCACCCTGCGCACCGACGCGCGCGATCAGGAGCGCCTCGAGGTCATCGGTGTTGGTGAGGTTGCCGTTGTGTGCGATCGCGAAGCCGCGTCCACCGATCGAGCGGAAGAGCGGCTGGGCGTTCTGCCAGACCGAGGCGCCGGTGGTCGAATACCTGGTGTGGCCGATGGCAAGGCTGCCCGGCAGCGAGTTCAGCGTCGGTTCGTTGAAGACCTGGCTGACCAGACCCATGTCCTTGAAGACCATGATCCGGTTGCCGTCACTCACCGCCATGCCCGCGGACTCCTGCCCCCGATGCTGCAGGGCGAACATTCCGTAGTAGGTGAGCTTCGATGCCACCTCTCCGGGGGCGTACACCCCGAAGACGCCGCATTCCTCGTGTGGAACATCCTCGGCCTCGTGGCAAGTCATCACCGCACGAGTTTATCCGACGAGATGAGACAAGGCCGGGCACACGCGTCCGGTGGGCACGAGCACCGCTGCTCTCGGTCCGGATCGAGAGCCGGGGCCGGGCCTACAGCCATGGAGGATATGGGATAATGATCGAGTCTTGAAAGCCGTACACATGTTAACCCGGCGCGACTTTACAGCCCAAGGAAGGGACAATCATGCGGGTAACCATCACAGACCTCGACCATGACAGCTACGCCATCGAACAGGCGGCAGCGGACGCGGAGGGTGTCGAGCTCCTCTTCATCAACGGTGACGCCGACTCCGCCACCGATCCTCGCGTCAAGGGTACCGACGGTCTGGTCGTCCAGTACGCCAAGGTCGACGCTGCGGCCATGGACTACCTGCTGCCCGAGCTGAAGGTCATCGGCCGCTACGGTGTCGGCGTCGACACCATCGACCTGGACGCGGCCAGGGAGCGTGGCATCGCCGTGGTGAACGTCCCCGACTACGGCACTCAGTCGGTGGCCGACCACGCCATCACGCTGGCACTGGGCGTCATCCGCAACATCAAGGAGCTGGACACCCTGGCTCGCAAGTCGACCATGGACCTCGCCCCGGCAGCACCGATCCATCAGTTCGTCGACCTCACGTTCGGCGTGGTGGGCTTCGGCGCAATCGGCCGCGCCTGCGCCGAGAAGGCACGCGGGCTCGGATTCACCACGGTGGTGACCGATCCCCTGATCCCCGAGGGCACCACCGAGGTCGACGGCTTCACCGTGGCGTCCTTCGACGAGGTCCTGGCCACGAGCGACGTCGTCAGCGTCCACATCCCGCTGCTGGACTCCACCAAGCACCTGTTCAGTGACGAGACCTTCGCCAAGATGAAGGACGGCGCGATCATCGTCAACACCGCCCGCGGCGGCGTCATCGACACCGAAGCCCTCGTCCGGGCCGTGGAGTCGGGCAAGCTGCTGGGCGCCGGGATCGACGTGCTGGAGGTCGAGCCCGTCCCCGCGGACGCACCCATCACCAAGCTCGACCGCGTGCTGCTGAGCCCGCACGCCGCGTACTACTCGGAGGAGTCGTACGTGCTGCTCAAGCAGCGCGTCATCCGCAACACCGTCGACGTGCTGAAGGGCCGCGAGTGCAGGTTCACGGTGGTGCCGCCCAAGAAGTGACGCGGCTGGCTCGGTGGCGGCGGGCGCTCGGCTTCGTGCCGGGCGCCCGCCGCCATGTCCGAGACCCGTGGCCACAAGCCCTAGTGTTGGGGGCGTGAAGTCCATTGCAGGCATGCGCAGGAGCTACGAGCGAGGGCAACTGGACGAGGCCGACGCGGCCTCGCGTCCCTTGGCACAGTTCGAGAAGTGGTTCGATCAGGCACGCAAGGCGGGAGTCTCCGAGCCGAACGCGATGACCCTGGCGACGGTCGGCCCGCAAGGCCGCCCGTCCACGCGCGTGGTGCTGCTCAAGGGCGCCGACGACCACGGACTGGTCTGGTACACGAACTACAACTCGCGCAAGGCTCACGACCTCGACGGCAACCCGTACGCCGCGCTCCAGTTCCACTGGGTCGACCTGGAGCGCGTCGTCCGCGTCGAGGGGCGTGTCGAGAAGGTGTCGTCCGCCGAGTCGGACGAGTACTTCGCGGTCCGCCCACTCGATTCGCGCATCGGGGCCTGGGCGTCCCCCCAGTCGGAGGTGATCAGCTCCCGCGCGGTGCTGGTGCGCAACGTCGCGCAGCTCACCACCAGGTTCGGGCTCAACCCTCCTCGTCCCGACCACTGGGGCGGATACCGATTGGTGCCGGACTACTGGGAGTTCTGGCAGGGACGCAAGTCACGCCTCCACGACCGCATCCGCTACCGGTTGGACGAAGGCCGCTGGACGGCCGAACGCCTGGCACCGTAGAGGCACCAGGCGTTCGACTGTTCGTCCGTGACGGATCCAGACACCGTCACAACGTGCTGATCAGCGACAGGACGCCGACCGCGAACACTGCCACCGCGGAGATCATCAGGTAGATGGTGAACCCCGTGCCGTCCTTCACGGCCTTGTCGGTCTCGGTGTACGAGAGGTAGAGCGTCGCGACCACGATCGCCATCAGGAAGATCGCATTGCCGATACCGGCGACGATCACCATGGCCAGCGGCGACTTGAGTGCGATGGCGAACAGGCCCCAGATGATCGGCAGGGCGACCATCAGGCCCTTCATCCACTTGTTGCGGGCCTTGAGGTCGGTCCAGTTGAACACGTTGAAGATCGCCAGGGTGTTGGAGATCTGGCGTGCGAAGCCCGGGACGTTGGCGACGATCGTCTTGAACAGCGCGATGGCCGCACCGATCAGGAAGACGACCTTGCTCCACGGGCCGATCGTGTCGGTGAACATGCGCGAGATCACCTCGAGCACCTCGTTGCCCGAGGGCTCCAGGCCCTGAGGGTTCAGCACCGCGGCGCCCAGGATGTAGAACGAGGCCGTCGAGATCGTGTAGATCACCCACGACAACCAGGCGTCCTTCTTCATGACCGAGATCCAGCCGCGGGCGCGGCTCTTCCACTCGTCCGAGCCGTCGTTCGGGCCGGTCCAGGCGGCGTAGCCCTTCTCGACGCACCAGTAGGTGTAGGCCGTGATCTCGCCGCCGCCGACACCGGTCATGCCGAACATCGACAGCGCCACACCCATCGCACCTGCGGCGATACGGAACTGCAGGCCGGACGCGAGGTCGCCACCGCTCCAGGCGAACGGCGTGGCCTGGATGCCGAAGACCATGACGACGACGAGCACCGTCACCAGCACGACGAGTGCGGTGGAGACGTTCTCGACGATCTCGTACTTGTTCGCGAGGTGGATCGCGATGGCGACCACCACGAGGATCAACACCCAGAAGCCGATCGACAACGTCGAATACGGGTCTCCACCGATCGGCATCACCATGGAGAGCGCAAGCGCACCGGCGCCGAGCACACCGCCCTGGCCGATGACGATCTGCAGGAACATCAGCAGGCCCAGGTAGGAGATCCAGCTGCGTCCCGCGAGCTTCGGCGGAACCTGGTTGTACCCGGTCATCGCCGCCTTGCCGGTGGAGATGGACCACCTGGCGAGTTCGATCTGCACGGCCACCTTGACGAACGTCGAGACGAAGACGAGCCACAGCAGCATGAAGCCAGTCCTCGCGCCGAGCGTCGTCGCCGTCAGCAGCTCGCCGGAACCGACCACGGCGGCGCTGGTGACCATGCCGGGGCCCAGGAAGCGCAGGCTCGGCCCCCAGCCCTTCGGCGGTTCCATGATCTTGGCAGGGTCGAGGACGTACGGGTCCCTCAACTCCTCGGACTCCGCCGCCTCCTCGGGGGCAGATGCCGCTATGGCCATGTCCTCTCCTTACAACAACAGTCCGGTTGCGCCGCTGCCGACGCACCATCACGCCGGCAGTGGCGCAACTCGAACACTGTAAGCAATTTGTTGCTTTGGTGCTACCAAAGTTGCCAAAAGTTTGCACATCGCAGGCAGACGCGCTAATGCGCCGGCCGGACGACCACCTCAGCCGCCGAGCAACGCCACCAGATTCGGGACCCGATCGAGCGCGCCTGTCCTGACCACGAGAAGGACGACCGCGGCCAGGCCGGTCAGCGGAGCGACGAGGGATCTCTCGACGAACTTCCCCGTCGTGATCGCGGCCAGCCGGAAGCGGACACGACACACCGGCCACAACAACGGGCAGCCCTCTTTCGTGAGCATGTCGCCGGCGATGTGAGCCAGGCAACCCACACCTACCGCCAACGGGACGATCCCTGACGCGAGGTCGACGATCGACGTCGTGACCGCCAGTCCCGCCCCGCCGGCCACACCCGCGAGCACCCCCAACCTGCTGCTGTGCTCGGGCACGACCGACCACGAGTTCAGGCCGATGGCGAGCAGGAACCCGACCCACACGCCGAGCACCACCCCGCCGACCAGCTCGTCCTGCACGACACCGACGCGTCTGAGCAGCGACGGAAGGCTGTTGACGAGCACCGCGAACGCGACGAACCCGGCCACGCCGAGCAACGAGTGCGTGCCGTTACGGTGCCCACCCGACAGCGCTGCCACCAGTCGCGTGAGGGGCTTGGTGACCGGGGGGATCGTCCAGGCGACAGAGCCCGACGGATGGTCTGCATCCGGCAACATCGCCGCGCCCGCGCCCGCGACCGCGAAGACGCAGACCGTGAGAGGATCGGCCGGATCAGCGCCCACCCGCGACAACAGCGGCACCGCCACCATCGCGAGCAGCGCACCGCTCGCGGCATGGGTACGCCCCATCATCGCGGCACCCCGGAGAAGTCCTCGTCGTCCATGTACCTCTGGCCCTGCCTCTCCTCGACGTCCGCGGCGTCCTCACCGCTCCATGGCCCGCGGCGCACACGATGCACCCGGTCCCGGTCACGTGCCGGGCAACAGCCCGCTGGCCGGACGAGCCCGGGGCCGGACGCGCACCCCGTAGACTCGCGTGCATGAAGATTGGCATTGGCAGCGACGCCTCAGGGTATGACCTGAAGGGCATCATCGTCGAACACCTGTCCCAGCAAGGTCATGAGGTCGTGGACTACGGCCCGCTCGAGGGCGAGACACCCGAGTACTCCGCCACCTACGCACGCAAGGTCGCGCACGCGATCCGTGACGGCGAGGTCGAGCGCGGCGTCCTGATCTGCGGTACCGGCATCGGCATCTCGATCTCGGCCAACAAGGTGCGGGGCATCCGCGCCGCGGTGTGCTCCGAGCCGTTCACCGCTCGGCACACCCGCGAGAACAACGGCAGCCAGATCATCGCGTTCGGCGCGTTCGTCGTCGGCCCCGAGGTGGCCAAGGCCATCGTGGACGCGTTCCTCGGTGCCGAGTTCAAGGGCCTGACCGACCCCGAGTTCCAGAGCCGTTTCAACAAGATCGCCGCCATCGAGGACGAGGAACTCGCCCTCGCCTGATCCGACGCGGCGCCGGGGAGCTCCCTCCCGCGAGCGAAATCACCTACCGCGAGCGAATTCATGCGCGCGGGAAGTGATTTCGGTCGCGGGAGCGCTTGGGCGAGGCGAGCTTGCGCTCCCGGCGTCCCGGTGATGGGCTTCTGCCATGGAGTCGAGGATCGAACGCGAGCTACGCGATCGCATCATCGCCTGGGTGCTCCAGCGGGCCGAGGCCAACGGCGGCTTCATCGAGCGGTCCGAACTCGCCGACTTCCACCTCGACGGTGACCGTCTGCCGCTCATCGACAGGGGACGTGGGATCCGCAATCCCACAGGATTCAGGTCGACCCTGTCGGTCGTCCAGACGGTCGGCGGGCCCTACGACGACATCGAATCCGACGACGGGCTGATCCACTACCGGTACCGCGCCGGTGACATCGACAAGGGCGACAACGCCAAACTGCGTGAAGCCGCGGTCACCGGGCAGCCACTGATCCTCTTCCGCAAGGAGGAGAAGAACATCTACACCCCTGTCGCGCCGGTCTTCGTGATCGCCGACGATCCGGCTTCCGGGTACGTCACCATCGCCCTGGACGAGTCGTTCCGCCTACTCGGTAGTGGAAACGACCTGACCGAACCGCAACGGCAGTATGCCCGCCGTCTGGCGACGCAGCGGTTGCACCAGCCGGCCTTCCGCACGCGAGTCATGCTCGCCTACGAAACACACTGCGCGATCTGCCACCTCGCTCATGGTTCGCTGCTCGATGCCGCGCACATCGTCCCCGATTCGGCGCCCGGTGGAGCCCCGACGGTTTCCAACGGCCTGGCACTGTGCAAGATCCACCACGCGTCCTACGACCAAGACCTCCTGGGGATCACACCCGACTACGAGGTTCGCATCAACGCCGACCTCCTGGCCGAGCGAGACGGCCCGATGCTCACCCATGGTCTTCAGGAGATGCACGGCCGGAAACTCACGATCCCGCGCCGCAAGGCCGACGCTCCCGATCGCGACCGTCTGGCCTGGCGCTGGACGCAGTTCGCGTCGACGGGTCACTGACCTCGCCCTGCCGCCCTCTCATGGAACGCCTTCACCCGGACGCCCTCGCGTCCCGGATCACCACCGCGATCCAGGGCACCACGAACAGCGAGGCGATGCCCACGAGCCACGGCGATCGGCCGATCCCGAGGAAGAAGTAGACGGTCGTCCACACGAAGATCGCCACCAAGGTGACGAGGTCGGCCACGGTCTCCCACCGGTCGATCACCTCGCTGGGCGCCGGGATGCCCCCGATCCAGTGGACGACGAGTAGGCATGCGGCGGCAACCAGTGCCACCGCGCCGAGCCACTGCGGCACCATCAGCAGCGCGACGGCCGCGACGGCGCCCATCACCAGGCTTTCGACATGTGTGCGCCGAGCCAGCGACGAGTCAGCCACACCGGCAATTCCGGTCATCGCTATCCGCGTCATCATCAGGTACCCCTCCCCTAGCCACATCCACATTGATGCACGCAGGCGGGCGAGCCGCTCTCAGATACCCACGCTACCACCGCCCTGCCCGGACCGGACCTGCCGCAGGCCCGCCTGGCGCGGCGTCCGACCCTGATCTCTGCACACCAGTGCGCCCCAAGCGAATTGGAAAGCGCTTGCTCTGGCGTGTCCATGTGCAACGAGCAGGGTGGACGACGCATCCGTCCCGCAGTGCTGCCGAGGATACGGCTCCGGCGTTCGATCCGGGGCGGGGGAAGGCCGTCGCCGGGCGTCCGACCTCAGTTCACTCGGCCAACTCAGCCAGCAGCAACGCCTCGGCCAGGCAACCCGCGCGCCAGTCGGGCAGGTAGAGCGACTCGTCGATGCCGTGCATGCGCGAATCAGGGTCACCGACCGCGGTGCACAGCAGTTCGGCGTCCGGGTACAGGTCGTGGAACTCGGCGACCAGCCCGATCGACCCGCCCATGCCGATCTGCACCGGCGCGACGCCGTAGGCCTGCGTCCAGGCGTAGGTGGCCTTCTCGGCGAACTCGCCGCTGAAGTCGATGATCCCGGGCTCGGCCTTCTCGTGGTTCTCGACGATGAGCTGGGCACCCCACTCGACGTGCGATTCCAGATGCGCCTTCAAGCACTGCCAGACGTTCTCCGACGTGTCGCCCGGAGCGATCCGGACGCTCACCCGAGCCCGCGCCGACGGGATGAGAGTGTTGGACGAGGCCGCGATGCTCGTGGTGTCGAGCCCGATCACCGAGATCGCCGGCTTCGCCCACGTGCGTGACCCCAGCGGCCCGGTGCCGATCGGCCGGACGCCGTCGAGCAGGCCCGACTCGGTACGCAGCGTCTCCTCGCTGTAGTCGAGGTCTGCGCCTTCCCGCCCGACCAGCCCCTCGACGGCGACGTTGCCGTCCGCGTCGTGCAGGGTGGCCAACAGCCGGCTCAGGGTCGTGAGCGCATCGGGGACGATGCCCCCGAACTGCCCCGAGTGCACCGCATGGTCGAGCGTGCGTACCTCCACCACGCAGTCGAGCACGCCTCGCAGGGTCGTGGTGAACGCGGGCTTGCCCGCCCCCCAGTTGTTGCTGTCCGCGATGACGTACAGGTCGGCCTCAAGGTCGCCCTGGTGCTCGGCCATGAGCTGGGCCAGGGTCGGCGAGCCGAGTTCCTCCTCGCCCTCGAACAAGACGGTGACGTTCACCGGCGGCTTACCCTCGAAGGCCCGCAGGACGGCCAGATGGACGCCGAGCCCGCCCTTGTCGTCCGCGCATCCGCGTCCCCACAGGCGGTCTCCGCGCACCGTGGCCGCGAAGGGCTCACTAGTCCATTTCGCGAGGTCGCCGGTCGGCTGGACGTCCATGTGCGCGTACAGGCACACCGTGGGAGCCTCGGGATCGACGACGAAGTGCCCGATCACGGCGGGCATTCCTCCGCCCGCCTGGACGATGCGGGCATCGTCGCAGCCCAGCAACTTGAGCCTGCCGACGAGTTCCTCGGCGATCGCGGCCACGTCGGCCGCATGCTCGGGCTGCGAGCTCACAGACGGGATGGAGACCAGATGCACCAGATCGTCCAGGGCATCGGGGATGACGGCTTCGACCTTCTCACGCACAGCGGCAACATCGACCATGCGTCCGACCCTACTAGTCCTGCCCGGCGGACGCCCAAGCCCCGGCGCTCAGGCCTCCATCGCGGCCGGGATGGGAGCCTGCCAGGTGGCCCGGATGAGATCGAGTGCCAGCGTGAACAGGCCCGAGACCTCGAGCTGCGGCTCGCGGGTGACCTCGCCGAGCTGAACGACCGGCACCTTCTGCTGCTCGCACAGGTCGACGAACTCGTCCGCCCGCGGCTCCGACACCGACACCAACGCCCGCCCCGGGGTCTCGCTGAACAGCGTCACGCACGCGTCGAGGCCCGTCGGCAGATCGACGCGGACGCCGAGCCCGTGCCGCAGGCACGACTCCGACAAGGCGACGGCCAGGCCGCCGTCCGACAGGTCGTGGGCTCCGGTGAGCAAGCCCAGGGACGACGCCTCCGCCATGACCCGCCCCAGGGCCATCTCGGCCTCGAAGTCGGGGAACGGCGGCAGCCCGCCCAGATGATGGTCGAACAAGACGTCCTCCCACATCGAGCCGCCCAGCTCCTCCTTGGTGGTGCCGAGCAGCAGGACGATCTCCCCCGGTGCGGTGAAGCCGGTCCGGATGCGATTGCGGACGTCGTCGATGACCCCGAGCATGCCGATCTGCGGCGTGGGAAGGATGTTGTGGCCGTCGGTCTGGTTGTAGAAGCTGACGTTGCCGCCCGTGACCGGCGTGCCGAGCGCGCGGCAGCCGTCCACCAACCCCTTGATCGCCTCGACGAACTGCCACATGACCTCGGGATCCTCCGGTGAACCGAAGTTGAGGCAGTCGGTCACCGCAACGGGCTGGGCTCCGGTCACCGCGACATTGCGGTAGGCCTCCGACAAAGCCAGTTGCGCACCCAGGTAGGGATTCAGCAGGCAGTAGCGCCCGTTCGCGTCGGTGGCCAGTGCGATGCCCAGATTGCTGCGCTCGTCGATGCGCACCATGCCGGAGTCCTCCGGGGTGGTGAGCACCGAGTTGCCCCGGACGAACCGGTCGTACTGCTTGGTGACCCAGGTCTTGTCGCACTGGTTCGGGGAGCCGACCACCCGTAGCAGCGCATCGGCCAACTCGTCGCCGGCGACAGGCCGCGGCAGGTTGTTGGCGTGATCGGCCTGCACATCGTCCAGCCAGACCGGCCGGGCCTGCGGGCGATCGTAGGTCGGGCCCTCGTGGGCGACCGTGCGGGGATCGACGTCGACGATCCGCTCACCGTGCCAGTCGATGAGAAGACGATCGCCCTCGATGAGCTCGCCGATCACCGTCGCCTGCACGTCCCACTTGGCGCAGATAGCCATGAACCGCGCCACGTCGGCCGGCTGGCAGATCGCCATCATGCGCTCCTGCGACTCGCTCATGAGGATCTCCTCGGGAGTCATCGTCGAGTCGCGCAGCGGGATGAGGTCGAGTTCACAGCGCATGCCACCGTCACCCGCGGACGCCAGCTCGCTGGTCGCGCACGAGACGCCCGCAGCACCCAGATCCTGGATCGCCGTGACGACGCCCCCAGCGAACAGGTCGAGCGTGCACTCGATGAGCAGCTTCTCCATGAACGGGTCGCCCACCTGCACCGCCGGACGCTTCGACGGCTTGCTGTCGTCGAACGTCTCCGACGCGAGGATGGACGCCCCGCCGATGCCGTCGGCACCGGTCGAGGCGCCGTAGAGGATGACCTTGTTGCCGATCCCGGTGGCCTTGGCGAACTTGAGGTCCTCGTGCCGCATGACGCCCACGCACAGGGCGTTGACGAGCGGGTTCCCGTAGTAGGACGCGTCGAAGGCGACCTCGCCGCCGATGTTGGGCAGTCCCAGACAGTTGCCGTAGCCGCCGACGCCGGCGACGATCCCGGGCAGCACGCGGGCGGTGTCGGGCGCGTCGAGGGCACCGAACCGCAGCCCGTCCATCACGGCGATCGGCCGCGCGCCCATGGCGAGGATGTCGCGCACGATGCCGCCGACGCCCGTGGCGGCACCCTGGTAGGGCTCCACATAGGACGGATGGTTGTGCGACTCCGACTTGAAGGTGATCGCGTAGCCCTGGCCGATGTCGACCGCACCCGCATTGTCACCGATGCCCGCGAGCAGCGGCCCGCGCGGAGTCGTCTGCTCCAGTTCCCCGAACCGCTTCAGGTGGATCTTCGACGACTTGTAGCTGCAATGCTCCGACCACATCACCGAGTACATCGCCAACTCGGCGCCCGTGGGACGCCGCCCCAACAACTCGCGGATGCGCTGGTACTCGTCCTCCTTCAGTCCGAGAGCCGCCCATGGCTGCTCGACATCGGGGGTCTGCACGGCCTGCTGCACGGTGTCTACCACGGGCCAAGGTTACCGCCACCACCCTTGCCAGGGTGACCGGCACTCGCAACCTGGGCGGAGAGCGGGGACGCGACGGCCCGGCTGCAGGCCAGTACGTCGCCCGCCGACCCGGCCGGCCACTACCGGGGCAGCCCGGATTCGCCGCACATCTTCTCAAGGCCGCCTCCCTGAACTACGCTCAAGGCAAGCCAGTGGGAGGCATAGATGGCTGATCTGGATCTTCAGGGAGCATTGAATCTAGATCAGATCCAGCAAATGACCGCAGACTTTTCCGAGGCGACGGGACTCGCCTCGGTGACTGTGGAAGCCCGCGGGGCACCGGTGACGGTTCCCTGTGCGTTCACAGAGTTCTGTCGTGCCATGCGTTCGGATCCGATCCGTAGCAAGTTGTGTGAAGGCTGCGACGCGCATGGCGGGCTGCAGTCGCTGATCGAGCAGACGCCGCGCATCTACCGATGTCATGCGGGTCTGGTCGATTTCTCCGTACCCATCATCATGGGCGACACCTACGTGGGTGCGATCGCGTCCGGCCAGGTGAGGGTGGCCGACACCGAACAGCCCGACTTCCTCACCACCGGGACGTCGTGGCAGGGCGATCCTCATCTGCAGGATCTCTACAACAAAGTTCCGGTGTACTCCCGGCGCCGCATCGCCGCGGCGGCCGAGACGCTGTTCGGGCTGAGCAGATCGCCGAGCATCATCCGCGACTGCCCGTTGGTCAACCTGCCCAGTCACGTGGTCGTCCCTTCGGCCGGCACCTCGCCGACCGCTCAGCAACGCGTCCGACTGCTGAGGCTCGCGCCCCGGGCCGAGGGCGAGGATGCCGACGAGGCCGCCGACCACGAGCAACCGTCCGAGAGCCACGCCGCGCTCCGCGACGCCCTGGACGCCGAGGACCTGGCGACCGCGTTCAGCGAGATCGGGGCCCTCCTCGACGAGGCCTTCGCCGCAGAGGGCGACCTGCGCGACCACCTGGCGAGCATCGAGGACCTGGTGGTGGCGGTGGCACAGGACTGCGCACCGCGAGCGGCACCGCACCTGACCCATCTCGTGCAATCGCAGCGAGGCCGCCGCACCTCGTCCGGCAACCGTTATCAGAGCCAGCTCTACATGGAACGGCTGCTCACCATGGTGCTGGACGACATCCTGCGTTCGCGGCCGCAACGACGCCCCGACCTGCGCGACCTGCTCAACGAGATCGCCCGGCACCCCAACCGGGCCCTGTCGCTGACCGAGGCATCGACCGCGTTGCACTGGTCACCCGGACACCTGTCGAAGTTGTTCAAATCCGTCACCGGATGCACATTCGTGTCGTATATCACGGCACAGAGGATCTCGCGCGCACGGCTGATGCTAGCTTGCACACAGATGCCGGTGAGAAAGATCGCTGTCGACCTGGGATTCAATCAGGTCAACTATTTCTCCAGGGTCTTTCGCGCGCATACCGGGGTTTCCCCGAGCGAATACCGGCGTCAGTATTCTGCACGCGATGGAGGTCCTGCCGGTGTATCGCTTCCAGCTCACAACCACCCTCTGCTACGGGCCTGATTCCCTGGGGGCGCTGTCCGAACTGTCCGAATGCCGGGTACTCATCGTCACCGATGGATTCCTGGCCGATTCGCCCCTCATGACCCAGGTGAGGGCCGCGCTGGGGGGCGCGACCGTCGAAGTGTTCGACCATGTGCAGCCGAATCCGGACATCGACGCGGTGACCGAGGGCCTGCGCGCGTATCTCGCGTTCAGGCCCCAGGCCATCGTCGCCATGGGCGGCGGCTCCGCCATCGACACGGCCAAGGCCGTGCGCAAGATGGCCCTGGAGCAGGGGCACCCGACCGAGGCGGGTTTCGTCGTGATCCCGACCACCAGCGGCACGGGCTCGGAGGTGTCGTCCTTCGCGGTCGTGACCGACCCGGCGACTCATGCCAAGCTGCCGCTCGAATCGCCCGACATGGTCGCCGACATGGCCATCCTCGACCCGGAGGCGGTACGCACCGCCCCGCCCAGGCTCACCGCCGACTCCGGCATGGACTCGATCAGCCACGCCATCGAGGCCTACGTGGCGAAGGGCAACAACGACTTCTCCGACGCGCTGGCCGAGAAGGCCCTCCGGCTGGCCGACGGGTACCTCGTACGCTGCTTCCGTAACGGGGACGACACCGAGGCCCGGGAGCACCAGCACACGGCGGCCACGATGGCGGGAATCGCGTTCGAGAACTCGGGGCTCGGCATCGTGCACGGGCTCTCGCACTCCATCGGCGGTTCGTTCCGTGTGCCGCACGGGCGGCTCAACGGCATCCTATTGCCCTCGGTGATCTCGTTCAACGCCGGTGAGTTGGGGTTCCGGCCGGGCGAACTCGGCCCGGTGGCGTGCCGCTACGCCGGGCTCGCGAACGCACTGGGGCTCTCGGCCGCCAGTGAGCGCAACCTCGTGCTGGCCCTGGTCGGCTGGGTGGAACGGATACGCCGCGACCTGGAGATGCCCACCACCCTGACCGAGGCCGGGGTGGACCGCGTCGCGTTCAAGGCCGCCATCCCCGATCTGGCGCGGACCGCGGTCAACGACTACTGCACCACCGGCAACCCGACACCCGTGACCGAGGCCGACCTCGCGGGCATCCTCAGGCGGGTGGTCTAGGTGTACTGATCGGGGACGTTGGTCAATCGGCTGATTGGGGGTTTGCCTCCGATGGCTGAGTGGGGTCGGTGGTGATTGTATTCGTGGAGCCAGCCGGGCAGGGCTTGGCGTCGTTCGGTTTCTGAGTAGTAGTGGCGGGCGTAGGCCCAGCCGTCGGCGAGGGTGCGGTGGAAGCGTTCGATCTTGCCGTTCGTTTGGGGTCGGCGGGGTCGGGTCTTCTTCATGGTGATGCCGAGCGCGGCGCAGGTGTCGCGCCACAAGTGCGACTTGTAGGCCGACCCGTTGTCGGACAGCACGCGTTCGATGGTGATGCCGCGGGCGGCGTACCAGGCGACCGCGCGGGCCAGGACAGCGGTCGCGGTGGCCGCGGTTTCGTCGTCGTGGACCTCGGCGTACGCGACCCGGCTGTGGTCGTCGATCACGGTGTGCACGAACGCGTGGCCCATGAGCGGGTTGTGATACTTGCTCTTCGGCTTGCCAGGGGTCGCCTGCTGGTTCCAGTCGCCTTGCTGGCGGCCGACGAACCGCCACCCGCCACCGTCGGGGATGTTGCCGAGCTTCTTCACATCCACATGGATCAACGACCCGGGATGGTCGTGCTCGTAGCGGCGGACGGGTTCCCCGGTGGCCCGGTCCACATAGGTGAGCCGGTTCAGCCGGTTACGGACCAGGATCTTGTGGACCGTCGACGCCGCGACACCCGTGCGGGAGGCCAGCTGCACCGGGCCGAGACGTTTGCGCCACCTGAGCTCGAGGACCCTGCGCACGGTCGGTGCTGGTGTCCGGGCCGGCTGGTGGTGCGGCCGACTCGACCGGTCGTCCATCGATTCCCCGGCGGCGTACCGATCGGCCCACCGTTTCACGGTCGGCCACGACACCTGGAATCGGGCAGCGACCTCACTGATCGGCCAGCCTTGGTCGACAACGAGCTGGGCGACCTTCAATCGATGTCTCGGGGTCAGGGCTGCGTTAGCGTGGGCCACGAAGGACCTCCTGTTCTGAGTGGATACCATGAGCAATTCCACTCAACCGCGGGAGGTCCTTCCCAGACAATCAATCAGACCGCGTCGTCACACCGACCCGACCAACCTGTCCGATCAGTACATCTAGGCCAAGTCGTCTCGACAGGCTCGACGAGCGTTTCGCCCTGGCTGGAACCCTGCCAGAGCGCTCTCTGAGCCTGTCGAAGGGCGGGCCCAATGAACGTTCCCTGAGCTTGTCGAAGGGTCGTTTCGACAAGCTCAACGAGCGTGTCCTGAGAGTGGTCGTTTCGACAAGCTCAACGACCGTTCCCCGAGCCCTCAACGAGTGTTCCCTGAGCCTGTCGAAGGGTCGTTCCCTGAGCCTGTCGAAGGGTCGTTCCCTGAGCCTGTCGAAGGGTCAGGCGATCCTCTCGGTGAGGGCCTCGATGCCCTCGCCGGTGACCGCGGACACCTCGAGAACCTCGGTGACCCCGGCAAGCACGAGGTGAGCAGACGCCGTCCGCACCTGGTCGGGTGACGCGACGTCGATCTTGGTCACCACGCCGATCGACGGCGGGGTGAAGAACGTCGTGAATCCCGGCGGGAACCTCGTGTCGGCGACATTCGCCGAAGCCAGCAGCACCACGAGGTCGGCGTCGAACGAGGCCATCCGCAACGAGTGCTTGAACCAGGGCAACTCGAGATATTCGCCCGGGGTGTCGATGACGGTGCCGTCGGTGTAGATGGTCTCGGTCTTGGCGTAGTCCAGGTCAGCGCCTCGCAGACGTTGCAGGAGCGTGGTCTTCCCACACCCGACGCTGCCGACCAGCAGGATCCGCTTCACGACTTTGTCACCGGCGGACGAGCGAACCCCAGCCCGTCGCACAGCCCGTCCACCACGCTCTTCACGGCCGTCTCGACGTCGGCCAGACGTCCGAGGACGATGAGGGAGCCGGAGAACCGGTCGACGAACCCCAGTTCGACGTCGGAGGCCTTGGTGGCGATGTCGGCCGCGATGATCGCCGCCTCGCTGGGGGTGATCGTCAGCACACCGATCGCGCCACCGCCGGACGGTAGCCCGACCTTCCCGTAGAGGCGCTCATCGGGGTTGGCGACCACGTGGGCGAGCGTCACCTGCTTGCCCGGGACGAACTCCTGGATGATGCGCTGCTTCTCGGCCATCCCTGCCTCTCAACCGCCCCGTGGGCGCGCTCGTGTCCGCGCTGCCTGTCATGCCGACTCGTCTCATCGTGCGAAGGCAGGCCGGGCCAGTCAAGGGTTGCGACGGTTCTGTACAAGGTTGCATTTTCTTGTCCACTCCTCTGCATTTTCTGGTCCGGATCATTGACCGGATAAGGCGCGAAAGTGGTCACAGCAGGCTCGATTATTGCCTGCTGAACAGACGTAGCCTCAACGGAGTTCCCGGGTGGCCGATCTTCCCGTCCCCGGGACCCACCGATCCAACGGAGGAGTCTGGAATGCAAGAAGCCCTCGGAATGGTGGAGACGAAGGGTTTCGTCCCCGCCGTTGAAGCCGCTGATGCAATGGTCAAGGCGGCGAACGTCGTCCTCATCGGTAGCCAGCGTGTCGGATCCGGCTTGGTGACCGTCCTGGTCCGCGGCGACGTCGGCGCGGTCAAGGCCGCCACCGATGCCGGAGCCGTAGCCGCACAACGCGTCGGCGAACTGGTCTCGGTTCACGTGATCCCGCGTCCCCACACCGACGTCGAGAAGATTCTCCCGTCGGCCGAGAAGTGAGGCAGTGAATCCACATGGCAAATGAAGAACTGGTCAACCAGATTCTGGCGGCCGTCATGAAGAAGGTCGACGGCGCTCCCGCGCCCGCGGCCCCGCCGGCCCCCGCCCCTGCGAGGGTCCTCTCCGGCGCCGCGCCCGCGGCGACCGAGTTCGTCGGCACCACGGCACTGGGTGACACCATCGGACTGGTGATCGCGAACGTCGATCCCCAGATCCACGAACTGATGAAGTTCGATCCCAAGTACAAGTCGATCGGCATCATCGGCGACCGCACCGGCGCGGGCCCGCAGATCTTCGCCGCCGACGAAGGTGTCAAGGCGACCAACACCGAGATCCTCTCGATCGAGCTCGCCCGTGACACCAAGGGCGGCGCCGGCCACGGCTCGCTGATCATCTTCGGTGCCGAGGACGTCTCGGACGCCCGCCGGGCCGTCGAGGTCACCCTCGGCGAGGTCGAGCGGACGATGGGCGACGTCTACGGGAACGAGGCCGGACACCTGGAGTTCCAGTACACCGCCCGCGCCAGCCACGCGCTCAACAAGGCGTTCGGCGCCCCGATCGGCAAGGCCTTCGGCATCACCGTCGGCGCCCCTGCCGCGATCGGCGTCGTCCTGGCCGATACGGCCGTGAAGGCGTCGACCATCGACGTCATCGGCTACTCCAGCCCGGCCCACGGCACGAGCTACTCCAACGAGGTGATCTCCACCTTCACCGGCGATTCCGGTGCCGTCCGGCAGGCCATCGTGGCCGCCCGTGAGGTCGGCCTGAAACTGCTCGGGGCCATGGGGGCCACCCCGACCTCGACCACCACTCCGTACATCTGAATCGGGGCATTTTCGTGAGAAGCAAGCGTTTCGAAGCACTCGACGCCCGCCCGGTCAATCAGGACGGGTATGTCACGGAATGGCCTGAGGTCGGACTGATCGCGGTCGACGCACCGAGCGATCCCAAGCCGTCGATCAAGATCGAGAACGGCAAGATCGTCGAACTGGACGGCAAGAAGCGTGCCGACTTCGACATGCTCGACACCTTCATCGCCGACTACGGCATTCGCCTGGACGGCGCCGAACAGGTCAACGCGACCGACTCGGTCGAGCTGGCCCAGAAGATGGTCGACTTCCGGGTGCCACGGTCCGAGGTGGTCAAGCTCACCACGGCCATGACGCCGGCGAAGATCACCGAGGTCGTCAACAGCATGACCGTGCTGGAGATGATGATGGCCGTCACCAAGATGCGCTCTCGTCTGTTCCCGGCCAACCAGGCGCACGTCACCAACGTGCGCGACAACCCGGTGCAGATCGCGGCGGACGCGGCCGAAGGCTCCCTGCGAGGCTTCGCCGAGGAAGAGACCACCGTCGGCATCGTCCGGTACGCGCCGTTCAACGCCATCTCCATCCTGGTCGGCTCGCAGGTGGGGCGCCCCGGCATCCTCACCCAGTGTTCGGTCGAAGAGGCGACCGAACTCGCGCTCGGCATGCGCGGCTTCACCGCGTACGCCGAGACGGTGTCGGTCTACGGCACCGAGCAGGTGTTCATGGACGGCGACGACACGCCGTGGTCGAAGGCCTTCCTGGCTTCCTGCTACGCGTCCCGTGGCCTGAAGATGCGGTTCACCTCGGGCACCGGATCCGAGGTCCAGATGGGCTTCGCCGAGGGCAAGTCGATGCTCTACCTGGAGGCTCGCTGCTTGTACGTCGCCAAGGGCGCCGGCTCGCAGGGCATCCAGAACGGCTCGGTCTCCTGCGTCGGGGTTCCGGCGGCCGTTCCCGGTGGGATCCGCGCGATCCTGGCCGAGAACCTGATCGCGGTGAGCCTCGACCTCGAGTGCGCATCGTCCAACGACCAGACGTTCACCCACTCCGACCTGCGCCGCGTCGCCCGCACGCTGATGCAGTTCGTGCCCGGCACGGACTTCATCTGCTCCGGGTACTCGTCCACACCGAACTACGACAACATGTTCGCCGGTTCCAACTGGGACGCCGACGACTACGACGACTGGCTGATCATCCAGCGCGACCTCAAGGTCGACGGCGGCCTGGTGCCGGTGCTCGAGGACGATGTCGTGCGCGTCAGGAACAAGGCGGCCAAGGCGATCCAGGCGATCTTCCGTGAACTCGGGTTCCCCGAGGTCACCGATGCCGAGGTCGAGGCCGCCACCTACGCGCGCGGTTCGGAGGACATGCCCAAGCGCAACGTCGTGGAGGACCTCAAGGCCACCGACGAACTCATGAAGCGCGGCCTGACCGGGGTCGATGTCGTCAAGGCCCTCAGCCGTGCGGGATTCGACGATGTCGCGCACTCGGTGTACAACCTGCTGCGCCAGCGCGTCGCCGGTGACTACCTGCACACCGCGGCCATCTTCGACGAGAACTTCCACGTGATGAGCTCGGTCAACTACCCCAACGACTACCAGGGGCCGAAGACCGGCTACCAGATCAGCGAGGAGCGGTGGACCAAGTTGAAGACCATCCGCCAAGCGATCAGCCCTGAGAGCATCTGAGGTGATGACAATGGACGAGAACACACTCCGCCGCATCATTGAAGAGGTCATCGAGGAGTTCGTCGGCAGTTCGGCGGCCCCGTCCGCGACGGCCACCGCTGTGGCCACCGCCCCGGTGCCGCAGCAGGGTTCCGAACTGGTGATCACCGAGGAGGGCCCGGCCAAGAAGGGCACCACTCCCCGTGAGGTCGTCATCGCGTTGGCTCCCGCCTTCGGCGGCAAGATGACCAAGACGATCACCGGTATCCCGCATGCCGACGTGCTTCGCGAGATCTGCGCCGGCATCGAGGAAGAGGGACTGAGCTACCGGTTCATCCGCGCCTTCCGCACCGCCGACGTCGGTTTCATCGCCCACGACGCCGCCGAGTACTCCGGCTCGGGAATCGGGATCGGTATCCAGTCGCGCGGCACCACGGTCATCCACCAGGCTGACCTTCCGCCGCTGTCGAACCTCGAACTGTTCCCCCAGGCTCCGTTGATCGATCTGGAGACCTTCCGTGCGATCGGCCGCAATGCCGCCAAGTACGCCAAGGGAGAATCGCCCGAGCCCGTTCCGGTGCGCAACGACCAGATGGCCCGGCCCACGTACCAGGCGATCGCCGCGCTGATGCACATCAAAGAGGTCCAGTTGACCGATCCCAAGAAGCCCATCCAGGCCCTGCGGGTCGAGTACCGATAGGAGGTCGATCATGGAATCAGAGGAACTGATCCGCCATGTCATGGCCGAAGTGATGGCCAAGCTTGGTACCAACCAGGCGACCCCCACCACCAGCGGCAACACAACGAACTCGAACAGCACACCGGCTGGCGGCACCGTGGACGCTTCCAGCTACCCGCTGTCCGAGAAGATCCCCGACCGGATCTCGTCGGCGTCCGGCAAGAAACTCTCCGACTTCTCCTTCGACAAGCTGAAGAGCGGCGAGTTGACGGCGGCCGACTTCCGGATCGCGCCGGAGACGCTGAAGCTGCAGGCCGAAGTGGCCGACTCGGTGGGACGCGAGTCGCTGGGACGCAACATGCGCCGTGCCGCCGAGTTGATCAAGGTACCCGACGACGAGTTGCTGGACGTCTACAACTCCCTGCGTCCGTACCGCTCCACCAAGGCGGAGCTGTACAAGATCGCCGACAAGCTGGAGTCGGACTACGGCTGCACTGTCAACGCCGCGTTCATCCGCGAGGCGGCTGACGTCTACGAGAAGCGGGGACGCCTGAAGAGCGAGTGATCAGCTCTTCCGGAGAACAAGCACCATGACCTTGATAGCTGGTATCGACATCGGTAACGCCACCACCGAAGTGGCGCTCGCGGAGTTCTCCGCGGGCACCACTCCGGTGTTCCTGGCGTCGTCCATCGTGCCCACGACCGGCATCAAGGGCACCCCGCAGAACACCCAGGGGATCTTCCAGGCGCTGACTGTGGCCCTGGACTCCGCCGGGCGCGCTGTGGCCGATCTCGACCTCATCCGGATCAACGAGGCCGCTCCGGTCATCGGGGACGTGGCCATGGAGACGATCTCGGAGACCATCATCACCGAGTCGACCATGATCGGCCACAACCCCGGCACCCCGGGCGGCCTCGGGATCGGGGTGGGCACCACGATCCTGATCGACGACCTGGACGCCGCGCGGCCGGGTGAGCCCCACATCGTGGTGGCCGACCGATCGCACGGCTTCGAGGACGTCGCGGCGCGCATCAACGCCTCGGACGATCGCCTCCGGATCACCGGCGCGATCCTGCAGCGCGACGACGGGGTGCTCGTCCACAACCGTCTGAAGCACAAGATACCGATCGTCGACGAGGTGGCCCTGATCGACAAGGTGCCGATCGGTATGCTCGCCGCCATCGAGGTGGCCGGCGTCGGCCGCATCGTCGACACCTTGTCCAATCCCTACGGCATCGCCACGCTGTTCGGTCTCAGCCCCGACGAGACCGCCTCGGTGGTGCCGATGGCCCGCGCGCTGGTCGGCAACCGCTCCGCGGTGGTCATCAAGACCCCGAAGGGCGATGTCACCGAGCGGCGCATCCCCGCAGGCAGCCTGCAGTTCATCGGCGAACGCACCGCGGAGATCGATGTCGACCGCGGCGCCGACGAGATCATGCGTGTGGCCGGATCGGTCGGGACGATCCGCAACATCCAGGGCGAACCCGGCACCAACATCGGCGGGATGCTCGAGAAGGTGCGCGTGGTCATGGGCCGGCTCACCGACCGCGACCCGGCCGGGATCGAGGTCACCGACCTGCTCGCCGTCGACACCCAGGTGCCTCAGCAGGTCACCGGTGGTCTGGCAGGCGAGTTCTCGCTGGAAGCCGCGGTAGGGATCGCGGCGATGGTCAGGGCCGACCACCTGCAGATGAAACGCATCGCCGACGACATGGCCGCCCAGTTCGGCATCCCGGTCGAGGTCGGTGGGGTGGAGGCCGACATGGCCGTGCGCGGCGCGCTCACCACACCGGGCACCTCGGTGCCCATCGCGATCCTCGACATGGGGGCCGGCTCCACGGACGCGTCGGTCCTGCGCTCCGACGGCGTCGCGCACTCGATCCACCTGGCGGGAGCCGGGAACATGGTCACTCTGCTGATCAAGTCCGAGTTGGGCCTCGAAAGCGAGGAGGACGCCGAGAACATCAAGCGTTACCCGCTGGCCCGCGTCGAGACCTTGTTCAACATCCGCCACGAGGACGGCACCGTGGAGTTCTTCGACACACCCCTGCCGCCCCACGTCTTCGCCCGCACCGTCGTGCTCCACCCCGACGGCATGATTCCCCTGCCGCTGCGGCAACCGCTGGAGGTGATCCGGCAGGTACGGATCCATGCCAAGGAGCGCGTCTTCGTCACGAACGCGATCCGTGCCCTGGCCGCGGTGAGTCCCACCAGCAACGTGCGCGACATCGCCCACGTCGTGCTGGTCGGCGGGTCGGCACTCGACTTCGAGATCCCGCAGCTGGTCACCAAGGCGCTCGCCGAGTACCGGGTGGTGGCCGGGCGCGCGAACATCCGAGGTTCGGAGGGTCCCCGCAACGCCGTGGCGACCGGCCTCGTCCTGGCATGGGGGAACAGCCATGAGTGAACAACGACCGACCGTCTGCGTCCGGGTGCACGACGCCGTGTCGGACGCGCAGATCGCCGAGGTGCTCCACGGCCTCGAGGAGGAGGGTGTGCCCGCCGAGGTCAGTCGGCACACCGAACTCAGCCCCCTGACGCTCGCGCACGATGCGAGCCGTCAGTCGAGGCTGGGCGTCGGGATCGGGGCCAGCCTCGACTACCTGGTGATCACCACCGAGAAGCTACCGGTCGAACAGCCCTACCTCGCCCTCACGCTGAACCGCTCCGCGGACTCCGATCGGGCCGCGGGTGCCAACGCGGCTCGACTGGTCAAACGAATGCCCCTGCTCGACCTGGCGAATTGACGACGGGCGGACTGAAGGAGATGTCGATGAATCTGAGCCTCGGCACCATCGAGGTGTACGGCCTTCCAGCAGCACTGGAGGCTGCTGACGCGGCCTGCAAGAGCGCCGACGTGACGCTGATCGGTTATGAGGCCACCGACGGCCTCGGGATGGTGTGCGTCAAGATCGAGGGCCAGGTGTCCGCGGTCCAGTCGGCCATCGCCGCCGCGAGGGCCGCCGCAGGCCAGGTGACCAGGGTCTTCGCGACCTCGGTCATCCCCCGCCCCAGCGACCAACTCACCCCCGTGGTGGACACCGACGTGACCGTCGGACGGGGGGCCTCTCCCTCGGCCACCCCGCTGCAGTCCAAGCCCGCGCCTCGTCCGGCCCGGACCGCCGCTCCCGAGCCGGAGGCGGCGACCGAGCCCGCGACCGTCGATCAGCCGCCGACCACCCCGGAACCGCTGGTGGAGGCGGCCGCCACCAGCGCCGCGCAGACTCCGGCCGACGGGGAGTCCGCCGAGCCGGTCGCCCAGGTCGAGTTGATCGAGCAGGCGGCTCCGGCCGAGCCGGTCTCCGCCGCCGATGTGGCTGAACCGGCCGCTCCGGCCGAGCCCGCCAAGCCCACTCGCCGGGGCAGGCACACCAATCCACCGCACACCGCCAAGAAGTAATCCGCAACAACTAGAAGAGGAAGACAGCCATGAGCGAAGCACTCGGTCTCATCGAGACGAAGGGCTACATCGGGGCCGTGGAGGCGGCCGATGCGATGGTCAAGGCCGCCAACGTCGTGCTGATCGGCTACCAGAAGGTGGGCGCCGGTCTGGTGACCGTCATGGTCCGGGGCGATGTCGGCGCGGTCAAGGCCGCTGTCGACGCCGGTGCTGCCGCTGCGGCCAATGTCGGCGAGGAACTCGTCAGCAAGCACGTGATCCCGAGGCCGCACAACGACGTCGAGCAGCTGCTGCCGAAGCAGGCCTGAGGTGTCGCAGTTGGACGCGGGCGCGCTCGTCGAGGAGATAACCAGCAAGGTCATCGCGCGCCTGCAGATCCTGCAGGATCCCGCGCAGATCGTGCTGGGGGTCTCGAATCGGCACGTCCACCTCAGCCACGACGACCTCAAGACACTCTTCGGGCTCGACGAGCTGGCCCTCTACCGCAAGGTCCGCCAGCCCGGTGAGTTCGCCGCCGAACAGTTCGTGACCGTGCACGGCCCCAAGAAGAGCTTCCAAAAGGTACGCGTGATGGGGCCGTGCCGCGCGAAGAGCCAGGTGGAACTGAGCCGCACCGACTGCTACACCCTCGGGGTGAAGGCGCCGGTCCTCCAGTCCGGGCACCTCGACGAGGCCGCTCCGATCGACATCGAGGGTCCCCTCGGCCGGATTCATCTCGAGCACGGTGCGCTGGTCGCGGCCAGGCACGTCCACATGTCGCCCAGCGGCGCTAGGGAGCTCGGGCTCGCCGACCAGGACACGGTCTCGGTGGAGTTCGGCGGCCTGCGCGGCGGGCGGCTGGACAACTTCATCATCCGTGTGAAGGACGACTTCATCCCCGAGATCCACCTCGACACCGACGAGGCCAACGGCATCGGTGCCCTGCAAGGAGATTTCGGGAGGCTGATCAAGGAGTGAGCCTGACCATGCCACCGACGATCCGGAGCTCCGCGGCCGCGGAGGCGGGAATCCGCCGCTTCGCGGACCTCGTGCGCACCGGCGAGGTCGACGAGCCCAGCGGCGAGCCACGACTGGGCGTCGACCTGGGCACGGCGAACATCGTCGTCTCGGTGGTGGACGCCGGCAACCGCCCGGTCGCCGGCGGGTGGGTGCACTCCACCGTGGTGAGGGACGGCGTGGTGGTCGACTGGGCAGGCGCCACGTCCGCGGTGCGGAGCCTCACCGACGACGTCGAGTCGCGCCTGGGACATCACTTCACGTCGGCCTCGGTCTCGATCCCGCCGGGCATCAGCGCGGGCGACATCCAGGTCTTCCGCAACGTCGTCGGCGCGGTCGGCCTCGATGTGGACGAGGTCGTCGACGAGCCGGTGGCAGCCGCCCGAGCCCTGGGCATAACCGACGGCTGCGTGATCGACATAGGCCACGGCACCACCGGGGTCTCCGTGCTCGTCGGGGGACGCACGGTGCTCTCGGTGGACGAGGCCACCGGCGGCCACCACATGACGCTCGTTCTGGCCGGTGCCAACCGGATCGGCTACGACGAGGCCGAGACCCTGAAGAAGGATCCCGACCGGCAACGCGAGGTGATCGGGACGATCCGGCCGACGCTCGAGCGCATGGCCACCATCGCCGTCAACGCGCTGGGCGATCGCGAAGTACCGGTCGTCTACCTGGTCGGGGGGTCGAGTTCCTTCTCCAACGCACCGGAGGTCTTCGCCGACCGGCTCGGACGCCCTGTGGTGCGTCCGGCCGAACCCCTTTTCGTCACTCCCCTGGGCATTCCAATGACGGAGTTCGCCAATGACCGAAACTGAACTGAAGACCCTGATCCGCCAAGCGATCGCCGACCTGCTGGCGCCCCGGCCACGCCGGGCGCTCGTCGTGTTCACCGGCGGCCTGCTCGGCTTCGAGGACGCTCTCGACAGCCTGCGCCGGCTGGCGTCCACCGGCGTCACGCTGGAGTACGTACAGACACCCAGCGCACGCCACGTCCTCGATCAGGACGCCATCAAGGGGCTCGGCCTGGCCGAAGCCGCCCCCCACGCCTACGGGCGCAACACGATGCTCATCGCCCCCACGCTGACCTCCAACATCGCCGCCAAGGTCGCCCACGGTGTCGCGGACTGCCTGGCCAGCAACCTGATCAGCGACTTCATCATGAACAACAGGCTGGTGGTGGCCTCGCGCACCCCGGTCTGCCCGGACGGCGCGGCCAAGCGCGCGCTGTTCCCGCAGATGCCACCGGCCTACGCCGACCTCCTGCGCGGCAACCTGACGGCGCTCGCGTCCTTCGGCGTGCACCTGTGCAACGCCGGCACGCTGTGCCGCACCGCCATCGCGGCCTGGGAGGCCCGCGACCGCGCCGATCGCGGGCCCTTGCTCGCCGCCCTCGGGACCTCGGCCGAAGGGCTCAGTGCAGCCAGGGCCCTCTCGCAGGGGGATCCGCACACCGCGCATGAACCTGTGGCCGCTTCCCCCACGTCGGCGCCCGCCGCACCCCGGAGCCCGAGCCCCGTGACCGCGGTGCCGGCCGGCGTGGTGGTCTGCGACCTCGGCCTGATCAGCCAGCAGGAGATCCGGCAGCTGGAACCCGGGGTGGAACTGCGCGTCCCGGCATCGGCCAAAGTGACCCCGCTGGCGCGCGACCTCGCGTCCCAGCGCTCGATTCGAATCTCACGGGAGGCCTGACATGTTCTTGGCGAAGGTGCGCGGGACAGTCGTCTCGACGAGCAAGGACGAGCGGCTGGTCGGCTTCAAGCTCATGGTCGTCCAGCGGATCGGGGTCGACGACGAGTTCATCGGCATGCCCGAGGTGGCCGTCGACACGGTCGGCGCCGGCATCGGTGCGACCGTGATCATCACCAAGGGCAGTTCCGCGCGGTTCGCCGCCTCCAGGTCGGACTCCCCCATCGACTCGACCATCGTCGGCATCGTCGACACCGTGGAGATCGGGCGATAGCCATGCCGAACGTCTACACGCGCACCGGCGACAAGGGCACGACAGGCCTGTTCGGCGGTTCGCGCGTCTCGAAGCAGGATGTGGCGGTGGAAGCCTACGGCACCGTGGACGAGGCCAACTCGTCCATCGGGGAGGCCAAGGCGCTGTCGCCCGACGAGGCGACCCGTGAGGCACTGCACGGCATCCAGCAGCGCCTGTTCATGCTCGCCGCCGAACTGGCGAGCGACGAAAAGGGACGCGAGCAGCTCACCGGCACCATCACCGGGGCCGACATCTCGAGCCTGGAGACCCTGATCGACCGCTGCCTGGCCGAGACAGGCCCCCAACGGGCGTTCGTCATCCCCGGCCGGGACGTGCCCTCGGCGGCACTCCACCGGGCCCGCACCGTGACGCGGCGAGCGGAGCGTCGGGTGCTGACCATGGCCGAGACGCGGCCGGTGCGTCCCGAGGTCGTCCGGTATCTCAACCGGCTGTCGGACGCCCTGTACGCGCTCGCGCGGCTGGCCGAACACCGCCATGACCTGGCCGGACTCGAACAACTCGTGCGCGAGGCGGTCACGCGGGCGCTGGGCGCGCAGGACGACGGCCCGGCCCCCGGCTACGACATCGCCCGATACGACCTCAGCGTGCTCAAGCAGATGGCCGAGGCTGCTGAAGCCAAGGCCGCCGAACTCGCCGTCCCGGTCGTCTTCGCGGGCGTGGACGCCGGAGGTCACCTGGTGCTGCTGCACCGGATGGCCGACTCGCTGCTGGGCAGCCTCGATCTCGCCATGAACAAGGCCTACACGGCGGCCGCCTTCAAGCAGCCGACCGCCGACCTCAAGGACCCGTCGACGCCGTCGGGTGAGCTCCACGGCATCCAGAACTCCAACAACGGCCGTGTGGTCGTGTTCGGGGGCGGGTTGCCGGTCTTCGTGGACGGTCGGATCGCCGGTGGGATCGGCGTCTCCGGAGGAACCGTCGAACAAGACGTCCGCATAGTCACGCACGCATTCTCCACAGTTCGGAAGGCGAGGTAGTTATGTCCACCATCAGCCCGGAGGTCGTCCGCCAGGTTGTCCAGGAAGTCGTCAAAGAGGTCGTCGGCCGCAGCCAGGCGGCGCCGACCCCGGTCGGCGACGGCATCTTCGCCGACATGGACTCGGCCGTCACCGCAGCCGACACGGCCTGGCGCACGTACCTGGAATGCTCGATGAAGGACAGGGCCCGGTTCATCCAGGCCATCCGCGACGTCACCTCACTCCCGGAGAACGTGGAGTACATGGCCCGGGCCACCGTCGAGGAGACCGGGATGGGCCGGGTGGACGACAAGATCACGAAGAACAGGGCCGCCGCGCTGTACACCCCCGGCATCGAGGACCTGATCACCGAGGCATGGTCGGGCGACGACGGACTGACCACGGTCGAGATCTCGCCGTTCGGTGTGATCGGTGCGATCACCCCCACGACCAACCCCACCGAGACCATCATCAACAACACCATCGGCATGCTCGCTGCCGGCAACGCGGTCGTGTTCAGCCCCCATCCGCGCGCCACGAAGATCTCCCACTGGCTGATCAGGAAGATCAACGCCGCGCTCGCCGAGGCCGGGGCACCCGCCAACCTGGTGGTGACGGTCGAGAAGCCCTCGATCGAGAACACCAACGCGATGATGTCCCACAAGCTCGTCCGCCTGCTGGTCGCCACGGGTGGACCCGGGATCGTGAAGACCGTGCTGTCCAGCGGTAAGAAGGCGATCGGCGCGGGCGCCGGCAACCCGCCCGCCGTGGTCGACCAGACCGCGGACATCGTCCGGGCCGCCAAGGACATCGTCGACGGTGCGAGCTTCGACAACAACCTGCTCTGCACCGCCGAGAAGGAGGTGCTGGCCGTCGAGTGCGTCGCCGACCTGCTGAAGTTCGAGATGCTCAAGCACGGTGTCTACGAGTTGAAGGATCCCGCGAAGCTGGCACAACTGGAAGCGCTCGTGGTGAACGGCTCACGTCCGGTGACCGACTGGGTCGGCAAGAACGCCACCGCGCTTCTGACCGCGGTGGGCGTCGAGGCACCGTCCGGTACGCGGTTGATCATCGCCGAGGTGCCGTTCGAGCATCCCTTCGTCCAGGTCGAGCTGATGATGCCGATCCTGCCGATCGTGCGGGTGAAGAACGTGGACGAGGCGATCGACCTGGCGGTCAAGGCCGAGCACGGCAACCGCCACACCGCGATCATGCACTCGTCCGATGTGAACGCCCTGACCAGGATGGCCAAGCGCATCCAGACGACCATCTTCGTCAAGAACGGCCCCTCGTACGCGGGCATCGGCCTGGGCGGCGAGGGCTACACGACGTTCACGATCGCGGGCCCGACCGGTGAGGGGCTGACGTCCGCACGCAGCTTCGCGCGCCGCCGCCGCTGCGTGCTCGTCGGCGGCATGAACGTGCGCTGAGAGTCCGGGCGCTAACGTTGTCCGGGTGGATGGCACGCGACGCCCACCGCGGGGCTCACGCGACACCGATCTGCTCTGTCTGGACGCCGGGCAGAGCGGTGCGCGCGCCGCGATGGCCGACGCCATCCACCCGGCTCTCGACCTTCCAGGGCTGATCACCGACCAGCCCGTCGTCCCACAGCTCGCCGAGCGCGTCCGCGCAGCCCGCGAACACGGATTGCGGGCGCAGGCGGTCGCCATCGGCTCGTCCGCCCTGCCCGCCGACGGCGGCGCCGACGAGTTGCTCGGGCTGCTCACCCCCGACGGCATCACACGTCTGTGGCTCGCCCACGACTCGGTCACCAACTACCTCGCGACCGTCGGGGACCGCCCGGGTGTCGCGGTCGCCGCGGGCACCGGAGTGGTCACACTCGCCTCCGGGCCCGGAGGCGTGGCGCGAGTCGACGGCTGGGGATATCTCATCGGTGACGCCGGATCGGGCTACTGGATCGGCCGGGCAGGCCTGGACGCCGTCATGCGCGCCGAGGACGGCCGCGGGCCCGCCACCGCGCTGACTCCCCTCGTCCGAGGCGACTTCGACAGCCTTCCCGGCGCCTACCTGGAGTTGCAGGCCGACGACGCCAAAGTCGCCCGCATCGCGTCCTACGCCAAAGTGATTACCGACCTGGCCGACCGGGACGACGTGTGTCACCGGATCTGTGCGTCCGCTGCGGCCGAACTCGCCCACTCGGCGCTCACGGGGGCCACCCGGGTCGGGCTGACGTCCGCGCCCGATGCTGTTGTGGGCATGTCAGGCAACATCTTCCGGTCGAAGGTGATCGCCGACGAGTTCGTCCGGCTCGTGTCGGCCGGGCTGCCGACCGCCCGGTTCACGCGACGCGACGCCGGGAGTCTCACGGGCGTCGCGCGTCTTTCCGGCCTCGGTGGGAGCTCGGCATTGGCGGGGTTCGTGCAGATGGCGGGCCCTTCGACAAGCTCAGGGACCGCTGATCGGCGCGACGGTTGAGTCCGTCGCAACGCCCGTTGAGCCTGTCGAAACGCCCGTTGAGCCCGTCGAAACGGTAGCTGAGCCCGTCGCAACGCCCGTTGAGCCCGTCGAAACGGTAGCTGAGCCCGTCGCAACGCCCGTTGAGCCCGTCGAAACGGTAGCTGAGCCCGTCGCAACGCCCGTTGAGCCCGTCGAAACGATGGTTGAGCCTGTCGAAGCCATCGCGGCCGCGATCAGCCTCAGCCCCCTCACCAGGTCCTCCTCGCTGACCGCGCCGAAACCGAAGACGATGCCCTGCCGGGTGCCGGTGCCCGCCCAGTACTCCGACAGCGGGCTCACCCACACCCCGGCAGCGGCGAGTTCGGCCACGACCTCGCCGGTGGGACGCGACGACTCGACGACGGCGTGCAGACCGCCGTCCATGGGGTGAACGTGCAGACCGGGGACGCCGGACAGCTCCGCGACGACGCGCGCCCGCAGCCGCCGGTAGCGATTGCGCATGCGCTGGGTGTGCAACCGCAGCGCACCGCTGCCGAGGTAGTCGGCCACCGCCCGTTGGGCGACCAGGCCGACCGGCTGCCCCAGCTCCCGACGAGTGTCCGCGACAGCCGGGACCAGCCAGTCGGGGAGCGCGAGGAAACCCACCGCAAGGGCCGGGGTGAGGATCTTCGACAGGGTCCCCAGAAGCACCACACGCCCGTCGGCGGGGTCGTCGAGTGCCGCCAGCGCCGGCAGGGGCTGGGAGGTGTAGCGCAGTTCGGAGTCGTAGTCGTCCTCGACGATCACGACCTGGTTCTGCCGGGCCCATTCGAGCAGGATCTGCCGCCGGTCGGCCGGGAGCGAGCCCCCGAGCGGGTACTGATGGCTCGGGGTGACCAGCAGCAGGTCGGGGACGTCCGGGCCCGAGGGCAGATCGTCCACGCGCAGCCCGTGATCGTCGACGGCCACCGGGACGATCGTCGCCCCGTATCGGGGAGGCACCCTTCGCAGGGAGGGGTAGCCGGGGTCCTCCACCCCCACCCGGAGCGGACGCCCTACTTGCCTGCCCAGGGCGAGCAGCAGCAGGGAAAGGCCTTCGCGGCCACCGGAGGTCACCGCTATCCGGCCGGGGTCGCATACCACCGCCCGCATTCGCCGAAGGTGCTCCGACCAGGAGTCTCTCAGCTCCGGGAGGCCCAGCGGCGGGACACTGGGAACCACCGGGAGCGCGGAGGCCCGGCGCCAGGCCGCCCGCCATGCGGGTCCGGTCACGTCACCTGTCCACGGCTGCCCGGGACGCAGGTCGAGTTCGGGGAGCGGGTCACGCGGTGCGGGCCGGGAGTGGCGGGCCGGACGCGGATGCACGCGGAGCAGTTGCGGGTTGACCACGGTGGAGCGCCCCGCCGCGGCGCTCAGGTATCCCTCGGCGAGGAGCTGATCGTAGGCCGCGACCACCGAACCCCGGGAGACGCCGAGGTAGGTCGCCAGAGCCCGGCTCGACGGCACCGCGTCCCCCGGCGCGAGCACCGCATCGGCGATCAGCGTACGGAACTGGCCGACGAGTTGGACGGGGAGCGGGTCGCGGAGGGCCGCGTCCACATGGAGCGGGACGGTGATCTCGGGAACGCTGCGCATCAGACCAGAATAGTGGTCCATCTATATCCGTCTGTTTCTGGATCTGGTGATGTACCAGTAAGGCGCACACGATGGAGCCCATGACGACAGTGACGGGCTCCCCCCTGGTCAAGCGGGGACTGGCAGACATGCTCAAGGGCGGTGTGATCATGGACGTGGTCACCCCCGAACAGGCCCGGATCGCGGAGGACGCGGGCGCGGTCGCGGTGATGGCGCTCGAGCGCGTCCCCGCCGACATCCGCGCGCAGGGGGGCGTGGCCAGGATGAGCGATCCCGACCTGATCAGCGCGATCATCGACGCGGTGTCGATCCCGGTGATGGCCAAGGCGCGCATCGGGCACTTCGTCGAGGCCCAGGTACTGGAGCACCTCAAGGTCGACTACATCGACGAGTCCGAGGTGCTCTCCCCCGCCGACTACGCACATCACATCGACAAGCATGCGTTCACCGTTCCCTTCGTCTGCGGAGCCACGAACCTCGGCGAGGCCCTGCGCCGCATCGCCGAGGGCGCCGCGATGATCCGCTCGAAGGGCGAGGCCGGCACCGGCGACGTCTCCGAGGCCACGAAGCACATCCGCACGATCCGGCACGAGATCGCCGTCCTCAAGGCCACCTGGGAGTCGCAACCGGACGAGTTGTACGTCGCAGCCAAGGAACTCCACGCCCCGTACGACCTGGTGCGCGAGGTCGCCCAGGCCGGGGCGCTGCCCGTGGTGCTGTTCACCGCGGGTGGGGTGGCGACCCCCGCGGACGCCGCGCTGATGATGCAGCTGGGCTCCGACGGTGTGTTCGTCGGATCCGGCATCTTCAAGTCGGGCAACCCGGCGGCCCGGGCCGCGGCGATCGTGAAGGCGACCGCCCTGTTCAACGATCCCGCGGCGATCGCGGAGGCCTCCCGAGGGCTCGGCGAGGCCATGGTCGGCATCAACGTCGCCGACCTCCCCGCACCCCACCGGCTGGCCGAACGGGGCTGGTGAGCATGACCACCGTCGGCGTCCTGGCGCTCCAGGGCGGGGTGCGCGAGCACGAACGCCTCCTGGAGTCGCTCGGCGTGGGCGTCGCGCCGCTGCGGACACCGTCCGACCTCACCGGGCCCGACGGGCTGCGGGTGGACGGGGTGGTGCTGCCCGGCGGGGAGTCGTCCACGATCGACAGGCTGCTGCGCACCTTCGGGCTCTTCGAGCCCCTGCGGGCGGCGATCGCCGGCGGCCTGCCGACGCTCGGCACCTGCGCCGGCCTCGTCCTGCTCGCCCGGCGTGTCCTCGACCCCGCCCCGGGGCAGCAGTCGCTCGCCGTGCTGGACGTGACCGTGCGCCGCAACGCCTTCGGGCCCCAGGTCGACTCCGCCGAGACCGATCTGGCAACCGCATACGGGTCTGCCCGGGTCGCGTTCATCCGTGCGCCGATGGTCGCCGCCCAGGGGACGGGGGTGCAGGTGCTGGCACGCCGGGGGGACGCGGTGGTGGCGGTGCGGCAGGGAGCGATCACGGGGATCGCCTTCCACCCCGAGCTCACCGGGGAACCTCTGTTCCACCGCAGGCTGCTCGACGACGTCGAGGGACGCGTCCAGGCTGCCTGACGAGGATCGGGATCTCGTCCGAGCCTTCCCCGGCGCGCCCCGCCGACGCGCCGGGGCGCGACAAAACGAGATCCCGATTCCCGTTGGCGGTCATCGTCCCAGCTGACGCGCCCTCACCTCGACGAGCGCGGCCACGGCGTCCGCGAACCCGTCAGGGTCGGCGAACACCCGGGAAGCCGCGAACCGGACGACCTGCCACCCCAGCAGGGCCAACCGCTCGTCGCGGGCACGATCGGAGACGAAGGCGTTGTCGCTGTCGTGGTATCCGCGACCGTCGATCTCGATGTCGAGCCACAGCAGCGGGAAGGCGACGTCCGCGTAGGCGACGATCCGGGACGACGATGCCGCCCTGACGGGATGGTTCGTCGCCCAGCCGTCGATTCCCCGGTCCCGCAGCGCGCGATGGGCGCGACGCTCGGCCGCCGACCAGGGGCTGTCGCGCGAGTCGAGCAGCACCTCACGCCGGACGGCGTTGCCGCGTCGGCCCGGCATCCGCTCGAAGGCCGTCCATAGTTCGCTCAGGCGCACGCCGCTGCGTAGTGCCACGTTGACGGCATCAGGCCCGCGCTCCGGAATCAACTCCACTGCGGTCAACGGCGCCGAGGTCACCGGAATGCCGTGAACCCGGCCGAGCAGCTCCGGGGGCACGTCCCGGCGTTCGAATCGGAAACCCGGACGCCGGCGCAGCACGTGGGTCGCGACGGCCACCTCGTCCGGCTGCCCGAGTGCCTCCCAGCCATGCAGCCAGGCCGCGGCCGCCCCGACGACGATCGCATCGGGGTCGCGGACGCAGGCCGCTCGCGCCCTGACATCGAGCCTTGCCGCGGCGTCGGAGGGCGCATAGACACCCGGGAGGACGGAGACCAGTTCGCCCCGCTTGCGTGCGGCGTCGATGCGTCCGGCCAGCCCGGGTTCGCAGGCGCGCATCAGCACCCCTCGACCGCGTTCGAGGGCATCGACGATGAGTGGATCCATGCCTGGATGGTGGGTGAGCGCACCCGTCGGTGCCCAGATTCCGGCAGCCTGTGGATAACCGGCGAGAGTCGGGATCTCGTCCGCGGCGTCCTCGGCGCGTCCTACCGACACGCCGGTAGCGGACAAGACGACATCCCGATTCTCGGCGACACCACCGAACTGGTGGCACCCTCGCCGTGCCCGGGGCCATCTATAGTCACAGTCATGGCCGACAAGCGGCCCGGCAGGGTCACCTTGAAGGACGTCGCCAAAGCGGCAGGCGTCTCCATCGGCACCGCGTCGGACGCCCTCGCCGGGCGCGGGCGCATGACCAAGCAGACCCGCGACCGGGTGGCCGAGACGGCCACGGAGTTGGGCTATGTCGCCAGCGCGCTGGGAAAGGGGCTGCGGACAGGGCGCACCAACGCCATCGGCGTCCATCATCAGAATGCGGTGACGGCCTTGTCGACCCCGTACTTCCGCGACTTCCTCGCCGGCGCGATCGCCATCGCGCAGCATCACGACTACGACCTGACAGTGCTGTCCAGCAACTGGGTCGAGCCCAGGCGCACCGCACCCCGCGTCGACGGGATCATCATCATCGACCCCATCGGGGACGACACCCGGGCCCGCGAACTCATGACGTACGACCTGCCCGTGGTGGCCGGCGAGCATCTGCCCGAGGGGATGCCGAAATGCGCCGTGGTCGCCGCCGACCATCGCGGGGCGGTGGAGACGATCCTCGCCACGGTGATCGAGCAGGGGGTGCACGAGCCGCTCATCATCAGCCCCGACCGCAACAGTGGCTGGGGCGACGAGCTGCGGCGTGTCTTCGACGACTGGTGCGCGCACAACGGCCTGGTGGGCAGCCTCCGGGAGGTGCGCTTCGCCGACCGCGACCCCGAGGCCTTCCGGTCGTGGGTCACCACCGAACTGAGGGCGCGTCCCGGGATCGACTTCATCCTGACAGCCTCGACCGCGGCCGCACGTGGCGCGTTGCGCGCCGTCGCCGATCAGGGACGCGTCCCCGGGCGCGACGTGCTCGTCGCCTGTTGTTCGGACGATCCCTCCCTGCTCCAGGCGGAGCCGGCGGTGACCGCGGTGGATCTGCCGGCACGCTCGCTGGGCGCGGCCTGCGCCAGGTGGCTGTTCGAGATGCTGGACGACCCCGCCGAGGCCGCGAACGCACCCGGGGCACTGCGCACGGTGCCGGCACACGTCAGTTTCCGGGCTTCGACTAGCGGAAGGACCACGGCGGGCTCCGCGATCGTCCGGCCGTAGGCGCCGAGTGTCCCCGTCCTGAGGCAGCAACACCCGTCTGACGTGGGCGTTCACAGGAACGGCACAGACGGCCGACCTGTCGTCCGCCACTGGCGGGCAAATCGACCCCCCATGTAACCGCTGTGTAAAGACCTTGTTTCTAACGTTGAAACTATATTGACGAAACGATTCGGCAGAACCTACGTTCGCTTCGACGTTGTGACATCGCCACCGACCGAGACACCTCGATGGCACATCTAGAGCAAGGACGTACATGGCCGAAAACACTCCCGAGCCGCACGAGCACGAACATGACCACGAGCACGATCACGGTCACCACCACGAGCTGTGGCCGGAGGGCTTCTGGGTGCAGCCTCCCCGGTTGGGCAAAGGCCTCGAGGGCCACGGCGCGGTCGACGACTTCAACAAGGACCGCAAACCCGGCCCGATCTATGTCAACCGCCGCGCTGAGGGAGGCTTCTCCGGCATCCAGACCTTCGCCAAGCTCCCGGTCTGCCTGACCCCCGAGGACCTCGTCGCCGGCGAGATGGACGTCGCCATCTGCGGCGTCCCGTGGGACTCCACAGCTGGTGGACGAAGCGGCACCAACCACGGCCCGCTCGCGATCCGCATGTGCGACTACGTCGGCGGGTACGGGTTCCCCCACTCGCACCTCGACGTGCGCGTCGACGCGCTGGCCGATCTGAACGTCTGCGACTACGGCGATTCCCCGATCAAGGTCGGCAACACCCCGGCCACCTTCGAGGGCATCCGCAAGTTCGTCGGCACCATCGTCGAATCCGATGCCATCCCGATCATCATGGGCGGCGACCACGCCATCACCTGGCCCTGCGCCACCGCCGTCGCCGACCACTACGGCTACGGCAAGGTCGGCATCGTCCACTTCGACGCCCACGCCGACACCGGTGACGACATGCACGGCTCGCTGGCCTCCCACGGCACCCCGATGCGCAAGCTCATCGAATCCGGTGCGGTGCCCGGCAAGAACTTCGTCCAGGTCGGCCTGCGCGGCTACTGGCCCGACCAGGAGTTGCTCAACTGGATGGACACCCAGCAGATGCGCACCCACTTCATGGCCGAGATCATCCACGACGGGTTCGACAAAGTGCTCGACCGGGCGATCGACGAGGCCCTCGACGGGGCCGACCGCCTCTACCTCTCACTCGACATCGACGTCACCGACCCCGGTTACGCTCCCGGCACCGGCACCCCGGTGGCAGGTGGCCTGACCAGCATCGACGTCCTCACCGCGGTGAGGCGACTGGCGGCCGAGGTCGGCATCGTCGCCATGGACGTCGTCGAGGTCTCGCCCCCTTACGACAACCAGGGTCAGATCACCGTCCTGCTGGCCAACCGCGCCATCCGCGAGGCGCTCACCGGAATCGCGATGCGCCGGCGCGGCCTGATCACCCCCAGGTACGCCGATCCCCGCTCGCTGTGGACCGAACCGGGCACCGAACCCCCGGCCAACTGACGACTTCTGCACACTCACGCATTCGAAAGGTCTGCACACCACGATGTCGGAACACACACACGATCACGATCACGACCACCACACCCACGAACTCTGGCCCGACGGATTCTGGGAGCAGCCGCCGCGGCTGGGCACCGGCCTGGAAGGCCACGGCGCGGTCGACGACTTCAATCAGGGACGCAAACCCGGGCCGATCTTCGTCAACCGCCGCGCTGAGGGAGGCTTCTCCGGCATCCAGACCTTCGCGAAACTGCCGGTCTGCCTGACCCCCGAGGACCTCGTCGCCGGCGAGATGGACGTCGCCATCTGCGGCGTCCCCTGGGACTCCACCGCCACGGGCCGCACCGGCACCAACCACGGCCCGCTCGCGATCCGCATGTGCGACTACAAGGGCGGATACGGACGACCGCACTTCGAGCTGGAGACCCACGTCGACGCGTTGGAAGAGCTCAACGTCTGCGACTACGGGGACGCGCCGATCAAGGTCGGCAACACCCCGGCCACCTTCGAGGGCATCCGCAAGTTCATCGGCACCATCGTCGAGTCGGACACGATCCCGATCATCATGGGTGGCGACCACGCCATCACCTGGCCCTGCGCCACCGCCGTCGCCGACCACTACGGCTACGGCAAGGTCGGCATCGTCCACTTCGACGCCCACGCCGACACCGGTGCGGACATGCCGGGGTCGCTGGCGTCCCACGGCACCCCGATGCGCAAGCTCATCGAATCCGGCGCGGTCCCCGGCAAGAACTTCGTCCAGGTCGGCCTGCGCGGCTACTGGCCGGAGCAGGAGACCCTGGACTGGATGGATGAGCAGCAGATGCGCACCCACTTCATGGCCGAGATCATCCACGACGGGTTCGACAAGGTGCTCCAACGCGCCGTCGATCAGGCCCTCGACCAGGCCGATCACCTCTACGTCTCGCTCGACGTCGACGTCACCGATCCCGCGTTCGCTCCCGGCACCGGCACCCCGGAGCCCGGCGGCCTGACCAGCATCAACGTCCTCACCGCAGTGAGGCGACTGGCGGCCGAGGTCGGCATCGTCGCCATGGACGTCGTCGAGGTCTCACCCCCCTACGACGACCGCGGGCAGATCACCTCGCTGCTGGCCAACCGCGCCATCCGCGAGACCCTCACCGGGATCGCCATGCGCCGCCAGGGGCTCACCGACCCCCACTACGCGCATCCCTACGCCCTGGGCCAGGGGCTCGACAGCCAGGGCAACCCCCGCAACCAGATCTTCCGCGACGAGAAGTAGCTCAGAAAACACGACCCGAAGGGGCTGAACAGATATGACACCCGACAACCCATCCAGGCCGCGTCGCAGGTTCCGCATGCGCGCCGCGGCACTCCTCGCCGCACTCGCGGTGGCCGTCACCGGCTGCAGCGGCGGGGGCGACGACGCCTCGACCTCACAGGCACCGACCGACGGCGTGCTGAGGCTCGGCTTCCTCAACGACCCCGGTCAGCCGCCGGACCCCGACATCTACTACGCCGGTGCCGGCCTGGCCATCACCACCAACGTCTACGAGGGCCTGGTGCGCTACGAGGCGGGCAACTCCACCGAGGCGGAGATCGTCCCGCTGCTCGCCGAGTCGTGGGAGGTGTCGGACGACAACAGCCAGTACACCTTCCACCTGCGCGAAGGAGTGACCTTCCACGACGGCACGCCGTTCACCGCCGACGCCGTCGAGGCCTCCATCCAGCGGCGCCTCGACGTCGACGGCGGCCCCGCCTACATGGTCTCCGACGTCGCCCAGGTCGACACGATCGACGACTACACCGTGACGATCACGCTGTCTGCCCCGAATTCCGCCTTCCTCGACTACCTCGCCTCCCCCTACGGCCTGCGCATGATCAGCCCCACCATCCTTTCCGAGCAGGCAGGCGACGACTACGCCCAGACCTACCTGTCCACACACGACGGCGGCACCGGCCCCTACACCCTGACCAAGGCCGAGGTCGACTCCGGCTACGAACTCCAGGCGTACGACGGCTACTGGGGCGACGAGGAGCCGACGTTCACCACGATCGACATGCCGGTCTACACCGAGGTGTCGGCCATGCAGTTGGCGCTCGAGAAGGGCGACCTGCACGCCATGCTGGGCCAGATCCCCAACGCGTCCCGTGAGGGCTACGTCAACAGCGACGCGCTGAGCGCCTACACCCTGCCCTCCTTCCAGGTCGGCGTGTTCTACATGAACCCCAACCGTGAGTTGCTGGCCGACGAGTCGGCCCGCAAGGCGCTGTTCGAGGGCATCGACTGGGCGACTCTCATCGACCAGACGGTGATGTACAGCGGCAAGCCGTCCGAGGGCAACTACCCCGAGGGCGCGCTCCCGGCCGACGTGGACAGCCGGGAACTGGTCTATGACCCGGACGCCCTGCAGGAGTGGGTCTCCTCGCTGCCGGCCGGCACCGCGATCGACATCGGCTACACGGCCGGTTCGTCCGACGCGGAGCAGATGAGCAACCTCATCGCGGCACAGCTCCAGGCCCTCGGCATGAACGCGACCGCGGCCTCACACCAGACCTCCGAGATCTACGGCAGCTTCGCCAGCGACCCGGCCAACGCGCCCGACGTCTTCGTCTCGCCGGGCACCTGGCCCGACTCGAACAACGCCTACATGCACGGGCACGTGTTCTGGGACGCCGACGGCGGCCTGAACTACCTGCAGTGCTCCTCCGAGGACGTCACCTCGCTGCTGACCGAGGCCCTGCGCACCGGCGACGCCGAGACCTACGCGCAGGCCGGTGACGCCGCCTACGAGCACATGTGCAACCCGACCTTCGCCTGGATCAGCGACTTCATGGTCGCTCAGCCCTGGCTGGCCGGGGTCGAGGATGCGCACAACATCGCGGCGCCGTACACCCTCGACTTCAACAAGTTGTCCATCGCCTGACAAAGACGCACGAACCGCGACCGCGGGTGGCGGGCCTGGTGCCCGTCACCCGCAAGGGAGATACATGACCGCCACACCCGCACGCCACACCCGGATGTCCGATCTGCCAGCCTCGTTCTGGTGGCTCTGGGCCGCCGAACTCGTCACCTGGATCGGCCGCTTCGTCGTGCCGTTCATGACGATCTTCCTGACCAAACACGTCGGGCTGACCGCGGGCGAGGCCGGCGTGGTCGTCTCCACCTACGGCATCGGGGTGGTGCTCTCGTCACTCGTCGGCGGCATCCTGGCCGATCGGCTCGGACGCAAGACGGTCCTGGCATGGAGCCTCATCCTGTCGGTGGCCGTGCTCGTGGCGATCCCCTCGGTGCAGGGCTCCCTGGTGACGGCCGCGTTCCTGTTCGTCTACGGCCTTTTCAACGGTGCGGCGGGGCCGGTCATCATCACGATGATCGGCGACATCGTGCCCGCAGCCCACCGGCGCACCGCGTACAACTACAACTACTGGGCGATCAACCTGGGATGGGCGGTCGGCCCGATGCTGGCCGGGTACCTCGCCGACAGCAACTTCTCGCTCCTGTTCTACGGCCAGGCGCTGCTGTTGGTGGCCTCCCTGGTCATCGTCCTGCTCCGCGTGCCGGAGACCCGGACCTCGATCACCGAAGGATCCTCGGACGTGGGGCCGCTGTCCTCCTCGTTGGAGGACGTGTCCGCTCCCCCGCTTCGCGCGGGCAAGGGGATCACCGCAGTGCTCCGCGACCGCGTCTTCGTGACGTTCACGCTCGTGATGTTCCTCTACTCCGTCGTCTACAACCAGTCGACCACGTCGCTGCCCCTGATCATGACCGCGCAGGGCTTCGCCAGCTCCAGCTACGGCCATCTGCTCACCCTCAACGGGCTGCTGCTGTGTCTGCTGCAGATTCCCAGCGCCCGGATCCTGGGGCGCTGGTCGCGGGAACGCGTGACCGCCGCCGCCATCGCCCTGACCGCCGTCGGGGTCGGTCTGCAGTCGGTCGCGGGGTCGATGACCGTCTACTTCCTGACCGTCGCCATCTGGACGCTGGGCGAGCTCGGTTCCCACGCCCAGGCGCAGTCGATCTCGGCTGACCTGGCACGACGCGAGCTACGCGGCCGGTACCAGGGCGTGTACTCCCTGAACTTCAACCTGGCCACCGTCGTCGGCCCGGTGGTGGGCGGCTTCGCCCTCGACCACCTGGGTGCCCGCGGGCTGTGGATCATCGCGGCCGGGGTCTGCCTGGTCGTCGCGGTGATCCTCACCCTGACCTCCGGCGCCCGCAACCAGCGGGTCGCGAGCCTCGCGGAGGACGACGAGCCCACGCCCCTCCCCCAGGACGGCGACCCCGCCGAGGACGACGTCATGCCCGTCGAGGATTCCGCGGAGGACGACGAGCCGATCGTCACCCCACTGGCCTGCGAGGTCGCAGGCCTCACCGACCCCGAACCCCAACCGGACTGGACCAGAACCGCACGAGAGCAAGGAGCATCACGATGACCATGACGTCACTCATCAGTGATCCACCGCTGGCCAGCGACCCGGCGCAGCCGGACATCCCTCCAGACGCGGTCGCGTCGCTACGGGATCTGAAGGTCTGCCTGTCCCGCCGGGGGCAGCAGTCCGAGATCCTCCACGGCATCGACCTGGATGTCGGCCGCGGCGAGATCCTCGGGATCGTCGGCGAATCGGGTTCCGGCAAGAGTGTCATGGCGATGTCGATGCTGGGCCTGCTGCCGGCCTCGTCCCATCCCCGGATCACGGGGCGGCTGAACGTCGTCGGCCTCGACATGCTCCGTGCCCCGGCCGATCAGATTCGGGCGGCGCGGCAGGAACGCCTCGGGGTCGTGTTCCAGGATCCGATGACCTCTCTCAACCCCACGATGCTGGTCGGCAAGCAGATCGTGGAGAAGGCCGGCGATCAGAAGACGGCGATCGAGCTCATGCGGTCGGTCGGCATCCCGCAGCCCGAGCGCCGGTTCACGGCCTTCCCCCACCAGCTGTCCGGCGGCCTGCGGCAGCGCATCATGATCGCGATGGCACTGGCGGGCAGGCCGGAGCTCGTGATCGCGGACGAGCCGACCACCGCCCTCGACGTCACCGTGCAGGCCCAGGTGCTGAAGCTCATCAACTCCATGCGCGACGAACTGGGCTGCAGCGTCGTCATGATCACCCACGATCTCGGCGTCGCCGCGCAGGTGGCCAATCGCATCGCCGTCATGTACCGCGGACGCATCGTCGAGATCGGCTCCACCGAGCAGGTGCTCAACCAGCCCCGCCACCCCTACACCCTCGGCCTGCTGGGGTCGCGGCTGTCGCTGACCTCCGACCGCAACCGGAAACTGTGGGCGCTTCCCATCGAGTCCACCCACCCCGCCGAGAACGGGGGCTGTCCCTTCGCCTCGCGCTGCGTCGCGGTGACCGACGACTGCCAGGCGGGAATTCCCTCGCTGGAGTCGTTCGGCGCCGGCCAGACCGGCGCCGTGGACCACCGGGTCGCCTGCTTCAAGGCGAGCACCCTCGACATCGCCGAACTGGCCAGCGAGGAACAGCCGCTGCTCGAATCGCTGCCGCCCGTCACCGCGGGCATGCCGCTGCTCACCGCGAGCGACGTGCACTGCACCTTCAAGGTGCGCGACCACAGGGGCCGCCGAGCACACCTCGCCGCCCTGCGCGGCGTGGGCCTCAACCTGCAACCGGGCGAGTCGATCGCCATCGTGGGCGAGAGTGGCTCGGGCAAGTCGACGTTGCTGCGAATCGCCGGCGGGCTGGAGAAGCAGTACACCGGCAACGTGCACGATCCCGGTGGCACGGCCATCCAGATGGTGTTCCAGGACGCGGGTTCGTCCCTCACCCCGTGGCTCACCGCGCGCGAGATGCTCTATGAACGCCTGAAGGACAAGCTCACCAAGGACGAGAAGGAAGCCCGGGCCCACGAGATCATGGACAGGGTCGGACTGCCCGACGAGATCCTCGGGGCGCGTCCCTCCGAGATGTCGGGCGGCCAGCGTCAGCGTGTCGCGCTGGCCCGCGCCACCATCGTCCCGCCGAAGATCCTGCTGTGTGACGAACCCACCAGCGCACTGGACGTCTCGGTCGCGGCCAACGTGCTCAACCTGATCAACCAGTTGCGGCGGGATCTCGGGCTCGCCGTGCTCTTCGTCACCCACGATCTCGCGGTCGCACGCATCATCTCCGACCGGATCGCCGTGATGTACCTCGGCCAGATCGTCGAGATGGGGCAGGCCACCGACGTCATCGCCAACCCACGCCACCCCTACACACGCAGCCTGGTGGACGCCGTCCCCCAACCGGGAGTCGAGGTGACCCCGCTGCAGGGCGAGCCCGCCAGTCCGCTCGAACCACCCGCGGGCTGCGCCTTCCACCCGCGCTGCCCCATCGCCACCTCCGAGTGTTCCGCATTGTCCATCAGCCCCCAGCTCACCGCGGTCAACCAGCGGTCGTCGTCCGATCCCCTGCGCCACGAGGTCGCCTGCATCCGGGAAGGAGAACGGTGATGACCGCCCTCACAGCGACCAGCGTCCAGCCCCGTTGGCGGCTTCTGGCCCGCCGTCGTCCCACCCGCACCAGCCGCAGCGCCGCCGTCGACTACGTCTTCATCGGCATCCTGCTCGCCGTCACGCTGATCGGCCTGCTGGCCCCGCTCCTGGTCCCCTACGATCCCGTGCAACCCACGGGCACACCGAAACTCACCCCCTTGTCACCCGGCCATCTGCTGGGCACCGACTCGATCGGACGCGACGTGGCCTCGCGCGTGCTCCTCGGCCTGCGCACCAGCTGGCTGATGTCCATCGTCGTCACGGGCACCGGCCTGGTCATCGGCACGATCATCGGGCTGATCGCCGGCATGTTCGGCGGTTGGGTCGACACCGTGCTGATGCGTTTCACCGAGGTCTTCCTCGCCCTGCCCTCGATGCTCGTCGCCGTCGCGGTGGCGGCCGCCCTCGGCCCCGGTCTGGTCAACACCTTCATCGCCGTGAGCATCGTGTGGTGGCCCTACTACGCACGCATCATCCGCGGCGAGACCCGGGCCCTGGCGACCCGGCCCCACGTCGAGGCGGCCCGGTTGGCGGGGGTCGGCTGGTTCCGCATCATGTGGCGCCACCTGCTGCCCGGCACGGTCCCGACCGCGATCATCAGCGCGAGCCTCGACATCGGCAACGTGGTGCTCGTCCTGTCGAGCCTGTCCTTCCTCGGGCTCGGCCAGCCGGCCCCAGCGCCCGAACTCGGCTCCGACACGTCGAGCAGCCTCACAGAGATCCTGAACGCCTGGTGGATCCCGCTCACCTACGGCATGGTCGTCATGCTCCTGAGTCTGATCTCCAACCTGGCCGGCGACGCCATCCGCAATCGATTCGCAGCCTCGAGGTGAACCATGGCAAATCTCCGATTCCTCGCCATCCGACTCGCATCCACCATCGGCCTGCTGTGGGTGCTGACCATCGTCGTCTTCACCCTGCAGGAGGTCTCCGGTGCCGACCCGGTCGCCGCCACCATCGGCAACAACGCCTCCCCTGAGGCCATCGCCGCCGCCCGGGAACGGCTCGGCCTCGACCGGCCGGTGCTCGTCCGCTACTTCAGCTACCTGAGTGGGCTCCTGCACGGCGACCTGGGCACATCCTTCCGCACCCACAACCCGGTGACCAAGGACCTGGCGTCCGCCTTCCCCGCCACCATGGAACTGGTCATGTTCGCGTTCATCGTGGCCCTCGTGCTGGGCGCCCTGTTCGCGATCTCTTCCCTGCTCAAGTGGCCGGGGGCCGGGCTCGGCCGCGGCCTGCTGTTCGTCGGGTCGACCGCACCGACCTTCCTCATCGGCATCGTCGGCCTGATCGTGTTCTACCGCGTCCTCGACGTGCTGCCCGGCCGGGGCAGAACCAGCCTGTCCGACACCGGGCCGACCGGGTTCCTGGTGCTCGACGGCATCCTGAGCGGCAATCCCGCCCTGATCGGCGATGCCCTCCAGCACCTGATCATGCCGGGCATCGCCCTGGCGGTGGGGCCCGCACTGGCCATCGGACGCGTCCTGCGCTCGAGCCTGCTGGAGACCCTGTCCACCGACTTCGTCCGCACCGCCACGGCCAAGGGCCTCACCGAGCGCAAGGTGCTGTTCCGCCATGTGCTGCGCAACTCCATCAACGGGGCACTGTCGATGAGCGCCCTGCACCTGAGGTTCATGTTCGGTGGTGTGCTGGTGGTCGAGTCGGTGTTCAGCTGGGGAGGCATGGGATCATATCTGTCGGCGAGCCTTCCGGTGTCGGACTTCCCGTCCGTCGCCGCGGTCACGCTGATCCTCGGTGGCCTCTACATCACCATCAACACCGTCGCCGATCTGCTGCAGAGTGTCGCCGACCCGAGAATTGCGGTTGCATAGAACGCGCCGCACACGCATTCGCCAAGAACAGGAAAGATGAAGGACACCATGCGCATCTCCAAGCTCCTGGCCACCGCGGTGGCGGTGCTCACCGTCACCGCGTGCCAGGCGTCCCCGTCGTCGTCACCGTCCCAGGACGGGTCGACGACTCTGAGGCTGGCCGAGACCAACGAGTACGAGACCCTGAACCCGCTGGAGTACACCTTCAGCATCACGTCGAAGTTCTACGACTCGCTCGTGGCAGTGGGAACCGACGGCCTGGAGCCCCAGCTCGCCACCGAGATGCCCACGTCCAACGCCGATCTGACCGAGTGGACGGTGACGTTGCGTGACGACGTGACCTTCAGTGACGGCTCGGTGTTCGACGCCGACGATGTCGTCGCCGCCTACGAGGCTGTGCTCGACCCTGCCACCGAGTCACCCCTGCGCGGCGACTACGAGTTGCTCACCGGCATCACCGCTACTGATCCCCACACGGTGGTGTTCACCCTGTCGGCGCCCTACGCCGCGTTCCCGAGCCGCCTCACGCTGGGCATCCCCGCGTCCGAGAAGGTCGGCGGGTCGATCCTCGACTCCTCGCTGGCCCGCGAGCCCGTCGGCACCGGCCCGTACACCCTCACGGAATGGAAACAGGGTGAGTCGATCACCCTGACAGCCCGGGACGACTACTGGCAGGGCGCACCGCTGATCGACACGATCTACATCGGCTTCGTGAGCGACGAGAACGCCCGCGCGCAGCGGCTGCTGTCCGGTGATTTCGACGGCGCCCAGCTCTCCCCGCTGGTGGCCGAGGAACTCGACGGGCAGCAGGGCCTGGAGATGTTCACCAACCCGGCCGGCGACTACCGCGGCATCACCCTGCCGCAGAGCCTGCCGTTCTTCACCGACACGAACGTCCGCGTCGCCCTGAATCTCGGCACCGACCGCCAGGCGATGGTCGATGGGATCCTCGCCGGCCACGGCACCGCGATCAGCACGCCGATCACCCCCTCGTTCGGCGATGCCTACAACGCCGACGCCTCGTTCGGCTACGACCCCGAGCAGGCCGCCTCCCTGCTCGACGAGGCCGGCTGGACGATCGGCGACGACGGTATCCGCGCGAAGGACGACCTCCGGTTCTCCTTCGACCTCATGTACTTCTCCGAGGACACGGTCCGCCGCGACCTCGCCCAGGCGTTCGCGTCCGACATGGCCAAGCTCGGCATCGAGGTGCACCTGCTCGCCGTCGACCGTCCTCAGGCCAAGGAGAAGATCGCGAACACCGCGTTCGTCCTGGGCGGGGGCGACGTGCCCTACGACCCCGACACCCAGGCGTACGGCGACCTGCACTCGTCGTTCGCGGCCTACGATCCGGACGACCCGTACTCGAACCCCAGCCAGTACTCCAACGCCACGGTCGACGAGTTGCTCGACCAGGCACGTGGTGAGGCCGACACCGAGACCCGCGACGCCGACTATCGCGAGTTGCAGACCGAACTCGTGGCCGATCCGCCGATGGTGACCGTCTTCGTCCTGGAGCACACCTACGTCGCCAGGAACCTCGATCAGTACTCCCCCATCGAGCATGTCGTTGAACCCCACGAACATGGCGTGGCATGGGGCCCATGGTGGAACGTGGCGAGTTGGCGATGAGCGCGACATCCATCGTCGTGGGTGGCCGGAGCGGGCGAACGGGCCGTCGCGGCCGGGCGTCCGCGATCGGCTGGCTCGTGGTCCGGCGGCTCGGTTGGCTGATCCCGCTGCTGGCGGCCCTCAGCCTGCTGGTCTTCGCTCTGGCCGAGCTGTCACCGGTGGACGCGACGGCAGCCTTCCTCGGCTCCCGGGACGAGTTCGTCAGTGCAGGCGGCCGGGCGAACGTGGAGCAGGCCGTCACCCAGCTTCCCTGGTGGCAGGCCTGGCTCCAGTGGATCGGGGGCATCCTCACCGGTGACCCCGGCTACTCGATGTCGGCACGCATGCCCGTGGCCGACGTGGTGTCCGCGCGACTGCCGTGGACGGTGCTGCTCATGATCACCGGCCTGGCGCTCGGCTTCGCGATCTCGATCCCGCTGGCCATGATGGCGGCGCGGCGACCCCATGGGCTGGTCTCGCAGGTGCTCGACCGGGTGATGTGGGTGATCGCGGCCGTCCCGCCGTTCCTGGTCGGCCTCACGCTCGTCGCCGTCTTCGCCCTCGGCCTGCGCCTGCTGCCGTCCGGCGGCACCTCGACCCCCGGCATGCCCGCCACGGCAACCGAGCTCGTGCGCCACATGGTGCTGCCCGCCGGTGCCGTGGCCGTCGGGCAGTTGCCGTGGATCACGCTGCACCTGCGCAAGGCGCTCATCGAGACCTCCGGCGACCCCGGGGTGCGGGCGGCGCGCCTGCGCGGCGTCCCCGAATGGCGCGTACTCGGGCGGCACATCCTGCCCGGGGCGATGATCCCCGTGCTCGCCATCACCGGCGCACGGCTGACGGAGGTGATCGCGGGGTCGGTGCTGGTCGAACAGATCTTCTCGTGGCCCGGGCTGGGGCAGTCGCTGGTGAACGCCGCTCTGGCCCAGGACTTCCCCCTGCTGGGCGTCGTCTCCATGCTTCTGGCGGCCATCGCCCTGGTGGGCGGCATCATGTCGGACGTCGCCCTCGCCCTGCTCGATCCGAGGACTGATCCCCGTGAGCTGTGAAGTCGTCCTTCCCCGCCGCCGTTCCCTGGCGCACCTGCTGCCCAGCGGGGCCCTGGCCCGCGCTGTCGCCGGTGTGGTGCTCGCGGCGCTGGTGGCGTACGCGGTCGTCGTCCCCCTGGTCAACGCGGTTCCGCTGACCGACGTCGAGTACCGCGTGGGCGCCCAGCCCCCGTCCCTCGGGCACCTGTTCGGCACCGACCTCGCCGGCCGCGACCTGTTCGTGCGGTGCGCCTACGGCCTGCGGATCTCGATACTGGTCGCCCTGGC